>JAUNCI010000028.1 GCA_030526665.1 Eubacteriales bacterium
CCATGTGTTCCGCCTAGTTTAAAATATGTGTCCAGGATTCTGGGTACATATCACAGCGTAGAAAAGATTTGGCAGAGATGGAACGAATCTGCCGCAAATTGCAGACGGAAAAACCCGAAACTTTCCGTGAGGCAATTCAGCTGGTTATCATATATAACATGGTGGACGGAGCTCGTGAATGGGGAAGAATGGATGATTATCTCGCACCATTCTATACAAAGGATATCAAAGAAGGACGTATTGATGAGACTGAAGCGATTCGCCTGCTGACTAGTTTCTGGCAGTTGATGATCGTAAAAGAGCAGGTGACAGATGACAGAGTAATCGTTGGTGGACTTGGAAGAAAATATCCTGATGAAGCAGACGAGCTTGCTCTGGTAATTATGGAAGTTTCCAGACGAGTAAAAGACATTGTGCCACAGCTTACTCTTCGTATGTACGATGGTATGAATCCGAAATTATATAAAAAAGCAATGGATGTTATTGGAGAGGGATGTACCTATCCGATGCTTTACAAAGATGAAAATATTATTCCGGGTGTTATGAAAGTATTCGGAATCTCTTATGAGGAAGCTTTAAACTGGATGCCGCTTGGCTGCGGTGAGTTTACAACGGATCATGGAATTATTGTAAGTCCAAACTCCGTATTGAATATGGCCAATGTTCTTTGGGGAACGATTAACGGAGGCTATGATTCTACCGGAACTTACAGATTGACACCAAATGATACCTGCCTGACCGATTACGACAGCTTCGATGAATTGTGGGATGTTTACTGTAAAAACGTAGCATTCCTGACAGATGTCAGCGCACGAAATCATTCCAGAGGATACGAGATCATCGCACAGGATATGTCATTAAATCTTCACAATATTCTCTACGATGGATGTATGGACGCCGGAAAAGGTGTAATCAACGGCGGATGCAAAAAATGTGGCGGATCCGATGAAATCTACGGCATTGTGACCAGCTCTGATTCTCTTTATGCAATTAAGAAATGCGTCTACGAAGATAAAAGTATTTCAAGAGAAAAGCTTTTAGAGGTACTGAAAGCAAACTTTGAAGGATATGAGGAAGAACGGGCTATGCTTCTGAATGTTGATAAGTTTGGCAATGATCTGAAAGAAGTTGACGATATGATGGCGGCCGTTCATGAAATGGTTTGCTACACAATGCTGGATATTTCAGGGAAATATTTTGGATTAGATTGTTTTGGTATGGTTAATATCAATAACCGTGACAATACAACCTACGGAAGAAATACAGGTGCAACACCGGATGGAAGACTGGCAGGCACATCGTTGACAAATGCAAATAATCCAACAGCAGGAATGGATAAAAATGGTGTAACGGCGTTTATCAATTCTCTTCTGAAAGCAAGAGGTGATATCCATTTTGGTACGGTTCAGAATATGAAGTTTTCAAAAGAGACCTTTAATAATATGCGTGAAACAGTTATTAATCCATTGATGGATTCCTACTTTGGACGAGGTGGAACGCAGGCCATGATCAATGTAGTAGGAAGAGAAGATCTTGAAAATGCAAGAAAAGAGCCGGAAAAATACTCTAACCTGATCGTCAGAGTCGGAGGATTCAGTGCAAGATATGTGGAACTCGCGGATGATGTTCAGATTGATATTTTGAATAGAACTTTAAATTAGTGGAAAGTGAGGTGAATCGAGAATGGAATTAATAGTTTTTGATATACAGCGATTTGCCTTACATGACGGTCCGGGAATACGAACAACGGTTTTTTTGAAAGGCTGTCCGTTGGATTGTCTGTGGTGTCATAATCCGGAATCGAAGAAACGGAAACCGCAGCTAGGGTTTTTAGAGAAATCCTGTACCGGTTGTGGACGCTGTCAGAAAATTTGCAGGAATCAGGTTCATACGATTACAGATTCCGGTATTCATCAGCTGGATTATCAGAAATGCATACAATGTGGAGAATGTGTCAGTCATTGTCTTCCTCATGCATTGAAAATATATGGAAAGACCATGACCACAGAGATGATTCTGGATGAAGTGCTAAAAGACAAGGACTTTTATGAAAGAAGCGGTGGAGGATTAACGGTAAGCGGCGGTGAAGCTATGCTCCAATTTTCGGCACTAAAGGAACTTTTGAAAAAAGCAAAAGAAGCAGGTATCCATGTTTGCCTGGATACCTGTGGGCAGGCTCCCGCAGAACATTATCGGGAAATTGCACAGTACGTAGATTTGTTTTTGTATGATTATAAACTGACAGATGCACAAGAACATAAAAAATATACCGGAGTGTCAAACGAATTAATTTTAAAAAATCTGGATATGCTCTGTCAGATGGGGGCAAATATATACCTGCGATGTCCAATTATTCCGGGAATCAATGACAAGGAGTCACATTATAGAGGAATTACAGAAATCTCCCAAAAGTATAGATCTGTATTGCAGGTAAATCTCATGACTTATCATGATATGGCAAAGGGAAAAGCAACTCAAATTGGAGAAACATATGCTCTTTCTGAAATAAAAACAATACCTGCATCAGAAAAGCAGGAAATATACCGACAGGTTCAGGCATTGGGATGCGAAAAATTAGCAGAAGGATAAACATAGTAGTATAATTATATTAATAATTCCATATAGACATATAAAATGCATTCTGCCTAATAATATAGGTGCTAAACAGAAATAGTAAAAATTAAAGTATTATTAATAAGAATATAAGGAGGCACATTATGAGTACATCAAAAAATAAGAAAATGAGAGCAGCAGTTTTTTATCAGCCGGGAGAAATCCGTGTGGAAGATCGTGATATTCCGCAGATCAAAGAAGATGAAGTTTTGATTCAAGTAATGGCAGCAGGAGTTTGCGGTACTGATATGCATATATTTGATGGTGCAAAAGGAGCCTCTGAATGTTTTCCACCGGTAGTTCTGGGACATGAGTTTTCAGGAATTGTCACCGAGGTGGGGTCTGCTGTGACAAAAGTAAATGTTGGCGATCATGTAACCGCAGATCCAAGTATTATGTGTGGAAAATGTTATGCGTGTCAGATTGGAAAACCACATTTTTGTACAGACTACTCCGCAACCGGTGTTACATACGATGGTGGATTTGAGCAATATTGTGCCGTTAAGGAAAAACAGGTATTTAAATTGAAAAAGTCGGTTTCTTTTGAAGAAGGAGCAATGTGTGAACCGCTTGGATGCTGTCTCCATGGAATTGATCGTGCGAATATAAAAACCGGAGATACCGTGTTGGTGATTGGTGGAGGAACGATTGGACTGATCATGGCTCAGCTTGCTAAAATTGCAGGTGCTGCAATCGTAATCGTATCAGAACCAATCGAAGAAAAAAGAGAAAAAGCTTTGGAACTGGGAGCTGATTATGCCTTTAATCCTATGGAAAGAAGTGCTTGGGATGTACTCAAGGAAAATGATATTCGTGAAATTAATGTTGCGATAGAATGTGTTGGACGACCGGGGACTATGATGGATGCGTTTAAATTTATAAGTCCGGCAGGCCATATTCTCCTCTTTGGATTGACCGAGCCGGACTGTGAAATTCCATTTAAACCATATGAAGTATTTAAAAAAGAGCTTACAATAACTGCTTCCTATGTAAATCCATATACGCATGGAAGAGCTGTAGATTTAGTAAACAGCGGGAATCTTCATCTCGCTGAACTGATTTCAGATAGAATTTCTGTAGAAAATATTCATGAAGCATTTCGAATTCGTGGAAAGAATGGAAAAATGATGATTCTTCCAAATGCTTGATTTAGATAATATCAACGAATAATTATAATTATTCAGAATAAATACGAGTAATATATGAAAGATGCAAATCGCATATATTATTCATGAGAAGTGTTATGCCAACAGATACCTATAGATTGCCTCCGCAACACCGTCATGATCATTGTCGGCAACCTGCACCGGGCAGAGTCTTTTGACGGTATCGTTGGCATTTCCCATTGCTATGCCAAGTCCGGCAGCAGATAAGGCGGCGAGATCATTGTCCGCATCACCAACCATAATGACATCTTCCATGGCGAGACCGATTTTCTCACAGAGAATTTCCATACCATGAGCTTTGGTGACGTTTGGTGCAGTACATTCCAGATTGGAAATTTCTGCATTTACATAGCTGCCCTGTACATTCATTGCTTCGAGAAAGTCAATAGTCTTCTGACGATCCTGCGGACTTGGATGCAACAGCAGTAATTTTTCGATTTCGCCGGCAAGTTTATATCCGGTAGCAAAAATATTGTCGACAATCTGAGCTGAATCTACAAGAATATCATGGTATACAGGAACATTATAATAATCCGTCTTTTCCAGATGAGCACGATCAACATAATCCAGACCCTTGCAGAAAAATACAGGCATCAGACCACGCATTTTTGCGTTTCCGAGTAGAAAACGAGTTAGCTCTGCATCCATAGGAAGGTGGCTGATTGGTTTTTGCGTAAATAAATCAAAATTCAACGCACCGTTTTCGGCACTTAAATAGTGCATATCAGGGAATTCTTTCAAATAAAATTCTACTTCTGTAATGCAGCGGCCGGTACAAAAAAAGACTTCTTTTCCGGCAGCGATAGCGTCATGAATCGCTTTCTGAGTAGCCGGACTGATTCGCTGCTCAGAATTTAGAACCGTTCCATCCATGTCTAGCGCAATCGCGCGATATGTATGACTCATATAGAGTTTTTCTCCTTTTTCCAAATTGTTATTCATCCCAACCATCATAGAAGCGAATCGTTACACAGATATTTCGGGCGATTTCGCCTTCTTTGAGCTCCAGATCACTGATCTCAGATACCGGAGGTAATTCACAATCATCTTCGGCTAATTCAGAGGTGATCCATTCATTAGCTGCATAATTTGCTTCTTCAATGGCTTCATCCAGGGTATCACCTTTGGAATAACAGCAGGCCAGATCCGGGAAATAACCGGTATATTGTCCATCTTCATTTTTTTTAAATACTGCAGGGTATATAAATTTCATAAATATAATCCTTTCTTTTTTTATTATAAACCATTCTTCTGGCAGATATCTGCAAGGCAGCAGCGATCGCAGTATGGCTTTGTGCGAGCGGTGCAGACTGCACGTCCGTGATCAACCATTCGATGACAGAATTGATTGCTTTCTTCCGGAGGAATGATTTTCCATAGTGCCATCTCAACTTTTTTCGGTTCTTTTATCTGATCGACCAGTCCGATGCGATTGCAAAGACGAATGCAATGCGTATCAGTCACGATTGCCGGCTTATCGTATACATCGCCCATAATGAGATTGGCACTTTTTCTGCCAACACCCGGAAGTGAGAGAAGTGTATCAAAATCGTCTGGTACCTGATCGGCATATTTCTCATGAAGAACTTTCATGCACGCGCTGATGTCCCTGGCTTTACTTCGCCCAAGACCGCATGGTTTTACGATGGCTTCAATTTCGTCCGGAGATGCATTTGCAAGTGCTTCAACATCCGGAAATTTTGCATATAGATCCTGAACAACGATATTTACCCGGGCATCCGTACACTGTGCTGCCAGACGTACGCTGACAAGCAGTTTCCAGGCATCGTCGTATTCCAATGTGCATTCGGTTGCGGGATATTCATTTTTCAGACGCTGGATTACTTCCAGAGCAAGCTGTTTTTTGGTCATGATGAAACCTTTCATTTTATTATCGCTATTATAGGTAATATATTATAAGTTTGCACTATTTCAGTACAGGTCAAAATATCATTTCACCTGTTTTACTATCATAATCTCTGGGAAGGATTTTGACAAGGGGGCAAAAGCCTGGTCGTTTTGTCGTATTGGTACATAGTTGCTGTTTGCTTCTTGCGTAGGAAGGGCTTACAAGGTATAGTAGAATGATCAGATAAAGCATGCCTTGCCGACAGTAAGAAATTCTAATTATAAAAAAATATATAACAGCGGAGGAAAAAGTACATGAAGAAAGTTGGAATTATTTCGGATACACATAATATGCTACGGCCTGAAGTGAAAAAAATTCTGCAGGACTGCGACTGCATTATTCATGCGGGGGATGTCTGCAGACCGGAAATACTGGACGAGATTCGCTGGATCGGTGATTTGTATGTGGTAAAAGGAAATAACGACTGGGAATTGGGAAATAAACTGGCATATATTAATCGTTTTTCTATTGAAGGATTAAAATTTGTTCTTGTTCATGACAAATACGATCTGGGAAGAGATCTGCAGGATGCAGATATTGTGATACATGGACACACGCATATATATTCTGAGAAAATAGAAGATGAAAGATTGTGGCTGAATCCGGGAAGCTGTGGGAGAGGACGATTTGGCGGAGATATTACGATGGCGATTATGTATATTGATGGAAAAAAATATACGGTGGAAAAAATGGTGATTTCATAGATTTAAGTCGAAGATGTCTATAAAAATAATAGAGAAAAGGAATGCATATAAAGTAATGGATATAGAAAATGATGAAAGGGATGTAAAGATGAAGGAAAAATGGGATTT
This sequence comes from Eubacteriales bacterium, assembly GCA_030526665.1. Lineage (GTDB taxonomy): Bacteria > Bacillota > Clostridia > Lachnospirales > Lachnospiraceae > Blautia_A. Next base: position 6,501 of record JAUNCI010000028.1, read on the forward strand.
TAAATTTATCGTCGGAATGCTTATTTTGATTATTGGCTTCGGTGCAATCTGCGGCGGATTCTGGAACATGGTAGGAAAACAGGCAGCTATAGTCAAAGAAGAAGAGGCAAGAGAAGAAGCGAATGCTGTCAATGCTATGTATATCGAAATCGGAGAGTTTGAAAAAAAAGGATTTTTTGTGGATCTCGATTCCAAAACAGTTTTCACGGCAGAAATTCCGGATCTGGGTATTATGAACAAAAAAGGACGCTGGATCAAGGAGGATGTTCTGCAGACGGGAGATGAAGTTCGTATCTATGGGGAAGGACTTTCCCAAATGGATGAAAAAGAAATTGCTGTCTATGAAAATGTAACAAAGATGCAGAGAATTGAACGTGCAACATTGGAACAGGTTCAGCCATATCTGGAACTTGTAGATCAGAAGGCGAAGTAGAGATATAGACAAAATAACAGAGATAAGTTCAGGTCCTGAGAAAGCGGAACAGGATTTGAAACGGCATTAACATATATTTTGATACCCGAACAAAAACAGAACGAAAACAGAACAAATATTTGGAAAATGCATATTTATCCCGTTTTAACGGAATGAAAATATGGTATAGTTTACCCAACAAGAAAACATGTTCGTATTTTGGAGGGTAAATATATGTGGAGTGAAAATAAGAAAATTGCAGGCAAGAAAGTAAGATTAGCGAACGGAAGTGAAATGATCGTTGAGGAGCGTGCACAGGGACATAAACTTTCTACAATTATGGCTATGATACTGGGCGCTTTTTTAACTGCGGAAATTATGGTTGCCAGTGCTATGATTTTTGATTTTAATCTGTACTATGCGGACAAATTATCAGTTGTTTTTGCATTTGTGGTATTATACATGGGCGTTGTAGCCATGCTCACAGACAGATAACAGAGCTATCAGAGACATAACAGATAGACGATTATAGATATATTATCTCAGACGTACATAAATGTGCCTGGGAAAAGATAGCAGGAGGAGTGTATTATGGCGAGATCATCGCAGCAAAAACTGAAAATTTTATATATGCTTCGCTTGTTTATGGAGAAGACGGACGAACAACATCCGATTACGGTGGCTGAAATCATGGAATATCTCTCTGGATATGGCATAATGGTTGAGCGAAAGACCGTATATGATGATATTGAAACTCTCAGACTTTTCGGATTGGATATTATCAATCGACGTGCCAAACCTTCCGGATTCTATCTGGGAAGCCGTGAATTTGAACTTGCAGAACTGAAATTGCTGGTAGATGCGGTACAATCTTCAAAATTTATTACCGGGAAGAAATCGACCCAGCTGATTCATAAGATCGAAAGTCTTACAAGCAAATATGAAGCCAGACAGCTGCATCGCCAGGTTTTTGTAGAACATAGGGTTAAATCTATGAATGAAAGCGTGTATTACAATATTGATGAAATTCATCAGGCAATTGACGGAAATACACAAATCAGCTTTCAGTACTATGAGTGGACAATTCTAAAGGAAATGCGTCTGAGAAAAAATGGAGAGCGTTATCGTATCAGTCCGTGGGGCCTAATTTGGAAAGATGAAAATTATTATCTTGTAGGTCTTGACGAGAAAAGCAAAATCGTAAAGCATTACAGAGTTGACAAAATGTTGAAAATTCGTCAGGAGCCGGAAAAAAGAAACGGGCAGGAAATATTTGAAGGATATGATGCTGCCTTATTTGCAACCAGAACATTTGGAATGTTCGGGGGAAAAGAGGAAGTTGTTACACTTTCTTTCAAAAATCATTTGGTAGGCGTTGTAATTGATCGATTTGGTCAGGAAGTTATGATTCGTCGTCAGGATCCGGAACATTTTTGTGTTTCTGTAAAAGTGAATATCAGTACACAGTTCTTTGCGTGGCTGTGTGGCCTAGGTGATGAAGTAACGATTGAAAAACCAATGAGCATAAGGAACGAATACCAGGAATACCTTACTAAAATACTTTCCAATTATACAAAAGAGTAAAACTGCAGAAAAGTGATTGGCTTTACGGCAATCAGGATATGCAGTATAATGACGAAGAGTGAAAACTCTTCGTTTTTTATATTATGGAAATGCTATTTCCTGTTATATAAAATGCGTCGAGCTTAGATACAGAAGAAATTATGCCCGTACCTATAAAAAGGTATTGAATTGAACTGATATCAAAGATCAATGAATGGATGAGAGACGATGAGTGTAAAATCAAATTTATTGGAATTATTAGAACTAAATAAAGGAGAATCTTTATCCGGAGAAGCAATAGCAAACAGTTTGAATTGTACACGAGCTGCCGTCTGGAAAGCTGTAAAATCATTACAGCAGGAGGGATATCTGATTGAAGCTGTAAAGAATCGAGGTTATCGTCTGAAAAAAGAAAATAATCGTCTTTCTGCGGAAGGAATTCGTGCATATTTGAATTATTCCGGAAACTATATCAAGGTATATGAAGAAATCGAATCAACCAATAAGGCTGCCAAACAGGCTGTGGTTCAGGGAATTGCAGAACATGGAGCGCTGATTGCTGCTGTGACACAAACGGATGGAAGAGGCAGACGAGGCAGAAATTTTTATTCTCCTCAGGGGGGACTGTATATGAGCTGTGTTTTGCAGCCAAAAGAAACAATACAGGAAAGTTTATTGATTACAACGGCAGCTGCAACTTCTGTGTATCAGGCGGTCAAAGAGGTCTGCGGAATTTCTCTGGATATTAAATGGGTGAATGATTTATACAAAGACTCAAAAAAAGTATGTGGAATTTTGACAGAAGCAATCACGGATTTTGAGAGCGGGAATATAGATTCCATAATTGTTGGAATTGGATTGAACCTGTTTATTGATGAGGAAATGCTTCCGGAAGAATTGAAACCAATCGTAGGCGCTTTGTTTGAAAACCATGCGGATGCCCAGAATGTCGATAAAAACAAATTAGTTGCCTGTATAATGAACCATCTGCTTGAAGAGATGAAGTGCCTGAAATTATCAGATGTTTATGTGCAGCGAAATATGATTCCGGGGAATCGTATACAGATCGATGACGGAAACAGTATTCGATATGCAAAGGCAATAAGTATATGTGATGACGGAAAGCTTTTGGTTGAAGAAGAGGATGGAACCCAAAGCCGTCTGGTGTACGGAGAAGTATCAGTCAGTCTCAAAAAGTAGATTAATTTGTAATGAGAAATATTGTGTAGCAGGAGAAGGTAATGATAGAAACAAAAAGATTATATTATGAAAACGCATACCAAAAAGAATTTGATGCGGTGGTTGTAGAATGCCGCGAAGCAAAAAAAGGATTTCATATTTTACTGGATGAGAGTGCTTTTTATCCGGAAGGCGGCGGTCAGCCATACGATCAGGGAACAATTAACGACATCAAAGTAGAGGAAGTTCATGAAAAAGCGGGAGAACTTTTACATTATACAAAAACAGCAATTGATCCCGGAACGAAAATACATGGAAAAATTGATTGGAATAGACGATTTGATTTTATGCAGCAGCACTCCGGTGAGCATATGGTATCCGGATTGATCTGTGAGAGATTTCATTGTGATAATGTCGGATTTCATTTAGGCAGTGATGTTGTCACCATCGACTTCAATACGGTAGTAACAGAAGAACAATTGCTGGAGATTGAGGAGGAAGCGAATGCTCTGATCTGGCAGAATGCGCAGGTGGAAATTACATATCCGTCTCCGGAAGAACTTGAGAAATTACCGTATCGCAGCAAAAAAGAACTGACCGGGAAAGTAAGGATCGTACGATTCCCGAATGCAGATTTATGTGCATGCTGTGGTACGCATGTTTCCAACACCGGTGAGATCGGAATGGTGAAGTTTCTGTCGGTTGAAAAATGCAGAGAAGGTATTCGCGCGGAGATGATCTGTGGAAAACGAGTACTGAATTATATGAATCTTATCAATGAACAGAATCGTAAAGTATCGGTATTATTATCTGCGAAACCGGCACATACTGCGGAAGCGGTGGAACGACTTTATGATGAAAATACTCGTAATAAAAGTAAAGTTGCCAGGATGGAAGAAGAGCTGTTTGCAATTGAGGCAGAACGTCATGTTGATCAGGGAAATGCAATACTGTTTAAAGAAAATCTCGAAGCAGACAGTGTCAGAAAACTTACGGATCTCGTTATGCACAGCTGCAAAGGCAGATGCATTGTATTTTCGGATAATCAGGATGGAAGTTTTAAGTATGCAATCGGAGAAATTGACGGCGATCTGAGACAATTTACAAAAGATATGAATACTGCATTGAATGGACGCGGCGGTGGAAAACCATTTTTTGTACAGGGGTCCGTTCGTGCATCAAAAGAGGATATTCTGGATTTTATAAAAAGCAGGGGATAGGAAAATGTTTGGAGAATGCCATGCACATGTAATTATGGATGGAGTGAATTATCGAAAAGCAGTTGAATTGCATCAAAATGGTGTTCAGGACAAAGTGATTCATCAGTGCTTTGAAAAATATCAGGAAGGTTCCGTCAGATTTGTTCGAGATGGAGGAGATAATTTAGGTGTTTCCAAAAGAGCAAAACAAATCGCAGGACAATATCAAATAGATTATCGCACACCTGTTTTTGCAATTCACAAAAAAGGACATTATGGCGGAATCGTTGGACATGGGTTTTCAACGATGGAAGAATACCATTCATTAGTGAGACAGGCGAAATGCGAGGGCGCAGATTTTATCAAGATCATGACTACAGGAATTATGGATTTTAAAAAAGAGGGTGCATTGACCGGAGAATCTCTCTCTCTGAGTGAAGTGAAAGAGATGGTGGATATTGCGCACGATGAAAAAATGAGTGTCATGAGTCATACGAACGGAGTGCTGGGAGTGCAGACCGCTGTATTGGCCGGTGTGGATAGTATCGAGCATGGAAATTTTATGAATGAATCAACATTGGAACTGCTTGCAAAAACGAATTGTGTGTGGGTTCCGACACTGGTAACTGTCCGTAATCTTTTAGGTTGTGGTCGATTTTCAGATCAAAGCCTTGAAAAAATCATCAGTAGTGCGGAAAAGAATTTGAGATATGCATATTCAATCGGTGTGAAAGTTGCTCTTGGAAGTGATGCCGGTGCATATATGGTGCCGCATGGAAGCGGAATCTATGATGAATATCGAGCTTTTTGTAAAATTATAGGAAATCAATCAGAGGTAGATCGCTGGATCGGCGAAGGAGAGACTATCATAAAAAATAGATTCAGCAGAAAAAATTAGTCCTTACTGAGATGAGCGTGTGAATTCATTTATGGAAACAAAATATTTTTAATTGAAATGAAAACGTGAAAAGAAATACCTGAGTAGAAAATGTGAATATACACATATTTCTCTCAGGTGTTTTTCTTTTTCATTCAAGTTTTTTGAGAGTGTTGTCACCGGATTCGGATCAGCTTTATCTGATATATTCAGACTTGAATCAGAGTGCATCTTTTATCGTTATACTATGAAAGATATTAGAATCTCTGGAGTCTGCCGGATTAAAGGTGATACTTATAACGGATCCAATAGCGAGATCATTCGTTGATAAATTATTTGCATTCTGTGTATCACAGGTTATGGTCGTACCATCATTTGTTTGAACTGTGACAGTGTTTACCGTAGAACCTATGATTACTCCGGTAATGGTAGAACTAATCGAACGTTCAGCCAGAGCGTCAGGGTCATCACCTAGAATACCGGTGATTTGTATGCCGTCAAGAGAGGTACCGTTAAATTGTCCTTGATATTTCACAGTAACATAGGAACCGGGGGCTGCACCACCTTTTAAATATACCGGGATGCCGGAAAGATTTACATTAAGCATTTGTGAAGATCCGTCAGGAAGAATAGAAAGTGTATTCATATTCAGTCCTTGTATGACTGCACGGAAAGTACTGGCTGATGCAGAAGTTTCTGCTGCTTCTCCGGTCGGAACCACATTGGCATCGATCGTTAGAAAATCTTTTGGAACAGCGATAGGATCGATGTCGGAGATGCTGATTACTTTGACATGACTGGCATCGAACACGGTTGGGTCATCAGGCGAAGCTTGTTCAATTGACCCTTTGAAATGTATATAGACCCAAAGTCCGGGAGAAATACCGTTTTGATAGTATTGCTCTACACTGGTTGCCAGATAAGTGGCAGTATTTCCTTTTTTTGAGCGAACGGTAATTGTGTTTGGGGTTAGAGACGTAACCTCTACATGGCCTGTTCTTTCCTGGAGTTCCTCGGACCTATGTAATTCATCAGTTACCTTTATAGCTCGAACGGAACTTGTATCAGTCGAATTATCATTGAGTTTTCCTTCATAGATAACACTGATCTGATCCCCGGATATCATGCCGCCTTCGCATTCAAGAGTGGCTTCGGAAACATCAAATGTAAAGAACGTTTCTTCATCTTTTTTCAGCGTCAGAATCGTTCCGTCAAAATCCATAAGAGTGCCGTGAACCTCATCCATATATACACGAGTTTTTACCTCGGCAGGGGACTGTTCGTTTTCCTTTTGCGTTGTTATATTATTGATGGAGCGCCCAATACTGCACGAACTTAAAAACAGAATTGCGGAAACTCCAAAACAAAGGAGTGAGATTTTTTTCATGAAATTCCTCCATGTATGTAATAATATTAAATTATATCAAAAAGCAATTGAAATATCTATAATATATGATATAATCTGCATATCAAACGAAGCGAAGTAGGAATTAGCGCGTTAAGTTTTCAGTAGCTGGGGAGTCGCCCTGAACCGAAAAATTCATTTAGATGAATTTGCGATGCTTTTTCCGCACCCGTTGCAGTGCCATTATGGCAGGAGCCTCATATTGTGTGAGAAATGGGAACGTTTCGACACGATATGAGTTTTTTTTTGTTAAAAATCTGTTTCCGATAATTAATCAGAAAACTTTTCAGAACTTTTTTAGCATAAATGCAGGTAAAACATGTAACGATAAAAAATTATAAAATAAAAAATAAATAAACGGCTCCCATGGAGGAAAAATGGTTGATAAAGAGAAAATAGAACAGGCAATTCGTTTATATCTGGAAGGAATTGGAGAAGATGTTAACAGAGAAGGTTTAATAGATACACCAAATCGAATTGCACGTATGTGTGAGGAAATTTACGGCGGAATGGATATGGATCCGGCGGAACCTTTGGCAAAACAGTTTACAGTAGATAATAATGAAATGGTATTGGAAAAAGATATTACATTTTATTCTATGTGTGAACACCATTTGATGCCATTTTATGGAAAGGCACATATTGCATATATTCCTGATGGCAAAGTTGTTGGATTAAGCAAACTGGCGCGTACTGTTGATATCTATGCACGCCGTGCTCAGATTCAGGAAAAACTTTCTGCACAGATTGCAGATGCATTGGAAACACACCTGAATCCCAAAGGTGTTATGGTTATGATTGAAGGCGAGCACATGTGTATGACAATGAGAGGTATCAAAAAACCGGGAAGCAAAACAGTAACAGTTGTGAAACGCGGCGTTTTTGCAGAGAATGAACAGTTACAGAATTTGTTCCTGAGCATGGTTCGATAGTATGGAACGAGTAAACAAACTATTGTTTCATCCGGAATATCAGAAACATTTGAGTGTCATAAGGGAAGCTGAAAAAGAACGAGAATATTGCGGACATGATCTGGAGCATTTTATGGATGTTGCCCGTTTAAGCTGGATCTATTGCCTGGAAAATAAACTTTTCTTTGAACGGGACATTGTATACGCAATGGCTCTGATGCATGATATTGGACGTTCTTTAGAATATACAAATGGAATCAGCCATGATAAGGCCAGTGTACAGTTGTGCGGAGAAATTCTCGGAGAGTGTGGCTACTCAGAGGAAGAGATTGAGATGATTCAAACGGCAATTAATAATCATCGGCAATCCGTTCAAGAGAGCAATGAGCGAGAAAAAATGAATCTGCTGGGCGATATATTATACTATGCAGATCATAAAAGTAGAAAATGCTTTGGATGTATGGCAGAAAGCACCTGCTATTGGCCGAAGGAAAAGAAAAATTTATCTATAATAAGATAGCAATATATGTAATGTTATGTATTGTTAGATCTTATTTTGATAGCGATTGGTATTTGGAGGTGTAGTATGATTATTGGAAATAAGGAATTTAATCTTGATAAATGGTGTTATGTGATGGGGATTTTAAATGTTACTCCGGATTCTTTTTCAGATGGGGGAAAATGGACTGACATGGAAACGGCACTTGATCATGTAAAACAGATGATTGAGGAAGGGGCAGACCTCATCGACGTTGGAGGAGAATCCACCAGACCGGGACATATTCAAATCACAGAGGACGAAGAGATTGCACGTGTAGTTCCTGTGATTCGTGCAATCAAAGAACGTTTTGATATTCCGGTATCTATTGATACATATAAGGCAAAAGTTGCAAAAGCAGCAGTCGATGCCGGTGCGGATCTGATTAATGATATCTGGGGACTTAAATACGATCCGGAACTGGCTTCTGTAATAGCAGAGACAGGAGTTCCATGCTGTCTTATGCATAATCGTGATAATACAGACTATGAGAACTTTATGGATGATTTTCTGGATGATTTGCGTGAGACATTAAAAATTGCCAAAGAAGCCGGAATCCGCGACGAACAGATTATGCTGGATCCTGGTGTGGGATTTGGTAAAACGTATGAACAAAATCTGGAAGTCATTAACAAAATGGAACGAATGCATGAATTGAAGTTCCCGATTTTGTTAGGAACATCCAGAAAATCGGTAATTGGATTAACACTTGATATTCCGGCACCGGAGCGTGTGTCAGGAACCGTTGCAACATCTGTCATCGGTGTTATGAAAGGCTGTGCGTTTGTAAGAGTACATGATGTCAAAGAAAATGAACAGGCAATTCGTATGACAGAAGCGATTTTAGGAAAAGGAAATCGCAGAAAACAATAATAGAGTATATACTTTAGCAGGAGACAAAATGGATTGTATTCATATTAAGGATTTGGAAGTCTGGGCGAATCATGGTGTTTTCCCGGAAGAAACAAAATTAGGACAGAAATTTTTGGTATCGGTGGATTTATATACCGATATCAGACGTGCCGGACTGGAAGATAATCTGGAACAGTCTATCAATTACGGAACGGTCAGCCATAGAGTCAAACGTTTTATGGAGGAACATACATATAAATTGATTGAAACTGTTGTGGAACGTCTTGCAGCGTGTCTGTTAAGAGAATTCCCTGTAGAGAAGGTTCATATTGAGTTGAAAAAACCATGGGCACCGATTGGACTTCCTCTTGAGACTGTTTCTATTGAAGCAGAGAGAAGCTGGCACAGAGTATTTATTGCATTGGGATCAAATCTCGGTGATTCGAGAGCAAATTTAGATTTTGCAGTGCGTCAATTATCTGAAATTGCCGGATGCAAAGTGAAAAAAGTTTCAGAATATATAGTGACCAAGCCGTATGGATATACGGACCAGCCGGATTTCGTAAACGGAGCCCTGGAATTAAAAACACTTTATACTCCAAAAGAGCTGCTTGATATCCTGCATAGCATCGAAGCTGCCGCACAGCGCGAACGAATCATACGCTGGGGACCTAGAACATTAGATCTGGATATTCTGTTTTATGATGACCTAGTGATGGATGATGAGGAATTGATTATTCCACATATTGAAATTGCACTTCGAGACTTTGTATTGAAGCCACTGAATGAAATTGCTCCCGGATTTATCCATCCGGTATATCACAAAACGGTTCGAGACCTTTATCTGGAGTAT
>JAUNCI010000029.1 GCA_030526665.1 Eubacteriales bacterium
TTCTATGATTACGTAGTTATATGATTACGTATTTCTATAATTTCATATTACTATGATAACCGTATTTTCATATTTCAATAATTTCGTATCTTTTATATTACCAATTCCATCGTTTTAAGTCCAGTAATAACTGTGTCACGGTATTTACAGCAACATATTTTCGATGCTATGATACAGATATAGCAAGACTGGTTTATAATTAAAATAAAATGAATACAGGAGATTATAGAATTGTTATATTTTATCGTTAACCCAAATTCCCGCTCCGGTTCCGGCAAAAAGATATGGAATCTGCTGCATAAGGAACTGGTTCAGAGAAAAATTGCTTTTCAGTATAAAATGACGGAATATATCGGACATGCAACAGAGCATGCCGCATATTTCAGCAGTCTGGGGACTCCGCAGGATCCAGTCGTTATCGTTGTTGTCGGTGGTGACGGAACCATTTCCGAAGTACTGACCGGCATTGTCAATTTGGACAATGTAATCTTTGGTGTCATACCAACCGGTTCCGGCAATGACTTTTGTCGTGGAATGAAACTTCCGACAGATCCTATAGAAGCTTTAGATGTTATTTTATCCTGTAAACGCATTATGAAACTGGATATTCCCAGACTGGAAGCTCAAAATCATAACGGTCGCTTTGGCATCAGTGCCGGGATTGGATTTGATGCAGCCTGCTGCCACGAAATCGCAGTCGCCCCATCCAAAACGTTTTTCAACAAAATAAAACTTGGAAAACTTGTATATGTCTACACTGCAATCAAACAGATTTTATTCATCAAACCGTCAGAAATGAAAATCACCCTTGACGGTGATCGCAGATTTCGATTTTCCAGAGTTTATTTTGCTGCCGTTATGAATCAAAAATATGAGGGTGGTGGTTTTCAGTTCTGTCCGAAAGCAAAACCAAACGATCAGATTCTGGATCTAATCGTTGTGGAAGGTCTGAGCAAGCTGGCAATTCTACTCTGTCTTCCTACCGCATTTTGGGGAAAACATACACATTTTCGTGGCATTCATATAATGCGATGCCGTTCCGTTCAGATTCAATCTGCCGTAAAAGCACCGGTTCACAAGGACGGGGAAATCTGTGGAATGCAGGAAAAAATTTCTGTCATTCTGGAAAAATCCTCTTTAAAAATAATTGTACCTGTGCTATAATCTCCTATACATTAATATTATGTTAACAAATTGTTTCTTATATTTAAAAAGGAGTGAGATTTTTGCAGAATTTCATCAAAAAATATAAGCATGCATCTGTGATGGCTGTTTATAGTGTAATTTACATGATCTTGTTCGCCTGGCTGGAAGCCCGTCCTGTACATAGCTACCATGTAATACACACGGTGTTTGATGACATGATTCCATTTTGTGAATACTTTATTGTTCCATACCTGCTTTGGTTTCCATATGTATTTCTGGTAGTATGTTATTTCATTTTCTTCAACAAGAATAAAAAAGAATACTATCAATTAATTGGTAATCTCATGATGGGGATGACACTTTTTCTGGTTGTTTCTTATTTTTATCCAAATATTCAGCATCTGAGACCTGAATCATTTGCACATGATAATATTTTTACAGCCATGGTAGCACATCTGTATGCCACAGATACTCCAACAAATATTTTGCCAAGTATTCATGTTTTCAATTCTCTTGCGATTCATATGGCATTGACAAATTGTGAACAGCTTCAAGAGAAAAAATGGCTTCACACTGCTTCATTTGTTTTAGCAGTAAGTATCATCCTGTCAACCATGTTTTTGAAACAGCATTCCGTAATTGATGTCTGTCTCGGTGCTACTCTTGCATTGTTTGGATATTTACTTTTCTATCCACAGCATTCAATGGCTACTCAGACAAGCTTCTTACAGGCAAAACAACATACCGCCAAACACAGACAGCATCAGCATTCACATTAACAGGATCTGACAAATAAAGGCCTCGACAATTATTGTCGAGGCCTTACTTAATTTCATCCTAGTTAAATCCATAGAATTTCTGAGAAATTTTATATAACAATACAGAAATTTTTCTTCCGCTTCTTCCCGGAAGATTCATAGCTGTTCCAAATAAGCTGTGTTTCAGCTGTTTATATAATGCACGATTTTCTTTTTTAATATATGCCAGGAGATCCTCTTTTTTCTGAAGAGATTCTTTTGTATTGGCACGAATCAGCATGATGGATGATACCGTTGTAATAATGTCCAGATAGCTGAACATATATTTACGAAGATATTTATTGGACCATTTCTGTTTTGTATACGTATCCACCATAATTTTATTTACTCGAATCTGCTGGTCGATTCTGCGAATCATAACCTGCTCATTTACGGACTGATCTTCACGTCCGATAAAGTAATGGTAGAAATTCACATCCAGATAATAGATATTCTGAACATATGGCAAAGGATCATATGCAAAAATGTTATCCACATAAAACGTATGCTTCGGAAGTTCCAATCCACATTCATGCAGCAATCCCGTACGATAAATCATGGAATGCATTAAAAGGTATTTTCCTTTTGGCAAATGTTTTACCTGATCCCAGGTAAACAGTTCCCCTACAGGCAGATGACGACGATACTGCATTACCTTTTTGTGAGTTGCTCCCTGTTTATCATAGATAAAATTACTGATCAGAAGATCCAGTGTCTTCGGTCCCTTTACAGCTGCGCTTAATGTTTCCAGGATTTTATGTAATGCCGTTTCATCTACCCAGTCATCACTGTCTACTACTTTAAAATAAAGTCCGGTGGCATTTCTGATTCCTGCGTTTACCGCTTCGCCATGTCCCCCGTTTTCCTGGTGTATTGCTTTAATAATCGTAGGATACTCTGCCGCATAGCGATCTGCGATTTCTGCAGTTCTATCCTTGGATCCATCATTTACGATTAATATTTCCACTTCTTCTCCGCCCTTTAAAAGCGAATTGATACATTTTTCCATGTAAGCTTCTGAATTGTAGCACGGTATTGCAACGCTCAACAATTTCATATGCTTTCCTCCTTCATATATTTTATATATGCACTAAATGCTGATGGTATTGCATATTTCTCTTTCGACTGTTTTTTCTCCACGAATAGCATATCTGCATTTTCCGGACTTGTCAATGAAGAAACTCGAACCCGATATGCGATCATGTGCCATTCAATATGTGAAAAAATATGCTTCGCCGGTTCCATTTCTTCGATATATAACGGTTCCAGCTGCATGTCTTCCACAATCTTCAGTGCCTGTTCCCTATTAAGATGACCGGTAATGTTCGGCAATTCATACAGTCCCGCCAAAAGACCTTTGTTCGGTCTTTTTCGAATCATTGTATATGCACCATCCTGAATGATAAATACCGTTCTCTCTTCGATTTTTCTCTGCTGTTTTTTCTTTTTCACGGGCAGATTGTTCTGTGTATGATTTTCACAGGCTTTACAGCATTGTCTGACCGGACATTCTGTACATTTCGCTTCCCCGTTCGGGACACAGATCATGGCACCCAGTTCCATCAATGCCTGGTTAAAATCTCCCGCCGATTTTTCCGGAATTATTTCCTCTATCTGCTTCTCCATATTTTTTCTTACAGATTGCAGCATGATATCCTCATAGCTTTCAGTCAATCTGGAAATCACTCGCAGTACATTTCCATCTACCGCTGAAACCGGTATTCCGTAAGCAATCGAAGCAATTGCTCCGGCTGTATAGCTTCCGATTCCTTTTAATTTCAACAGTTCTTCGTGCGATGCCGGGATTTCTCCACCATATTGTTTCTCGATTTGTCTGGCGGCATACTGCAGGTTTCGAACACGATTGTAATATCCCAGTCCCTCCCAAAGTTTCAGCAGTTTTTCCTCCGGACATTCGGCAAGTGCATGAATATCCGGCAATTCACTGATAAAACGAAGAAAATAAGGTTTCACAGCTTCCACTCTTGTCTGCTGCAGCATAATCTCTGAAACCCAGGTATAATATGCATTGTTTTTATCTCGCCACGGCAAATCTCTTTTATTTTCCCAATACCACTCTAACAGTGGTTTCACAAATTCTCTATTCATGTATTCAGCTCCCGATAAGTATTTCTATTCTATCACATAATGATATTGAAATATAGAATCATCTTTACTTTCTTTTCCTCTTCCTCTAAGCACTTCTATCTGCTCGAATTTTATTGATTTTTTTTGAATTCTTCGATATGATGTTTATTATTCTTACATATCATGATTGACAATATTTTTTCAGATTGAATTCATATTAGAAAGGAACAACATACCTATGATAGACAGTATTATTTTTGATGTTGACGGAACTCTGTGGGACTCAACCGATATCGTTGCTTTGGCATGGACTGACTGCTTAAACAATCAGTATCATATTGATCAAACCATCACCTCTGCTATTTTAAAATCTGTTTTTGGCCTTCCATTAGCCGATATTGCAGCAAAACTTTTTCCGGAACTTCCGGAAGATCAGCAGATGGAAGTTATCAATGCCTGCTGTGATGAAGAGCATCGTTATCTCTTAAAACAATGTCCGGAGCTTTATGAGGATCTCGAAAAAATGCTTCAGATTCTTTCCGAAAAATATCCTCTGTACATCATCAGCAACTGCCAGTCCGGTTATATCGAAGTATTTCTGAAAACTACAGGATTATCAAAATATTTCAAAGGCCATACCTGCAATGGTGATACCGGTCTCTCAAAAGGAGCTAACATCAAAAAGCTTTCCGAAGAATGCAATTTAGCTGCTCCGGTCTATGTCGGTGATACTTTAGGTGATTACAATGCCTGCCTCGAAGCAAATGTGCCTTTTGTGCTGGCAAATTATGGTTTTGGCAAAGTAGATACACCGGACTACACGATCGACTGCCCAATGGATCTGACCAGACTTTTCTAGATTTCAGTTTTACAAAGGTTTAAGAATCTCGCTGTATATAATCAAAAAGTCCTTCACAAAAATGTGAAGGACTTTTTCTACGTTAAATTATCGCATTTCTATTTTTCTTTTTTGTTTTGCACAATGCTTATTTTTTACATTTCTTATTCATATAAATAAACAATGCTGCAAAATCGATGATTACCAGAACCAGATAAATGATACTGGATGTTCTTGTACGAATGATCATATCAATGATGGTCAGTACTCCTGAAATAACAAAAGCTACCCCGCTCGCAAGTTCAACCTTTCTTTTGTCATATCTTTTTTCAAAGGTTTTATCATTTCTGGAATTTAAAACAAAATCGCCATGTCCCGTCAAAAGCAATATGCCCATTCCCAATGATGCGATTATTACGATTAAGTCAAATGTCTGTCCCATATCTTTTCGTTCTCCATTCTAAATTTTAATAGAAGCATATAATCGGCACATTGTAATCAATAAGTTCATACAGCTGCGCCGCAGCCCATGTTGGAAGATTGATACATCCATGTGATCCTGAATACAGATAGATACTGCCACCGAATTCATCACGCCATGTTGCATCATGGAAACCAACACCGCCATTAAATGGCATCCAGTAAGTTACAGCCTGCTCATAGGTATATGATCCATCTGGTTTTTGATCTCCTCGCAGTACATCAGGACTCTTCTTGAAATACAATGTATATACGCCGGATGGAGTCTGACGGTCACCATAGTTCATACTACCGGATACAAACGGAGATTGCATGATAATTGATCCATTCTGGTAATAATACATTTCCTGATTTCCAAGATCGACTTCAATATAAGTGTCACCAAAATCATTCACACCATGAGAATTTGCTCGAAGTGCATAGACTGGTTCTCTGGTTACCGTTACGCCTTCCTGAATATTCTTTTTCAGTTCCTCTACTTCTGCAGCCTGATCGATCTGCCAGCCGTAGGCGCTTCCCATAACATATACGGTTCTTCCGTCTGTTGCCTGGAATTCACGCTCTGTACCAACGGTATCATATTTTTTTGCAAGTTTTCCGACAAATTCCGTAATCTTTTTCGTGAACATCTCATCATCCTTTGTGAGCTGTCCATCATTTCCGACCTGAAGCCAGTTGCTGATCGTTTTGCCGTCCAAAACAACTGTTTCATCACCAAATGTATAAGTAACGCTTGCCTTTGCAAAGTTATTATATGCATCCAGCATTAATTGTAATTCCTGACTGTCTCTTGTAATTGAAGCCTTTTCATAAACGTCTGCTTCTTCATTGAAGTCGATTGTACTACTGTCATTATTGATTGCATTTTCAAGTGCTTTCAAAGCTTCTTTTAAATCCAGTTCACTTCCTTCTGTTTCAGGAATAATTTCAAACTGATTATCTGTATAAGAAATATATGCATTTTCCGGCTTTACCTGATTTGCACTCTGTGCACAATTCAACGCCTTCACCTGTGATTGCAATAATGTTTTGTCATAAGTACTATGCTTTGTCGTTGTATATACGGTTGGTTCCCATAAACTGCGAATCCATAAATAGCTCTTCTGATTCTTCAGTAAATTCAAAACCTCACCATCGGATACGTATTGATAATTGATCGAAGCGCCGGAAATATTCTGTGGTGCCTGATTTCTGGACAATACATCAATAGAATATCCCTGCATTTCATTTGCTATACGTTCTTCTACTTCATAGGCTGTCATACGCGAACAGTCCACTCCGTTAATATAGGTCCCGTCAATAAACTTATCCGAGAAATAATATGCTACACCTGCATAGGCAGTACCTGCCATTACCAGGGCAATAGCGGCAACCATTCCCAGAATTCTGGTTGCTTTATGTTTTTTGCGAGCATTTTTGGTTGAAGAAGCTTGTGGCTTTTTCACCTTTTTTCCTTTTGTTTTTGGTTCCTCATTCTCTGCGTTTGAGAGAATATCCGGGATGATAAATTCATCATCCTCCAGCTCAACATGACGATATTTCGTTGGTCTGGCTGTTTTTCCCTGCCCTTTTTTCGGTTGAGCAGAATAACGTTTCTGTCTTACAGAATTTGCTCGAACCATATCACCCTGCGAACGGGCTGTTTTTTCTTTTTTATCAAAAGTAACAACCTGGATTTCCTCCGGTTCCGGTCGAATCGGACGAATTTTACTGCTCGTGTATGGACTCGCTTTTTTATTCTGTTTCCCTTCAATTTTGTTTATACTCATTATTGTATTACTCTCCTAAGGTTACATAAATAGGTAGATATTCCGATTCTAATATCTACAAACACCTTTTAATAATATACCACTTCCGCCCATTTGGGTAGACATAACTTTATTATTTAAAATTTTTTTAACATTTTTTTACACAACATGGAGTTTTTTGTATAAACAAAAGAGTGTCTACCTGATATTTTCTTTGCATATATGGCAAAAAGCCGTGTGATCATAAATCTGACCACACGGCTATCGATTGCACTTTATTATTGAATATATTATTTTTCAACAAGAAGAGATTTTCCTGTCATATCTGCCGGCTGTTCTTTTCCCATAAGCTCGATCAGTGTAGGAATAATATCAGCAAGGCATCCATCTTCACGCAGAGTGTATTTTTCATCTGCATTTACAAGGATAAATGGAACCGGATTTGTTGTATGTGCTGTAAATGGATCTCCTGTTGTATAATCCACAAGCTGTTCAGCATTTCCGTGGTCAGCACAGATGAACATCTGTCCGTCTACTTCTTTGAGTGCGTCAACTGCTTTTCCAACACATTCATCTACTGTTTCTACCGCTTTTACTGCTGCGTCTAAGATACCTGTATGTCCAACCATATCCGGGTTTGCAAAGTTGATAATGATCACATCATATTTGTCAGATTTGATTGCTTCTACAAGTTTTTCACAAACTGCAGGTGCGCTCATTTCCGGCTGAAGATCATAAGTAGCAACCTTTGGTGAATTTACAAGAATTCTATCTTCGCCTTCGTTTGGTTCTTCCACACCACCGTTAAAGAAGAATGTAACGTGTGCATATTTTTCTGTCTCAGCGATACGAGCCTGTGTCATTTTGTTAGCTGCAAGCCATTCGCCAAATGTATTTTTGAGCTGTACTTTATGGAATGCAACCAGTTTATTTTGAATTGTATCATCATAATCTGTGAAGCATACATATGTAAGATCCAGTCTCTGTCCTCTGTCAAATCCTTTAAAATCATCATCACAGAATGCTCTTGTGATTTCACGGGCACGGTCCGGACGGAAGTTAAAGAATACAACAGAATCTTTGTCTGAAATAACTGTTACAGGTTTTCCGTCTTTTTCAATTACTGTCGGAAGAACGAATTCATCTGTTTTTTCATCATCGTAAGAAGCCTGAACTGCTGCAGGAGCGCTTGTTCCTTTCACGCCTTCTCCTTTTGTCAGGGCATTATATGCCATTTCAACACGATCCCAACGATTATCTCTGTCCATTGCATAGTAACGGCCGGAAACAACACCGATCTGACCTACACCAAGTTCTGCCATTTTTGCTTCAAGCTGTTCAATATAGCCTTTTCCTGATGCCGGAGGTGTATCACGTCCGTCGAGGAAACAGTGAACATATACTTTAGAAAGACCTTCTCTTTTGGCCATTTCAAGAAGTCCGAACAGATGTGTAATGTGGCTGTGAACACCACCATCGGAAAGAAGACCCATGAAGTGAATTGCTGAATCATTTTCTTTTGCGTTTTTCATAGCAGCAACAAGTGCTTCGTTTTTGAAGAAATCACCATCGTTGATTTCTTTTGTAATTCTTGTCAGCTCCTGATATACGATACGTCCTGCACCCATGTTCAGGTGTCCAACCTCAGAGTTACCCATCTGTCCATCAGGAAGACCAACAGCAAGTCCACTTGCATAACCATTTACAAATGGGCATTCTGCCATCAATTTATCCATAACAGGTGTTTTTGCCTGTGCCACAGCATTGCCTTCAACTGTGCTATTTAATCCATAACCGTCAAGAATCATTAAAACTGTTGGTTTTTTACTCATAGATTTTCTCCTTGTAATGATACGTTTATTTTTATTATTATTTAACCGGCATCAAAACCGATACATAGCAGATTACGTTATTTACGATATACACGAATCATGCTGGATGTTTTCAGGAATGCATCATGTGTTTTTAATTCATTCATGGATGCCTGAATATCTCCTTCACATACACGTGCCGTAATCACTACAACCTCTGCACAGCCTTCTTCACGTGTTCCTTTCTGAATGATCTGAGAAACACTGACACCATATTTTGCGAACACTGCTGTCAATTCGGCAAGTACACCACAGCGGTCTTCTACCTTCATTCTGATAAAGTAGCTGTTGGTTGTATCTTCCATTTTTTTAATAGGAAGTTGTTTATAGCAGGTACAGCCGATACGTCCACAGGAATCCGCATTGATATTGCGGGCAATTTCAAAAACATCCCCAACCACAGCACTGGCTGTTGGCAGTTCTCCGGCACCACGGCCAAAGAACATTGCGTCTTCTACTGCATCACCATGAACAAATACCGCATTGTACGAATCGTTTACCGATGCCAGCGGATGATTTGCAGGAATCAGCATTGGGCAGACATATGCCTCAATTCCGGTTTCTGTATTTCTGGCCACTCCAAGGAGTTTAATTTCACATCCCATTTCTTTGGCATATCGAATATCTTTTGCGGAAATTTTTGTGATTCCCTCTGTATATACGTTGCTGAATACCACTCTGGAATTAAATGCGGTTGATGCAAGGATCGCAACCTTACGACCGGCATCAAGCCCTTCAATATCAGCTGTTGGATCCGCTTCTGCATATCCAAGTTCTGTAGCAAGTGCAAGAGCTTCTTTGAACTCCATATTTTCTTTTGACATTTTTGTCAAAATAAAGTTCGTTGTTCCGTTTACGATACCCATTACTTCTGTAATATAGTTTCCGGCAAGACTCTGTTTCAATGGTCCGATAATCGGAATTCCGCCTGCAACGGAAGCCTCAAACAGAAAATCTACCTTTGTCTGTTCCGCAGCGTTATAGAGTTCTTCTCCGTGCACTGCAATTAAATCTTTGTTAGCTGAAACAACATGTTTTCCTGCCAGCAAAGCTTCTTTGATATAAGTTCTGGCCGGATCGATTCCACCCATAACTTCAATTACAATTTCAATACTCTCATCATTGATAATATCTTCCCAGCTTGTTGTAAGAATAGACGGATCATCCACTTTCTTACTTGCTTTTTCGATATTTCGAACCAGAATTTTGCTGATTACCAACTCACTTCCGAGTTTTTGCATCATTTCATTTTTCTGATTTCTGATAACTTTATACACTCCGGAACCAACTGTTCCGAGACCTAATAATGCAGCTTTGATAACTGATTTGCTCATCCTTTTGTACCTTTCTGGAATAATTGCAATATACTTAATCTATAGTATAGTAGGATAGAAATTTTGTTTTGTCAAGTGTTTGACCTCACCCCTCAGATAGGGGTCTTATATAAGCCCTATCTAATAAGTATAATTTATTTCATAATAAACTCATAAAATAATAAAAAGCGAGATTAAAAAAATGTACAATTACAATAACCTTTGGGTAACTATGCAACGTCGTGGCGTAACAAAGTATTCCTTACGCATACATTACGGAATTCCTAAAAGCACTTTGGACCGCCTAAAGAATAATAAAAATGTAGAAATATATACTCTGGATAAGCTCTGTTCCATCCTTAACTGTAATTTTAGTGACATCGTCGATTATGTTCCGGATAACTCATCCGGCAAAAAATAACATCTGTAAATTTCATATGTAAGAGATTTTTGCAATTTTATACCTCATACTCTTTTGCCTTTACGCCTTGATGGCCCAGCGAAGTTTTGTTGATCGTGCCCTGCTGTTCGCAGCGCACTCTTCAGCACTCGGTCGAATAACCTCTTCCGAAATCTCTGTAAACACTCCGGCCTTTTTTCCTGCTTTTAACGCCTTTTTGACCATACGGTCCTCTCCGGAATGGAATGTCAATATTGCCGCTCTTCCTCCCGATGCCAGGGCATCCGGCAAAGCATCCAAAAATGCTTCCAGCACTTCAAATTCACTGTTCACATCAATTCTTAATGCCTGAAAGGTTCTCATACATGATTTTTTAATTGTTTCTTTTGCATCTTTTCCTTTCAGAAAACTCAATGCTTCTTCGATGGTTTGTCTGAGGTCTGCTGTTGTCTCTAACGGCTGACGTTTTCGAATGCGATCTTTGATTGCCTTTGCAATCTCTTCTGCATATGGCTCATCCGAATTTTCCCAAAGCATACCCGCCAGTTCATCTCTTGTAACGCTTTTTAATCTCTCTGCCGCACTTTCTCCTTTTTGCGGATTCATTCTCATATCCAGAGGTCCATCTCCTTTATATGAGAATCCTCGTTCCGGATTATCAATTTGCATAGATGATACCCCAAGATCGGCAAGTAAAAAGTCAAATGGTCCGACTTCCTCTGCAATACTTCTCAGTTCCGCAAAATTCTGCAGACGTACCGTCAAAATATCCTCTCCAAATCCCTGTGCCGCCAGACGTTCCTTTGTCTTTGCAGATTCAATCGGATCCACATCAAGTGCAGTCAGATGTCCTTCTCCCTGCAGGCATTGCATCATTGCTTTGGAATGTCCGCCATATCCCAAAGTAGCGTCCAAACCATTCTGTCCCGGTTTAATTTCCAAAAAGTCAATAATCTCTTTCACCATAATAGAGATATGCATACCTGCCGGTGTATTTCCTTTGCGAATTACATGTTCGATCATGTCTGCATATTTTTCCGGATTATGCTCTTTGTATTTTTCTTCAAAACGTTTTGGATGCGTTCCTGAATAACGTTTACGTCGTTTGTGCTTTGGTGCTTCTACATTTTCCACACTATTTGCGTTATTTTCATTAAATGTTGACATTGCTTCCTCCAATTTTAATTGTATTGTTTAAAACTTCCGTTTCTTATCACTTTCAAAAAATTACTATTTAATATTTTTGAATTATACCATATCAATTTCCGGAAACAAAGTTCATAATTTCATTCCGGTCACATCCGACATACAGCAATAATTTTCATTCACAGTTTTGATCCGATATATTCGAAAACACAGTTTCCTATTATACAAAAAAGCTGCTATAGATTACCAAAAGCAATCTATAACAGCTATTTTTATTATTTTATAATTGTATTACCACATCTCACTTATTGCTATCATGCAGCTACTTTTTTGGCTTTTGTACGCTGGTATACAACGATACCTGCTACAAGGACGATACCGATCAGGTCAGTAACCAGTCCCGGTGTCATCAATGTCAAACCACCTGCAACAATTAATATTCGGAACAAAGGATTCATCTTTGCGTACACATATCCGGATAAACCAGCTTGTACACCGAATATACCAATCAGTGATGTAATGACGATCTGAACAATTTCAAGCGGTGCAGCATTGATCAGAAGCATTGCCGGATTCATTGCACAGATATATGGTACGATAAATCCTGCAATTGCAAGTCTGGTTGCGTTAAACGCAGTCATCATCGGCGGTGCCTTCGCAATCGCACTTCCCGCGTAAGCCGCCAGTGCAACCGGAGGAGTAATATCTGCTACGATTCCGAAATAGAATACGAAGAAATGAGCAGCAAGTACCGGAACTCCGATTTCAGGTCTGGTAAGGATCGGTGCACATGTAGAAGCCATGATAATATAAGTAGCGGTTGTAGGAACACCCATTCCCAAAACGATACAGCATAACATAGTCAGGAACAATGCAATAAAAATCTTACCATCTGCAACTGCAATGATTCCGTTGATCAGTTTTGAAGCAAGACCGGTTGCTGTGATACAGCCCGCAACGATACCTGCCATAGCGCAGGCAACGGCAACGGAAATGGTTCCTCTTGCACCTGCATCAAGCGCATCCATACATTTGCTGAATGAAATACGATTATCTTTGTTGAATGCTCCGACAACAATTGTTACTACAATTGCGATAGAAGCACAAATCTTCAATGAATATGTATTTGTGGAAACCAGTCCCACCAATACAACCAGAGGAAGCAACAGGTAAATTTTACGAATCAGAACCTTGAATACAGGAAGCTGATCTTTTGGAATACCTTCAAGTCCAAGCTTTTTCGCTTCAAGATGAACCGCAATGAAAATACCTGCAAAGTACAAAATTGCCGGAAGAAGTGCACGAAGTGCAATATCTCCGTAAGTACTTCCTTCAATATAATCCAGCATCAAAAATGCTGCTGTACCCATGATAGGAGGCATAATCTGTCCACCGGTAGAAGCTGCTGCTTCAACGGCACCGGCAAATTCGCCCTTATATCCTGTCTTTTTCATCATTGGGATCGTTACAGAACCGGTTGTTACTGTATTACCAACAGAAGAACCGGATACCATACCGCATAAAGCAGAAGAAATAACGGCTACTTTTGCAGGACCTCCGGAAGCGGATCCAACGAGTGAATTTGCAAGATCGATGAAGAAGTTTGAAATACCACTTCGCTCCAGGAACGCCCCAAATATGATAAAGACGACAATAAACTTCTCACAGGCACTGATCGGAGATCCGATAATGCCGGATGTAGTATAAAATAAATCAGATACTACTTTTCCAAAACGTACATTTGTAAATGTGTAAATCAAAAATGCTGCAACAACAATAATAATCGGAAGACCAACACATCTTCTGCAAAGTTCGACAACTGCAAGGATGGACATAATTGCTATTACCAGGAAAAATGTTTCCTTTGATAATTTTCTGGCTTTTTTAGCCAGTTCATTTGCATTCACTGCAAAATAGAAAAATCCAAATCCACCGCAGGCCATGATCAATACATCATACCATGGAAGATGATTGACACGTGTATCGCCTTTTTTTGCAGGATATACGAGATATCCGATAATCAAAATCATGCCAAGGAATGTTGCCAGACGAGTCTGGGCAGCAGCCGTACTGAACAGTGTAGACCAGATCGTATAGAGAGAAAACGCGATCATGATAACATGAACTACCATTTTCGGTTTTCCTTCCCAGATACGTACATTGGACTCTCTGTCGTACTTTTTCATAATAGCATCCACATCATCGGTTGCGATTGCTCCGCCCGGAGCAACCGCAGCCGTCTGTGGTGCTGTATTATTTTTTAATTTTTTGCTCATAGTCTATGCCTAAGCCTATTTTGTTTCTACAGTAATGCCTTTTTCTTCGAAGTACTGTGCAGCACCTGCATGATAAGGTACTGATGTTACAGAAGCTGCGAATTCAAGATTGAGTTCTGCACCTTTTGCATGAGCACTTGCGATTGTATCTGTGTTTTCAAAGATTGTTGAAACAAAATTGTAAACATCAGAATCTTCAACATCATCACTTGCGATAACTACAGCACCTACTGCTACTGTATTTACATCATCTGCAAGGTTATATGTATCTTTTGAAATTACGTCAGCTGTGTAGTATGGGCTTGATTCCAGAAGAGAATTGATATGTTCTTCATCAAGGCTTACAAGGTATACGTCTTTTGCTGTTGCAAGAGAAGTAACGGCTGTTGTAGGAGCACCTGCTACTACGAATGCTGCATCGATTTTTCCATCCTGAAGAGATTCAGCACTGTCGCCAAAGTTCTGATAGGTAGGTTCGATATCGTCTTCTGTCAGGCCATAAGCACCAAGAATATCGATAGCATTGAAGTATACACCGGATCCTGCTTCACCGATAGATACTTTTTTGCCTTTGAGGTCTTCAACTGTAGCAATATCAGGATTTGTAGTTACGATCTGTACCTGTTCAAGGTAAAGAGCTGCAACTGTAGAGAATCCATCGATTGCTCCATCTTCTTCGAAAAGATTTGTTCCGTTATAAGCATATGCCATAACGTCAGACTGTACAAATGCAAGATCTGCATCACCGTCATCAAGCGCATAAATGTTAGCCTGTGATCCACCGGATGTTACAGCTGTTACATTTGTGTCTGTATCACCTGATACCTGAGTCGCAAGAACAGTACCAAAACCGTAATATGTACCCTGGTCTCCACCTGTTGTGAACTGGAGATCAGCAGCTGAAACTGCAACCGGTAAAGAAAGTGCAAAGATTGTTGCTAATGCTGTTGTTGTGATTTTTTTCATAGTTTTAATCTCCTTTTCTATATTTTTACATTTTACCAAAAAATATACACATATAATACCAAAACAGGACAAAATAGTCAATTTTGTTTCTTGTATAATATGTAATATTCATTCAATAAAATGTATAAAACTATTTTTATTAACGAAAATATCTTCGTCTTCATTCAAAAATTTTATATTTATACATTTTTTTAGATAAATATACAATTTGATGAAACGCTGTTCTTTTTTGTTTATACTGCTATTCTCTTCTGTTACAGCGACTGTATTATTCAGTTGCTTTTGCAGCCTTAACAATAAGTTCTACACAGGTGTCAAAGCCAAGCATACCGCTGTTCAGAGACATATCATAGTTGTGGCTGTCGCCCCAGACCTTTCCCGTATAATGTTTATAGTAATTATGACGACTTCCGTCTTTTTGTGAAATCAATTTCTGAATTTCAGAAGCGTCAGTCATACCATACAATTCCCCTATATGTTTTGCACGAATTTCTTCGTCTGCATACACAAACACATTTAAGCTATTGATATTACATTCTTTCATAATTACATCTGCGCATCTTCCAAGAATAACACATGGACCCTGCTGTACAAGATTTTTGATAATCGCAGTCTGAAGTTCATGAATCGCATCCTGAGAATCATGAAAATAGGTACTTGACCAGGCACTGATTCCTTTCAGAATCGTATCCTTCATGCTTCTCTCTTCCTGCTCTTCCTCAATCAGTTCTTTCGCAAACCCGCTGCTTTTAGCTGTTTCTTTTACAATGTCTTTATCGTAGAACGGGATACCCAATTCAGCAGCTACTTTTTTACCGATTGAATGACCGCCGGCTCCGAATTCTCGACTAATTGTAATTACCTTATTCATCTTTTCTTTCCTCCATAATTCAGGATTACTTTCAGCTGATAACACTATGCAGTTATTATACTATACTCAAAAAATAACCGCAACTAAAGATACTTCGGGGAGTAAAAAGACAAAAAGAGCCATTCAATCATTCCGATTTGAATGGCTCTCTGATATGTACCCAGAATCCTGGACACATATTTTAAACTAGGCGGAACACATGG
>JAUNCI010000030.1 GCA_030526665.1 Eubacteriales bacterium
GTGAATCGGAAACAAGACAAAATCTCAGAATCGATTCATAAGACAAGTCAAATAGAGTAAAGGTGAATCGAAAACAAGATAAAATCTCAGAATCGATTCATAAGACAAGTCAGTTAAGTTGGCTTGACATTTTGTTGCACAATGATATAATGAGGGTTACGAAACACTGTAAATTCGCTGCACACCAGTATAGTAACAACCTATGTTTCAAGTTTTATTGATTCAGTCAGTTACTGATTCAGATAATTAATAACTTGAATAAGCAATGCTTCGGGCTTGTACTGGTTTCGACGGGGGTTTTGCAGTTGGGGAAGCTATCCGCAGCTCTGGGACTGCGTCATCAACCTGGACTTAAATATAAACGCAGACGAACAGTTAGCGTTAGCAGCCTAATTGCTGCTCGTCAGCCCTTATGCACTCACACGTAAGGAATCTGGCGTCGACCTTGTGAGAAACCTTGCCGGGTAAGCTTTGCCCCGGTAGATGTATCATGAAGCTACTAAGGTCATAAGCCTGTCGGTGGGCGTATGACTGAGGGAATGTCAAAACAGCGACTGTGATAGGAGAAGCCCAACGAATAGGCTTTCGGACGCGGGTTCGATTCCCGCCAGGTCCATTTGATCACGTTTGACGAACTTGTTTAGAGGCGTCATATATAACGGATTTTGTGGTATGGAGAAAGAAGAACAGTTTCATGACTGTTCTTTTTTTATTTCCTTATTTAGATGGAAAACTTGATTAAATATAGAACAATCATTCAGGCTTTGCTATACTGTTTTTATTTAGAGGAGTTGAATATATGATTTTTGGTATGACATATTATCAGGCATTATGGTTTTTTCTGATTTATTCCTTTGGGGGATGGGTCGTTGAAGTAGCATTTCACGCCGTGAAATGTGGAAAAGCAATTAACCGAGGATTTTTAAGCGGACCGGTATGTCCGGTATACGGATTTGGTGTGATGTCGGTTTTTGCTTTTTTTGATTTTTTGAAATCTATTACAGGGATTGAACCGGATGCATTAGGTATTTTTTTGGGTGGAGTTGTACTTGCAACTTTCATTGAATTAATTGCCGGCTGGGCATTGGATATTTGTTTTCATGCCAGATGGTGGGACTATACGGATATGCCGTTTAATTTTCGTGGATATATCTGTCTGGCATTTTCGATTATCTGGGGATTTGCAATTTTGCTCGTAGTCAAAATTCTGCATCCGTTTATAGCATTTCAGTTAGAAAAAATTATGAAACCTTCCTACGGATGGTTTGTTGCTGCTTTTCTTTATATTGTTTATTTTACAGATACATGTTTGACGGTAGCAATTATTCGTGGATTTAACAAAAAACTTCGACAGCTGGATACTTTGCAGGCTGATATATTAAAAATTAGTGATAGTCTGACAGAAACAGTCAGCAAAAACACGATCAAGGCGGCACAGACAGTTGGGGAAAGCAGAGTCCAGATGGCACTTGCCAAAGCGGAGCTTAGAGATAGTGCAGCAGAAGCCAAAAAATCGCTTGAAACAACCGCAGCAACAGCGAAAACTACGCTTGAAACAACCGCAGCAACAGCCAAGTCAACACTTGAAGCAACGGCATCTAATGCAAGGACTACAATTGGGACAACCGCAGCAAACGCGAAAACTGTGCTTGAAACAACCGCAGCAACAGCAAAAACTACGATCGAGACAACTGCGGTTACAGCCAAAACAGCGCTGGGAGAAGGTGCTGCTTCACGTAAGCAGGCAATTACAGATGCAGCTTCCGATTGGAAACAGTATACGGAGGAAGAACTTCGACGCAAAAAAGAAGAGCTGCTTAAGAAAAGAGAAGAACTTACTTCCGGTATCGTGAAATCAAAATTGGTGGGACGTATTCTGAAAGCATTCCCGGAAATGAAGCATGATTATTATCAGAAAATGATTGATGCTATTCGAGAACGAATCAGCAAAAACGGCGATTAACAAAAAGAATCAAATAATTACATCAAAAAATAACATAAAAAAAACACATTTGTCTGTTATATTCTATCTATCGAAAAGTTGGTGGAGGTGCTTGGAAATGGAAGCTTTAAAGATATTAGTTGTTGATGATGAAAGCAGACTTCGTAAACTGGTACGCACATTTTTAGAGAAAAAAGGCTACAAGGTCGTTGAGGCGGCAGATGGCGAAGAAGCTATGGATATATTTTATCAGGAAAATGATATTGAATTAATTCTTTTGGATGTAATGATGCCAAAGATGGATGGATGGGCAGTATGCCGTGAAATCCGTAAAAATTCAAAAGTCCCAATTATAATGTTGACAGCAAGAACCGATGAGAGGGATGAATTACTGGGATTTGAGCTTGGTGTTGATGAATATATTTCGAAACCATTTAGCCCTAGAATTCTGGTGGCTCGTGTGGAAGCGATTCTCAGACGAACAGGAAAATCTCTGGCAGAGGATAAAATCAGTGCCGGAGGCATTGAAATCGACAAATCTGCGCATGAGGTTCATGTTGATGGTGAACTTGTAGAACTGTCATTCAAAGAATTTGAATTATTACTTTATTTCCTGGAAAATCAGGGAATTGCTTTGTCTCGTGAGAAAATTTTGAATTCCGTCTGGAATTATGATTATTTCGGAGATGCGAGAACAATTGATACGCATGTCAAAAAAATCAGAAGTAAAATCGGAGAGAAAGAAAAATATATCAAAACGATTTGGGGTATGGGATACAAATTTGAGGTTACTGAATGAAAAAGAAAGAAGCAAAGTCTGAAAAAGGCAGCGGAAAAGGAATTCATTCTCTTCGCCATCAATTGATTCTGATCATCGTGGGTGCGGTTTTATTTAGTATTTTAATATCCGCATTGATCAATGGCGTTTTTCTGGAAAGAGTTTATATTCATGAAAAATCAGAAGTCTTGCTGAAGGCACGAGAAGAAATTCAAAAATTGGATCTGGAAGCATTGATTGAAAAACAGGAAAGTCTTGAAACGACAAATGATGAGAAAGAGGAAGAAGCGTTAGAGAGTATTTTTCCTGATAAACTGAATGTTGAATGCTCTTCAAACAACTTATCATGGGTAGTGATTCGTGCGGATAATACTGGTGGTCTGCACTGGGGAGAAAATGAACGAAAATTACAGGGAAAACTGTTTGGATATGCCTACGATTTTGATACGGATAAAGCACAAAGTACCATTTTGAAACAGGCGGATGATTATACGATTCAGAAAGTGCGAGATCATTTCCAAAGTATGGATTTTCTGGAATGCTGGGGTTATTTTGACGGTGACTATTATTATCTGATCAGAACTCCGCTTTCCGCAATTCAGGATAGTGCCAAGGTATCCAATCGTTTTTACATGCTGACTGGTATTTTGACATTATTGATCGGTGGATTATTTGTGTTTGTCTATACAAAAAGATATACAAAGCCGATTGAAGAATTGACACAATTATCCCAAAAGATGGCAGATCTTGATTTTGAGGCAAAGTATGAAAGTTGTACAGGAAATGAAATAGATGTTTTGGGTGAAAGTTTCAACAAAATGTCAAAAGAGCTGAAAATGACTATTTCTGAATTAAAAGCCGCGAACCTGGAATTACAGCGAGATATCGATGACAAAATTAAAATCGATCAAATGCGAAAAGAGTTCCTTGATAGTGTATCACACGAATTGAAAACTCCGATCGCTGTCATTCAGGGATATGCAGAAGGATTGAAAGATGGTATCGTAGATGATCCTGAAAGTATGGATTATTATTGTGATGTCATTATTGATGAAGCGGCCAAAATGAACAATATGGTCAAAAAACTGCTGACATTGAATCATCTCGAATCCGGACAGGATGCACCACAGATGGAACGTTTTAATCTGACAGAACTGATACAGGGTGTTTTGCAGAAAATGCAGCTGATGATCGAAGAGAAAAATGCAAAAGTTATATTTGATGCAGAACAGGACTGGTATGTATGGGCTGATGATTTTCAGACAGAAGAAGTTGTTACCAACTATATGAGTAATGCGTTGAATCATCTGGACGGTGAACGCATTATCACGATCACAGTCACAAAACAGGAAAAACGTGTTTTGGTAACAGTTGCCAATACCGGCAATCCAATACCGGAAAGTGATCTGCCAAATCTGTGGATAAAATTCTATAAAGTTGATAAAGCCAGAAGCCGTGAATATGGTGGAAGTGGAATTGGACTTTCCATCGTAAAGGCAATAATGAATGGAATGAAACAGGAGTGCGGTGTAGAAAACCGAACAGATGGAGTTGCATTCTGGTTTACTTTAGATTGCTGATTTAGATACAGAGCTCTACGTAAAAATGCGAGGGCTCTGTATTTTTTATATCCGATGAGAGAGTACGCAAATCTGATATTCGCCCTGGAAATGCGTAATAGACGCACTTTGCCCTTAGCAAAAAAAGATTGAAAAAGCCTGATGAAACGTGTAATATTAGCTATGTATGTGAACAAACGGGTGTTTGTATTCCTTATGAAACAGGAATAGAAGTTACAATACAGGAGATTATTATGATAGCAATTATTGATTATGACGCAGGAAATATCAAAAGCGTTGAGAAAGCGCTTCATTATCTGGGTGAAGAAACAGTTGTAACACGTGATCCGCAGGAATTGTTATCTGCAGATAAAGTGATTCTTCCGGGCGTAGGCAGTTTTGGTCAGGCAATGGAGAATTTAAATAAATACGGACTTGTTCCCGTGATTCATGAAATTGTAGAGAACGGAACGCCTTTTCTGGGGATTTGTTTAGGACTTCAGCTGTTATTTGAAAGTAGCGAAGAGACTCCGGGGGTACCGGGACTTGGTATTTTGAAAGGGAAAATTGTGAAGATTCCTCCGTGTGAAGGATTGAAAATTCCTCATATGGGATGGAATTCGCTTCATTTACAGAATAACGGAAGATTGTTCCGAGATATTCCGGAACAGTCCTATGTTTATTTTGTTCATTCCTATTATTTGCAGGCAGAAGAGCCTGAAATTGTAAAGGCAGTAGCCGATTACAGTACCTGCATTCATGCATCTGTAGAGAAAGGCAATGTATTTGCATGCCAGTATCATCCGGAAAAAAGCAGCAGCATAGGATTAAAGATGCTAGAAAACTTTGCAAAGATCGGGAAGGAGGATGCCTGATATGTTTACGAAAAGAATCATTCCCTGCCTTGATGTAAATAAAGGACGTGTAGTAAAAGGTGTTAACTTTGTGGATTTAAAAGATGCCGGTGATCCGGTGGAAATTGCAAAGGCTTACGATGCAGCAGGAGCAGATGAACTTGTATTTCTGGATATCACCGCTTCCAATGAAGCCAGAGAAACCGTTGTAGATATGGTGCGCGCGGTTGCAGCGAGTGTGTTTATTCCATTTACCGTTGGCGGTGGAATTCGTACAGTAGATGATTTTAAACGACTTCTGCGCGAAGGTGCAGACAAAATTTCTGTCAATTCTGCGGCAATCGATCGTCCGGAACTGATTCGTGAGGCTGCGGATAAATTCGGAAGCCAGTGTGTCGTAGTAGCGATCGATGCGAAACGTCGTCCTGATGGAGGATGGAATATTTATAAGCATGGCGGCAGACTGGATACCGGAATCGATGCTATCGAGTGGGCAAAAAAAGCAGAAGCTCTCGGGGCCGGCGAAATTCTGCTGACCAGTATGGACTGTGATGGAACCAAAGCGGGATATGACATTGCATTGACCAGAGCAATCGCAGAAGCGGTGTCCATTCCGGTGATTGCATCCGGAGGTGCCGGAACATTGGAACATTTTTATGATGCATTGAATGATGCAAAGGCTGATGCGGCTCTGGCAGCATCGCTGTTCCATTACAAAGAACTGGAAATCCGTGAAGTTAAGGATTATCTCGCAGAGCGAGGAATCTCTGTTCGAAGATAATATTATTAACACCGCCTAATCATGAGTTCAAAAAAAGGAGACAGATATGGGGCAGATAGCAGGAGATTGGCTGGAAGCATTAAAGGATGAATTTCGCCAGTCGTATTATCAAAAATTATATAACACTGTAAATGCGGAATATCGAACACATAAAATATTTCCTCCGGCAGATGACATATTTAATGCGTTTCATTATACTCCGCTGGAAAAAGTGAAAGTTGTAATACTTGGTCAGGATCCTTATCATAATGACGGACAGGCGCATGGTCTTTGCTTTTCGGTAAAGCAGGGGATAGAACCTCCGCCATCACTTGTAAATATTTACAAGGAACTTCAGGATGACTGCGGTTGTTACATTCCAAATAACGGCTATCTGGAAAAATGGGCGAAACAGGGTGTTCTGATGCTGAACACGGTATTGACCGTGCGTGCACATCAGGCAAATTCGCACCATGGCATCGGCTGGGAACAATTTACAGATGCAGCGATTCGTGTTTTAAATGAGCAGGATCGACCAATTGTTTTTCTGCTGTGGGGAAGACCTGCACAGATGAAAGCGTCAATGTTGAATAATCCCAAACACCTGATTTTAAAGGCTCCGCATCCAAGTTCGTTATCCGCATATCGCGGATTTTTTGGATGCAGACATTTTAGTCAGACGAATGCGTTTCTGGAACAGCATGGGATGGAGCCAATCGACTGGCAGATCGAAAATATCTAATATGTACAGTAGGAGAGCATATAGATGAATAATTCAAAAACATCTACGAAAAAAAGTCACATAGGTCAGAAAAACTCACTTGTCCGTAACGCATCTTTTATTATGGGTGCTGCGATGATATCGAAAGTAATTGGCCTTTTATATAAAAGTCCTCTGGCAAATATCGTTGGAAATGTCGGAATGGGATATGTTTCCCTTGCGCAGAATGCATATATGATTTTATTGATGATTGCGTCTTTTAGTATTCCGCAGGCCGTTTCCAAATTGATTGCAGAGAGAATTGCATTTAAAGATTACAAAAACGCGCAGAAAATGTTCCGTGGGTCTATGATTTATGTTGTTTTTGTAGGCGGCCTGATGGCACTGATCTGTTTGTTTGGAGCGAAATGGATTATTCCGTCCAATCAGCCAAATGCCGTTCTGGCTCTTCAGATATTATCACCGACCATTTTCCTTTCCGGAATTCTCGGTGTATATCGTGGTTACTTTCAGGCACACAGTGACATGATGCCAACATCTGTTTCACAGATTCTGGAACAGATTTTCAATGCTATCGTAAGCATCGTTGCAGCATGGGCACTGGTTCATTTTGTTGCGGACGGTACTGAGGACAGCATTGCAAAATGGGGTGCTGCTGGTTCAACGATTGGAACCAGTGCAGGTGTTGTATTTGCACTTTGTTTCATGCTGATTCTCTACAGTGGTCAAAAAAAGGCAATTCGTCAGCGAGTGGAAGAGGATGTAACACACAAGGAAGAATCTTATCGTTATATTTTCAAAATGATTATAATGATTGTTTCACCAATCATTCTGAGTGCGTTTATTTATAATGTAAATGCGTATATTAACGGAACGATTTTCAGCAACCTGATGAACTATCGAGGAGAAAAGGCAAATGTCATCAGTGCCTTGTATGCAGAGTATGCAAGCTACTTTATGATGATCATTAACATTCCACTGACACTTTCCAGTGCGGCGCCGACCTCCATGATTCCTGAGGTTTCCGCAAAATATGCAATGAAGGATAGAAAGGGCGTCAAAAAAGCAATTGATGAAACCGTTCGTATATCGATGTTTGTTTCCATTCCAAGTGCTGTAGGTCTTGCGGTACTGGCGCAGCCAATTGTACGTCTTCTGTTTCCTCTGACAGATGGAACGGCAGGCAAATTGATGGTGCTTGGATCCTTTACAATTCTGCTGAACGGGATGTCCAATATCTCCAATGCTGTATTGCAGGCAATCGGAAAACCAAAGATTCCGATGATCACGGCAGCGGTTGCATTGGTAGTGGATATTGTTGCGGTTATTGCACTTTTGATGTTTACAAATTGGGGCATATATACTCTGCTTGGTGCTATGATCATCTATGCAGTCGTAATCTGTCTTCTGAATGATTATTATATGAAAAAATATCTGTCATACAAAAATCCATGGAAATTCGCATATCTTGTGCCTGCACTTGCATCCATTCCGATGGGAGTAGTGGCATATTTTGCTTACCGCGGTGTGTACTATGTGGTACATTCCAATCTGATCAGTCTGGGAATCTCTGTGATTTTGGCAGTGGTTGTATTTTTAATTTTGTATCTGGTACTTAGTAAACCGGATGAAGCATACTTTAACAGACTTCCGGGAGGAAGAAAGCTGGCGGTCATTGCCAGAAAAATGCATTTATTGAAATGATAAAAATGAAAGAGGAGTATTGATATAACATGGCAAACAAGAACACCTATGATGCGGGGAGTATCTCTGTACTCGAAGGACTTGAAGCAGTCCGGAAACGTCCGGGAATGTATATCGGAAGTGTTTCCAGAAAAGGACTGAACCATTTAATATATGAAATTGTAGATAATGCTGTGGATGAACATCTGGCAGGCTATTGCAGTCAGATTCACGTAGTTTTGGAAAACGATGGTTCCTGCACAGTTACCGATAATGGACGAGGTATTCCGGTAGATCTTCATGAAAAAGGAATTTCGGCGGAACGTCTCGTTTTTACCACGCTTCATGCAGGCGGTAAATTTGATAATAACGCATACAAAACCAGCGGTGGTCTTCACGGCGTTGGTTCTTCTGTAGTAAATGCGTTATCGACCTATCTTGATATCAAAATCAGCCGTGATGGCTATGTGCATCACGATCACTATGAACGAGGCATTCCGACGCTGGAATTGGAGAATGGATTGCTTCCGAAACTCGGAAAAACAAAAGAAACCGGAACCAGTGTAAACTTTTTGCCGGATCCGGAAATTTTTGAGAAGACTCGTTTCTCTGCAACAGAGGTCAAAAGCCGTCTTCATGAGACTGCATATCTGAATCCTGAACTTACGATTCGTTTCGAGGATCGCAGAGAAAAAAATGAGGATATCATTTACCATGAACCGGATGGAATCATTGGATTTATCCGAGACCTGAATGCATCCGAAGAAGTTCTTCATGAGCCGATATACTTCAAAGGGGAAGCAGAAGGAATTCAGGTTGAAGCTGCTTTTCAGTATACAAATGAATTTCGTGAAAATGTACTTGGATTTTGTAATAACATTTATAATGCGGAAGGCGGTACACATCTGACCGGTTTTAAAACACAGTTCACAACGCTTATGAACAGCTATGCACGTGAAATCGGTGTTTTAAAGGATAAGGATGCAAACTTTACCGGCGCAGATATTCGTAATGGAATGACTGCGGTTATTTCTATTAAACATCCGGATCCAAGATTTGAAGGACAGACCAAAACAAAGCTGGATAACCAGGATGCCGCAAAGGCAACCGGTAAGGTATGTGCCGAAAAATTGGTGTTGTTTTTTGACCGAAATCTGGAAACACTGAAAACGATTCTTGGATGTGCGGAAAAAGCTGCTAAGATTCGTAAAACAGAAGAAAGAGCAAAAACAAATCTTCTGACAAAACAGAAATATTCATTTGATTCTAACGGGAAACTTGCAAACTGCGAGAAAAAAGATCCTTCACAGTGTGAAATCTTTATTGTCGAGGGAGATTCCGCCGGCGGTTCGGCGAAAACAGCCAGAAATCGTAATTATCAGGCAATTCTTCCGATTCGAGGAAAAATCCTGAATGTGGAGAAGGCTTCGATTGATAAGATTCTTGCTAATGCAGAAATCAAAACAATGATTAATGCATTTGGCTGTGGATTCTCCGAAGGATATGGAAATGATTTTGATATCTCGAAGCTTCGCTATGACAAAATTGTAATTATGGCCGATGCCGATGTCGATGGAGCTCATATTTCGACATTGCTTCTGACTCTGTTCTATCGTTTTATGCCGGAGCTGATTTATGAAGGACACGTATATATCGCGATGCCTCCATTATATAAAGTCATGCCGAAAAAAGGTGCCGAGGAGTATCTCTATGATGATAAGGCACTGGAAAAATACAGAAAAACGCACAAACCGGGAAGTTTCACGCTTCAGCGATACAAAGGTCTTGGTGAAATGGATGCAGAACAGTTGTGGGAAACGACACTGAATCCGGAGACCCGTATGATGAAGCGTGTTGAGATTGAAGATGCCCGACTGGCATCTACCGTAACCGGAATTTTGATGGGAAGCGATGTTCCGCCTCGTAAAGCATTCATCTATGAACATGCACAGGATGCGGAACTAGATATCTGATGGGGAGGACTTTATGAATACGAAACAGGAAAATATTATCCGTACCGATTATTCTGAGGTCATGCAGAAATCATATATTGATTATGCAATGAGTGTCATCGTATCCCGAGCATTACCGGATGTTCGTGACGGTTTGAAACCGGTACAGAGAAGAACATTATATGATATGTACGAATTGGGCATTCGTTATGACCGCCCATATCGTAAATGTGCCCGTATCGTTGGCGATACTATGGGTAAGTATCATCCACATGGCGACAGCTCCATCTATGATGCTCTGGTCGTTATGGCACAGGATTTCAAAAAAGGAAAAACGCTGGTGGATGGACACGGCAACTTTGGTTCTATCGAAGGAGATGGTGCCGCTGCCATGCGATACACAGAAGCACGTCTGGAAAAACTGACACAGGACGTATTTCTGAATGATCTTGACAAAAATGTAGTTGATTTCGTTCCGAACTTTGATGAGACAGAGAAAGAACCGGAAGTTCTTCCGGTGCGTATACCGAATCTGCTTGTCAATGGAGCGGATGGTATTGCAGTTGGTATGGCTACCAGTATTCCACCGCATAATCTTGGTGAGGTAGTGGATGCTGTAAAAGCATACATGAAAAATAATGATATCAGCGTCAAAGGTCTGATGCGTTATATGAAGGGACCGGATTTTCCGACAGGAGGCCTTGTTGTCAACAAGGATGATCTTTTAAAAATTTATGAGAACGGAACCGGAAAGCTTCGTATCCGTGGTAAGGTAGAAGTGGAAAAAGCCAAAGGAGGCAAAAAGCTTCTCGTAATCACTGAAATTCCATATACCATGATCGGTGCCAATATCGGTAAGTTTTTGAACGATATTGCCAATCTGATTGAAACAAGAAAAACAACGGATATTGTTGATATTTCAAACCAGTCATCCAAAGAAGGGATTCGAATTGTACTGGAATTGAAAAAAGATGCGGATGTTGAGAATCTCACAAATCTTCTATATAAAAAGACACGACTGGAAGATACTTTTGGTGTGAACATGCTGGCCGTAGCAGATGGCAGACCGGAAACCTTATCTCTGAAACAGGTTATCGAACATCATGTGGATTTTCAGTTTGAAGTGGCGACTCGAAAATACCAGACACTGTTAAACAAAGAAATCGACAATCGAGAAATTCAGGAAGGTCTGATCAAAGCCTGTGATGTTATCGATTTGATTATCGAGATCCTTCGAGGAAGCCGTAATCGTGAACAGGTTAAGAAATGCCTTGTGGAAGGAATTACCGAAGGCATTCGTTTTAAAACAAAAACGAGTGAAAAAGCGGCTGCAAAGCTCAAGTTTACAGAGAGACAGGCAACTGCAATCCTCGATATGCGTCTCTATAAATTAATTGGTCTTGAAATTGAGGCACTTCAGTCTGAATATGAAGAAACACTGAAAAAAATTGCTCTTTACGAAGATATTCTGAATAACTATGATTCTATGAGTGATGTGATTATCAATGAACTTGATGCCATTAAACGTGAATTCTCGACAAAACGCCGTACAGTCATTGAAAATGCTGAGGAAGTTGTTTACGAAGAGAAGAAAATGGAAGAGATGGAAGTCGGATTCCTAATGGATCGTTTTGGATATATGCGAGTAATTGACAAAAATGCTTTCGAGCGTAACAAAGATGCTGCAATCGCAGAAAATAAGTATGTATTTACCTGTATGAATACAGACAAGATCTGTCTGTTTACGGATATCGGAAAAATGCATACGATAAAGGTTGCAGATATTCCGCTTGTTCGTTTCCGAGATAAAGGAACTCCGGTCGATAACCTGAGTAATTATAATAGTTCGGAAGAACGGATACTCTATGTCGCTGCACTGTCCGAAATCAAGCAGTCACAGCTTCTGTTTGTGTCAGCAAAATCTATGTGCAAACTGGTAGACGGTGCTGAATTTGAAGTTGCTAAACGTACCATTGCATCCACAAAGCTTGGGGAGAATGATACGCTTGTTCTTGTCGGAAAAGCCGATGAAATGGATCAGATCGTACTGCAGACGCAAGGTGGATATTTCCTTCGTTTCAATAAACAGGAAGTATCGATTATGAAAAAGACAGCGGTCGGTGTTCGTGGTATGAAGCTGGCAGAAGGCGATGTATTGGAACATGCATATCTGATCGCAGCACGTAATGAATGCGTAATCGAATACCATGATAAACCATATTGCCTGAACAAGGTTAAACTCGCAAAACGAGACACAAAGGGCACAAAACCGAGGATTTAAGGCAAAATGCACTGGAAATTAGTACTTGCAAATAAAAATAAAAGGTGCTATGATTACCATAACTTAATAATATGCATGATGATAAGAGTGGGTCGCAGCCCACTCTTATTTGATGCAAGGGGATATTTCTCCTGATAGTTATGAAATCTGTTTGAAATTAACATGATACAATACATAAGAAAGGATGGCGGTTGATAGCGTGGGAAGACGTGAACAGTACGAACAGCGTGCAGAAGCTTTGTTGGCTCCAATCGTGGAAGCACAGGGATTTGAGCTGGTTGATGTAGAATTTGTAAAAGAAGCGGGATGCTGGTATCTGAGAGGATACATAGATAAACCGGAAGGAATTACGGTAAATGACTGTGAGGCAGTCAGCAGATTATTCAGCGATAAACTGGATGAGAATGATTTTATTGAAGAAAGCTACATAATGGAAATCAGTTCACCGGGGCTGGACAGACCACTCAAAAAGGAAAAAGACTTTGCAAGATCTGTTGGTAAAGACGTAGAGATACGTACTTACCGCCCAATCGAGAAACAAAAAGAGTTTTACGGAACACTGGTTGCCTATGATAATGACAGTGTGACGATTGAAGATGAAGGTGAGACAAAAGTTTTCGAGAAAAAAGACATCGCACTTATTCGTCTGGCAATATATTTTTAAGTAGAGGTAAAGAACGGGAGGAATCGTAGAAAAATGAACAAAGAATTGATAGAAGCACTCAATACGCTTGAAAAAGAAAAAAACATCCGTAAAGATACACTGCTTGAAGCAATTGAACAGTCTTTGATTCAGGCATGTAAAAATCACTTTGGAAAAGCGGATAATGTGCAGGTTACCATTGATAGAGAAAACGGTGATTTTCATGTGTTTGCAGACAGAACAGTTGTGGAATCTGTAGAAGATCCTGCAATGGAGATCTCTCTTACAAATGCATTGAAATTGAATTCTGCAGCAGAAATCGGTGACGTGATTAAAGTGGAAATCAAATCCATGGAATTCGGACGTATTGCAACAACAAATGCAAAAAATGTTATTCTTCAGAAAATTCGTGAAGAAGAACGCCGTGTACTGTATACAGAATACTACGAAATTGAAAAAGAAGTGGTTACCGGTGTTGTACAGCGTGTACAGGGCAAAGCAATCAATATCAATCTTGGTAAAGTAGATGCTGTTTTAGAAGAAGACGAACAGGTTAAGGGAGAAGAATACAAACCAACTGATCGTATCAAAGTATACATTCTGGAAGTTAAGAAAACTCCAAAGGGACCTCGTATCATTGTATCCAGAACACATCCGGATTTTGTAAAGAGATTGTTTGAATCCGAAGTAGCGGAAGTAAAAGAAGGTACGGTTGAAATCAAATGCATCGCGCGTGAACCTGGTTCACGTACAAAAATCGCTGTATGGAGCAACGATCCTGA
Organism: Eubacteriales bacterium; assembly: GCA_030526665.1. Taxonomy (GTDB): domain Bacteria; phylum Bacillota; class Clostridia; order Lachnospirales; family Lachnospiraceae; genus Blautia_A. The sequence goes on from JAUNCI010000030.1 coordinate 13,956, forward strand.
TGTAGATCCTGTAGGTGCATGTGTAGGACATAACGGCGCACGTGTAGGAGCAATCGTAGATGAACTTCACGGTGAAAAAATTGACATTATTAACTGGGATGAAAACCCGGCTATTCTTATTGAAAATGCTCTCAGCCCTGCAAAAGTTATTGCTGTTATGGCTGATCCGGATGAAAATACAGCAGTCGTAGTTGTTCCTGATTATCAGCTTTCTCTGGCAATCGGTAAAGAAGGTCAGAATGCAAGACTTGCTGCAAAGATGACAAAATACAGCATTGATATCAAGAGTGAAACTCAGGCAAGAGAAGCCGGTATTTTGTATGATTATGATGAAGAAGAGGAAGAAGATTATTATGATGAATATGCCGATGGCGAATACAGTGAGCTTGAAGCATATGATTATGATTCCACTTCTTTTGAAGCACAGCCTGCAGACAGTGAAGCGACAGAAGAAATTGAAGAGATTACAGAGGTAACAGAATAATTATGAAAAACGGAAGTAAAATTCCAATGCGTCAGTGCGCCGGCTGTAGAGAAATGAAAAGCAAAAAAGAAATGATTCGAGTAATCAGAACAGCCGAAAATGAAATTCTGCTGGATACCACCGGCAAAAAGAACGGACGCGGCGCATACATCTGTAATTCACGTAGTTGTTTGGAAAAAGCGATGAAAAGCCGCGGGCTTGAACGTTCTCTGAAAGTCATGGTACCGACAGAAGTATACGAAAGCCTGGAAAAGGAGCTCAAAGAGATTGAACAACAGTAAAGTATTATCCCTGGTAGGGTTGGCTACAAAATCCGGAAAGACAGTCAGTGGAGAATTTTCCACTGAGAAATCTGTAAAAACTGGTCGTTGTTATCTGGTGCTCGTTGCAGATGACGCATCGGAAAACACAAAAAAGAAATTTCGCAATATGTGCGAATACTATGAGGTTCCGATTTATTTCCTTGCGGACAAAGAGCTGATGGGGAAAGCAATGGGAAAAGAGTTTCGTGCAAGTCTTGGAATCCAGGATGCTAATTTTGCACTGGCAATTATGAAAGAAATTGAAAAATGATAAGACAGTGAAACAGAAATAACCGTTCTTGAAGGGAGTGGATGATATGGAAAAAATCAGAGTACACCAACTGGCCAAAGAACTGGGTAGACAAAACAAAGAAATTATAGAGTATTTAAGAACCAAAGGACATGAGGTTTCCAGTCATATGAGTAATGTGGATGCACCAACTGCCCAATTGGTCAGGAATAAATTTTCCGCATATGGAAAGGAGAGTAGTATCAATTTGGAGAAACCGAACACAGATGAAAAAGTAACCGCTTCAGCAGCCGAGGGTACTCAGCAGGAAGCACCGAAAAAGAAAAAAAATATTATTCGTGTATATCATGCACAGAATGCAAGTGGAAATACAAAGAAAAAACCGGCACAGAAAAGACCTGCAGGAGCCAGTGCACCTGCAAGACCTGCCAGACCTAAAACAGAAGGTGTACCGGCTCGTCAGGCAGCTCCTGCACAGCCGACAGCAAAATCTGCAGAAGTAAAAGCAGCGCCACAGACTGAAAAACCTGTGGAAACTAAGGCAGCACCACAGACTGAAGTAAAAGCAGCACCACAGGCGGCAAAAGCTGTAGAAACAAAAACAGCACCGCAGACTGAGGCAAAAACAGTAAAACCTGCAGAAATAAAAGAAGCACCACAGACAGAGAAAAAAGTAACACCGGCAACAGAGGACAAAAAGGCAATGACGCAGATGAAACAGGAAACAAAAACTACAGAACGTAATGATGCTCCACAGAACAGAAATGGTGCACAGACAGAACGCCGCTACAACAATGATCGTGGCGATCGTCAGAACCGTGGACCACGTCAGTACGATTCTAATCGTCAGCCAAGACAGTTCAATGGAGAAGGCCGTGGAGATAATCGCGGACCACGTCAGTATGATCCGAATCGTCAGCCAAGACAGTTCAATG
>JAUNCI010000031.1 GCA_030526665.1 Eubacteriales bacterium
TTTGTCATATATAGGAAGATAACCCATTCAAAACCCTAACTTAATGACATTGATTCTATATATCAGCTTCTATATATTAAATTCAATATATTAGAGAAGTCCAAGCTTCTCAAATGCCTGATAAAGACCATCCTCTGTAACAGAAGGACAAACCATATCGGAACATTTTTTCAATGTTTCCGATCCGTTTTCCATGCAAACGGAATATCCTACCGTCTCCACCATTTCCAAATCGTTCATGCTATCACCGAAACCAATCGTATCCTCGATCGGCATTCCGAAATGCTCTGCAATTAAACGAACGCCAACACCTTTGTCAAGTGCTGAACTTAAGATCTCGCCATTGATGATACCAAAGTCCGGCATATCCTGAACCACAAAATGGAATTGAGGTTCCAGAAGTTTTCTGCATTCATCAAGCTGTGATGCTTTTTTTGCCATAACTACGATCTTGTAGATCGGCTGTCCATCATATTCCTCGATTGGCTTAATTCCAAGGTTCTCGGAAATTGCTTTTCTCCAGCGTTCCAATTCTGAATTGCCGCCCTGCGTACCGCTTAATAATTCCTTCAGATCCGAATCTCCAAAAGAACCTTCCTTGCCTTCGATTGTACAGATTACTCCGTTTTTGTGAAGAATTTCCAATGCTTTCTGTAAGGTATCCTGTTCCATCGGTTCATTCTTCAGTATCGTATCTCCTGCAGTTACATAACCTCCGGAGCTTGCTACCATACCATCAAAAGGATATCTCAGCAGTGGTTTCAGCATTCCATAATTTCGTCCTGTACACAGGAACAGTTTATGTCCCGCTGCTCTGGCAGATTCCATTGCTTTTACTGCAGATTCCGGTGGAACATTTGTCCCTGCTTCTGTCAAGGTTCCGTCAATATCCAGAAAAATCAATTTACTCAAAACTGCTTTCTCCTTTCCGTAACGCAACTAATTTTTATTAATCTTTTTTATTTAAATGTAGTTACCAGCCATGCAAAGTCTTTTGCCGGAATATTTACCGCACGTGCTTCACGACGTTTTCCGGTTAACATATCTTTGTAGTTCTCAAATTCATTGATCCAGGCTGTCTCATCCTGATCGCTGAAGTTAAACAGTGCAATCATTTTTTCACCGTCATAATAACGACCGATTCCGAGAATATGATCATTGTATGTCTCAACGATCCATGCATCGGCATCTGCTGAAAATACTTTATGAGAAGCACGCAGTTTTTCCAGTTTACGCAGTGCTTTGAAAATTCTGCCCTCTCTGGCTTTATTGGATCTACGTTTTTTCGCATTATCCCAGATGAAATCTCCACGATGCAGATATCTGGAATCATCCCATTTCAGAGAATCTTCATGATAACTGTAATCATTGAGCTGTCCGATTTCATCACCGGACTGAAGAACCGGAATTCCGGACTGTGTCAGAAGGAATGCATGAAGCATGATATCCAGACGGATACCCATAGCAAGTTTATCCTCATTAAGTTCATACTCTGCAGCTTCGATTCCACACAGTGAAGCGGTTGTACCACACAGACGCGCATCTCTCAGTCTAGGATCATCGTTGTAAAGTTCTCCTCTGGCATCTGAATTATCAAAATGTCCAAGGAAATAGTCATTCAAAAAGCGTTTATGCTCTGCTTCATCAGCGCCAAACTGTTTCAGGTAGTCGTAATCAAGTCCCCATCCAATGTCATCATGACAACGCAGATAGTTCAGGAATGTATATTTTTTCGGCAGTGCAAATACCTGGCCGAGCTGATGTTTCATCAGACGAACATCTTTTGTCGCTACTGTATGCCATGTTGTTGCCATAGTAGTTACGTTGTAAAGCATATGACATTCCGGTTTGGAAACTGTACCGAAATAAGGAACAACTTTAGATGGTTCCATAACAACCTCTCCCAGAAGAAGTGTTCCCGGGCATACAATTTCTGATGCCATACGCATAATACGAACCAGTGTATGTACCTGTGGCAGATTACGGCAGCTGGTTCCCAGTGTCTTCCAGATATACGGTACCGCATCCAGTCGGATAATATCCACACCCTGGTTGCACAGATACAGCATGTTTTCTGTCATATCATTAAACACTACAGGATTACCATAGTTCAGATCCCACTGATATGGATAAAATGTTGTCATTACAACTTTCCCAGCTTCTTCACACCAGCTAAAGTTACCCGGTGCTGTCTGTGGAAATACCTGTGGTGTTGTTTCTTCAAACTGATTCGGAATATTCCAGTTATCAAAGAAGAAATAACGATCCTGGAATTCTTTTTCTCCGTTTCTTGCTCGTTTTGCCCATTCGTGATCTTCTGATGTATGATTCATAACAAAATCAAGGCACACGCACATGTTATCTTTGTGACATTCTGAAGCAAGATCTGCGAGTTCTTCCATTGTACCAAGTTCCGGCTGTACTTTTCGGAAATCTGCAACAGCATATCCACCATCAGAACGTCCTTTCGGGCTCTCCAAAAGCGGCATCAAATGAACGTAATTCACTCCTGCTTCCTGCAGATATGGAAGGTGTTCCTTGACTCCATTTAAAGTTTTGCCGAAACAATTTGTATACATCAGCATACCAAGCATGTCATTGCTTCGATACCAGCCTTCTTCCTGCTCACGCTGACGATCTAATACTTTTAATTCCTCCGGACGTTCCATATACATGCGATGAAGCATAGAAACAAAATACTGAAATGCCTGTTCATCATTATGATAGATTTCTGAATACAGCCACTTTAACTCATCGTATTTTTGTCCGAAGCGTTCCTTAAATTCTTTTTCTAATGTTTCTTTTTTTGCCATTAAGTCTGCCCTCCCATCATCAAATATGCTTGTAAAGGATTTCTCCATAAGTTCTCATAATAAACACTCTTTGTTTATTCTACCATTAAAACACCAATCTGTTAACCAAGTTTTTTGTTTTTTTTCGTAAACGAATTTCTTTTCGTTAAATCGCACTAGTAAAAATGTAAAATAATGTTTTTTATATCTATCTTTTATTGTATGTATCGATCAAATACAACTTATATTATACCAAAAAATACTGCGCTGCATTGACACTTTTGGTAGACGAAATTAATTTATACATTACTGAATCCGGACGTTTCTATGAACTCTTTATCTCCAAATATAAAAAGGGAGTGGATTACTCCACTCCCTCAAATTACTTATTCTGTTATTCTGACCTTCGATATCGCAAATACGATCGATCGATTCAAAATTCAAATTAAACTCGAGACAGATATTCTCCGGTTCTTGTATCGATTTTCAGTTTATCTCCCTGGTTTACAAACAATGGTACCTGAACCATAGCTCCTGTTTCAACAGTTGCCGGTTTTGTAGCACCCTGTGCTGTGTTTCCTGCAAATCCAGGTTCTGTTTCGATAACTTCAAGTTCAACAAATAATGGTGGTTCGATAGCGAATACATTTCCGTTGTGTGAACAGATTTTAACTGTCTCATTTTCTTTTACGAATTTGAGAGAGTCACCAACCTGATCAGCTGTAAGACCAACCTGTTCAAATGTTTCATTATCCATGAAATAGAATGTATCTCCATCGTTATACAGATACTGCATATCTACACGTTCGATACGAGCCTGTGGGAATTTTTCTGTTGGGCGGAAAGATTTTTCCAAAACAGATCCTGTGATAATATTTTTGTATTTTGTTCTTACGAACGCAGCGCCCTTGCCTGGTTTTACATGCTGGAACTCTACGATCTGACATACGTTTCCGTCAATTTCAAGTGTGATACCGTTTTTGAAATCACCTGCTGAAATCATGTTCATTTCCTCCTTAATATACGCTTACTTATAACGATTCTATAATAAACGAGTATATTTTTCAACTGTTTTTTTATTTGTTAAAGATTTTCTTATATTACGCCTCTATTTTTTTCTGAAGGATAGTAATGCAGATAGAAAAGCAAGAAAAACAATAATGGTCAAACCGATGATCAGTGCAACTAGCTTATCTTCAATAATCAGTGCATCACCCTGTACTCTAACCGTTTCGGGTGCATTATCGATTCTATGCCCTCTTACAAGCATACGCTGTGTATTGACACCATATGGAGTACAAGTGACCAGTGTACATAGATCCTGATTCGGATCAATTGTCAGGGAATCTATATCGGAAGGCTCCACGACACGAATCTGATCAACCTCGTATGTAAGTACCTGATCCAGTACATTAAGTATAAAAGTATCTCCTTCTACAAGCTGATCCAGATTTGAGAAAAGCTTTGCACTTGGCAGTCCTCTATGTCCTGATAATATACAATGTGTTCCTGTTCCTCCAACAGGCAGTGAGGAAGCTTCGATATGTCCTATTCCGATCTGAAGAACATTATCGTCTGTACCATGATAAATTACGAGTGATACATTGATTTTGGGAATCTCAATATATCCCATAGCACCATTATTGTCAAAATTTAATAACGATCTATAGGCAGCTGTCATTTCCGGAGTCATACGCCAGTACATACCCCGCTCTTTTAATTCTTTGTTATAAGCCCTTGCCTCTTCCAGGATTTTTTCATACTCCTCATTCGATATAGTCTCTGAGTATTCATCCAATGATCGTATTGTTGACGACTGATGCAGTGAATTCCAATAGTTGCTAACCGTCGGGTACAACAGCAAGGACAACCCTATGATTAAGATCAGCACCAAAAGTACTGTCACACCAGTATTTTTTTTCATAACCCTCTCCTTGATGTTGTGATACTTGTAATAAATTCCTTACAAATCTCAAACCGCAAGGCAGACTGCCAAAAGGCAGTCCGCTTTGCGACAGAAATCTGTAAATGTTACTTTTATAAATTTCGATTATTTCTCACTTACGCGGCGTCTACTGATAAGAAGAACCGCTGCAGCTAAAACAAGAAGTCCACCGATTACGTAGAAAATAGTTGTACCCATACCACCGGTACTTGGAAGAATTGCGCCAGATTTATTATCTACTGTAATTTTAAAGGTGTTCTTATCTGTGTCTGCTGTATATCCACTATATTTTGTATCTGCTGTATCTGCGGCACCAACTTTGAATGTATGATTTGTTTCATCCCACTCAATCACGATAGTCAGATCGGCTACTTTATTATATCCACTTGGAGCAACTGTTTCTTTTAACGTATATGTACCAGGTTTAAGACCTGTAAAGTGAATTTTACCATCTTCACCTGTAACAGCTGTGACTTTCTTCGCTTCACCAGTTTCTGTCTTGTAATTTTCAAAGGATACTTTTACGTACTTATCCGTTTCACTCGCATATTTTTCTTTCGTTGCGTCTGTTGGAGCTGTTTTTGTGTAAGTACCGTCATTTAATTTAAAATATTCTCCATCTAATATAGTTTCACCGGTTTTTGCGGTATAACCTTTTGCCTCAAATTTTGTACCTGTTAAAAGAACGATGTTCAGCGCGTCACCTGACAGTTCAAATTCTGCTCCTTCAAGTGCTTTAATTGTATTGTTATCACCTGTTTTCAGGACATCTAACTGTGTTACCCATGTTTTTACTGTATCTTCCGGTGTTTCGCCGGTTGGATAATCATTTTCTCCCGGTTCTCCCTTTCCTGTTTTATCCGGATTATTAGAATATTTATATTTTACAGTATTGTCATTAGATTTTTCAAGTTCAGCATCTTCATTTAATATTGCTTCATAAGTAACAACAACGTTTCCGGTCTTTCCCTTGTAATCAATAAAGTGTTTATAAGTAATGTTGAGGTTTCCGCCCTTGCCTTCCGGTGCAGCGATTGTGTAATCATCTGTACTCAACTGATCCTTCTGATAGATTTCTTCTCCGGCTACCTGGATAGAAGTAACTTTCTGGAAAGTTAATCCCTTATCCAATGTATCCTTCATCTGGAAGAAGTAAGATTTATATCCATCCATCTTTGGCATTGGAATTGAGATTTCATATGTAATTGTATCACCAATTGCAGCAGAGTTTTCGTCTAATCTTTCCTCACCTTCAACAATTTTTTTCGTAGGTGTAAGATGATCATCTTTTGCTTCGATCGATTCGTCTTTCATGACTTTCAGCATAAATTTAGAATAAGATTCGCCCTCTGCTAATGTTTCTGTTGTATCTTTTACAAAATAGTATCCATCTCCGGTTACTTTAATTGTATATGGACTTTTTGTTTCTGATGATGCAGCTTTCGTAGTGCTAAGTTTTGCACCTACAACACTTGCGAACGCATCCAAAGATGCAGAATTATCTTTGTAAGCGGTAAGAACCTTTGCAACATCTGCAGGAGTTGCAGCACTTGAGAAGTCCGTTCCTATGGTTGGATCCGTTTTTAACGCTGCCAGAAGCTCATCACCTTTAACACCTGACCCCCAGCTAATCATTGTTAACTCATCACCCTCTAATGAACCAGAGAATACCTGATAAGCCTCGTAGGAATGCTGCTTTGCAGGATCAGCATTTGTGATTGTGATTGTATGTTCCGTAGTTCCATCTGCAAATACAGTAATGTTCATTGTGAGCATCATTACGAATGCGACTAGCAATGCTAATACTTTTTTCATTGTCTTCATAATAGTATTCCTCTCCTTGTTATTTTTTGTTTTGCGATGTTTAGAAGTAATTGTCTTTAACACATGATTAGAGCAATGACCTCCTTTCCCGCAGATGTCTACCGATCAGTAAACATAACGCTATTAGAATAAAGATCATACCTGAGATAGTGTATATAAATGTACCGGAACCGCCGGTATGAGGCAGCTGGTATACATCCAAATGGTTTTCAATGACCCCTTGATCGGCCACATAATTTGCTCCGAAAGTTTCAGAGCCGTCTTTGTCCAGATACCGAACATGATAACCAAATGGAACTGTTTCTGTGATGGTGTAGATCCACTCTTCAAGTGGACTTCCGTCCTCTGCGAGATGATATTTATCCAGTTCAGATATGGTATAGACATAATCGCTGCCGGATAAGGAAACCGTATAACCGTTACCGGATTCTTTTGTAAGAGTCATCTCTATGTTAAAATTATCATCCGTATAGGTAACACCATTCTGAATTCTGTATCGATTCAGCGTTACCTGTATAGACTGCTGATCTTCCGGCCAATCTGTAACCTGTAGATCAGCTCCAAACCAACGTTTTGTAAAGGATACTTCCGTTTTCTCCGGCGGAATATAATTGGAAACTTTCAACGGTTCATCACCGGTCGTAGTATATGGCTGCTGCACTTCCACTGTAGTTCCTTTTGGAACATTTTCCTCTTGAATTTGTGCAATGTAGTACAGGTATTCATTTCCATTCGCATCACGTGAATCCAAATTTGCAATACTTCTGGACCATCCTTCTGTATTGGAAAGAATCACAGGCTGAATAAAACTGCCGTCTACACGATACCCTTCCGGAATATCGCAGTCTTTTTTCCAACTAATGCTTTCCGTCTGATTTGAAGTCTTCGCCAGGCGTCGAACATTATGTCCGGAAGAATAAGTCTGTACACGAATATTTTGCACATCGCTCCAGGCATCATCCAGCGGAATACTCAGAATTCCATCTTCCGGAACAACGACAGTAAAACTGTAATCCTGTCGTTCTCCATTTCCCTCTTCGACAGGAAATTGTATTTTTTCTCCTGCCACAGCGTAATACACACTGGCCTGTTTCTGCTTATTCAGAGTAACCAGAAGTGTCTGCCCCGCATAAAAATCACTGAATACATTCGGCGGTAATAACGACTGATGCCCATAATTACTTCGGAAAATATCAATCGTTGCTTTGATCCGATCAGGTGTTTCCGGTTCTGGCGGATCATCCGGTTCCTCACCACCTGTACTGCCGCCTCCTGCAATCTTGCTATAACGTCCCAGATAGACAGTGAGTTTCGCATTCTCAGGCGCTTCTACCGGTTTTCCATACTGATACCATTTCTTTTCAACTTCTACGGAAACCTTTTTTACATATATATTGTGACAGCTAAACTGAACATCTCGATTATTCGCTCCGACAGCACCGGCTTCACTCTCATATAAATATGGATCTGCCCCCCATCTGTCATGCTCGTTTGGCCAGTCACGACGATTACCGCCTTCTGTCTCAAAATATGTTTTGCTGTATACCCAGGTGTCTCTATTCTCGTCAATTAAAGAAAGCGGAATGGTACCTGTTTTTTCTCGAATGACATAGGACCCATCCGGAACACCATAATCACTGGTATAACCGACACCACCGGATCCCACCGACGTAGTTTTCGTATCGATAAGCTCCCAACGTCCATTCACTCGCTGGTAAATATCGAAATCATGATCTAAAAATGTTCCCGGACGCATCTTAATGATATTGCCGTTCTCATCTTCTATCATTTTGATAATTTCCAGTGTATTGAGATCAGTATTACCGCCGAGCACAAAGTCCATACCACTCAATCCATGGCTCATGATATCTCCCTGTCTCCAGCTATCCAGCGTCCAACGGACAGGAGGACATTCATTTCTCTCATCCCAGTAGTCAAAAGAAGCACCTAATTTAACGTTAACCGTAACGGTGATCGGCTGATGATTTTCATCGTACAGCTGTCTTCCCGTAGGATCCGTTACCTGGAATGTGACATCCTTAGAAGCATCTACAGAATAATAAATACGATTTTCTTTTTTTATTCTTTCACTCCAATTGGTACTGTCAGTAGTGGTAACTTTAAAGGAACCTTCGATTCGCACCTGATCAGTACTATACTGCGTCTCCGCATTTGCCGAGTAACCGGTAATGTAGAATACGTCGTCGATTGGATGACGAGTACCGTTATTGTCTTTCGTAAAGGCAGAAATGGTAGCTTTTCGCATGTCATCTGTTTTTATACCGACTTCCTGACTTAAAGTTACCGTCGTTTTTTCTGTCGGAGTATAGCTGCTTCCATTCTCATAATAATAGGTATAGCCTCTGGTCAAAGGATACGTAATACTTGCCGTTCCTTTAATCGAGATATCAATATGATTAACTCGATTTCGTCCCGGATCCGATGATGGAATCGAACTTGTTCCCAGATAAATTTCTGCCGCATCCTCGAGACTGTTCCTACCTGTAATTCGTATAGGTTTTCCATCAGGACCACGCTCCACACCAATATAGTAATAGTTTCCGTTTTCAGGATCACGATTACGCATATGATGATTTTCCAGAATCGTAGCACTGGCCGGCCACATACTTCGATGACTATAATCACCGATTCTTCTGCCATCCACACCATAAGGCACCGGCTGATTCAATGGATGTTCAGGATTAATATTGCTGTCATTGTCATCAGCAATGCCATCCTCTTCTTTGGCATTGATATAACTGTAATAAAAATCAGATGCAATCTGCTGTCCGTTAAAATCATATGCTCTGGTCTCATGATAATAGGTATCATGCGTATATTTCCAGATCATCGGATTCTCTGTCTCAAAAGTATTTAAATTGATTTGGTCTACCGAAGCTAATGTTCCGTCACTTAATACAATATATTCAGAACCATTATCTCGTATAATAAGCATTCCCTGCTGTCCATTACCCAAAGTTCCCTGAATAATAGTACCCGTCACAGAAAAGCTTCCCTGTTCATAAATAATCGTTGTTCCAGACTCATCTACTTTTAAATCATCAATTACTTCAATTCCTTCATCGGCAAAGTGTACAATATTCAGATCCCTTCCATTTTCCAAATTCAGCGGATCGTTATAGATCAGTTCTACTTTTGCCGGAGTCTGAGGTTCTAACTTTTCGCCATCGAACTGAATTTCTATATCAAAGAATCTTGCAAAGGTGATTTCAGACTCGTCATCCATATCCAGTACATTCTTTGTTTCATTCAGATAAGAAATATACTCATCGGTTCCGCTTTGTAATTCATTTACGATAAGTTCCGCACCTTCCGGAATCCCACTGTTCTCATCCAGATATACATTAATTGTGTAGGACTCGCCTTCACTTGTTAATACAGATGCTGTCAACTTTTGCGTAAATACATATCCATATACAGAAAACTCATTCGAAGCAAAAATAACTTCATCTTCTTTTGACTCTTCTTCTATTCTGTCAACTACTTTTGTTTCCAGAGTTTCGTCTTCCACATGGACGATATAGGTATCATCTGCTTCTGCTACATCCGGAGATGTCATAGTAACACGAACACTTTTCAGTGGTTCGATTTCTTCTCCGTCCGGTGTCAGGAAACAGATATCATATGCAACAATACGTTCAATCTTTTCTTCGACATTTACAGCACCTTCGATTGCCTCCAGAATAGATTCTTCATCAACAGGTATTACCTTAAGTGTTGTTCCCTCCGGAAGACTTCCTTCCTCCGCTTCAACCTGAATCAGCACACCGTCAATCTCAGTTGTAAGTGTCATCTCCGGCATTATAGCTTCTTCTTTTGTTTCACCTTCATCTTCAATCTCAAATTCGGCTTCTGCTTCCGTTTCAGATTCGTTGTTTTCTACCTGCACTAGAGCATCTGATTTTTCGGTGTATACAAAGAAAAATGTTGTATATGCAGCAGTTTCAAATACTACTTCATTTGCTTCAGATTTTTCATTTGTTTCATCCGTTTCTTTTACACCAAGCTGCCTTATAATTTCTGTCTGCTGTGTTGTTTCATCAGCACCAACAATGATTGTTGATTCTGCCTCTTCGATATCATTGGATAAGACATGAATACGAACATTTTTCAGTGGTTTAATTTTCTCTCCATCAGGAGCAACAAAATAAACATCATAGCAAAGAATATTCTTGATATTCTCCTCTTCGTTTATTTCCATAGCCGCATTTGCTTTGACAAGTTCCAGTAACTGCGTTTCATCGTTTGGTCTTACTTCTAAGGCAGTGCCTTCTACAAAAGTCTCCTCTTCTGCTTCTACAATAATTTCTGTATCGCCAAGTTTATATGTCAGAGTCATTTCCGGCATAACCGTTTTATCTGTTTCATTTTCTATATCAGAAAGATCTCCAAAAAACTCATCCGTTTCCTGATCATTTATCTCTTGCTCTTCTTCAGATTCTATATCATAGAATGTTTCCTGATACTCCGGATCGTCAGACTGAACATCAGAGGTTTCCGTCAGCATGATATCCTGCTCTTCTTCATCGAATTCATCGAATTCATCGTACTCATCAATATCATATTCATCTTCGTTCTCTTCCGAACCATCCGGATTCATTTCCCCGATTACCATGCCTGGTTCCTGATCCGCACTTTCTCTATCAATCGTGATTGCAGGAATGATCAACATATAAGTCGTAACGAATACGACCATGACTGCCAATGCTGTCAGCAGTTTTTTTCTTGTTGATCCCGGTCTTTTCAGACTTTTCATCCAACACAGCCTCCTTCCCTGTATATTCCAATAACCTGGTCTGTTATCATTTTCCCTTTAATTTTTCTATTCCCAATGTCTGCATCAGGAGTAATTTTTTATTTTCAATCAATTGACGATTCCAAAGTCTTTGAACGGCCAAATTCGAAATACGATTTTTCCAACGATCTGTTCTTTGGCAATGCAGCCAATTGAGGAACTTCGCGAATCAATCGAAACAGCTCTTTTATCTCCCATTACAAAGTACCGATCTTCCGGTACCTGATAAGGCAGCTTGATATCGCAGGTGCCAAGTGCCTGATTCTGTACATAAGGTTCTGCCTGTAGTTCACCGTTAATGGAAACTTCCCCGTTTTCTGAGATATCCACCCATTCACCCGGAAATGCAATTACACGTTTCACCAACACTTTGTTATTATAGTAAAAAGCAATGATGTCACCTCGTTCAAAGTTTGCTCCTTTTATGGATATGATAAGATCGCCTTCCGTCAGAGTCGGTGTCATGGAATTACCATAAATGCGAAGCACCGGGATAAGCAGCACAGCTATCAGTACGGCAATGGCTGCTACATTAATGAGAAGTCTTATTGTCTCGATAAAAGCTTTCAATGTCTTTTTTCGAGAAGTCGGTTTCTTTTTGATCTCCTTCAATGATTGAGTCTGTTCTTCTGTCATATGCTGCACCTACTCTTTTCTCCCCCTTCTCCAGATTCCAATAGCAAGGAAGATGATTCCCAGTGCCGCCAAAACTGCTACCGGCCACCAAAGCTGCCCTGTCTGAGGGATTCTTTCAGGTGGGTTATTCGGGGGATTTTCTGGTGGATTATTCGGAGGATTTCCCGGTGGTGTGTTTTCTTCTGTATTTGTAACAGTAAAGATACCATTCTCCTCCGTGATTTTAACTTTGTATCCTTTCGGTTTGGATATTTCTACCATTGTATACTTATGATCTTTTTCCAGATTTTCCCATGTATAAGACCAGTCGTTGCTTTTATTAAGTGTAACTTCTTCATATTTCGCATCATCCTGATACAAAGCAACAACGATTTCTTTCGGTCTGTTTTTACTTTCGTTATCATCCCAAACCTTATAGACCTTATATCTTTTCTTTTCTTTCACAGGGGAAGACTTTACTTCTACCGTCAGATCATATAAGGCTCTCTGATCTTCACTGCTTGCCGGCAAATAAGCAAGTATCGGGGTCTGTTCCATAGGCTTACCATTTACTTTTACACTATTCCCCATCGCAAGATAAAGACCGGATGCAAGATCTGTAAAAGCAACACTATTATGCTCATCCACCGACTTTGTTTCATATGCCGTTATCTGATCAGCAGTGACATATCCCGCAAGTGTTGATGCAGCTTCGCGCATCTTTTCTGTATCTGTCAATTTCAGGTCAATCGGATATTTTGAAAATTCTTTTGTTGTAGTATAAGTGCCATCGGCATTTCGCTTTTGAATCTGATACAGGGAAAACGAACTGCCCTGCACTGCTTTTGTCAATGTAAGCGAACACATATTTTCTTGAGCAAATACACCAACAGGATCAAATATAATCATGGAAGTCAGAAATACAAAAAAAATAACTGCTGATAACCGTATTCGAAACTGCTTCATTCTGATCTTCTCCCTTCTTTGCCAAACTGTATTGGGAGTTTCTCCAACGTCCCCAAAACTATACTTATAGCATTCTTTCTATAAATTTTACCACATTATGAAAAATATTACTTTTTTCGTGCAATTTGGACATTTTAATGTGCAATTTGGACAAAATTGTTTTCTTCGTTTACTTGCATTTTATTTGTGAAAGTTGCAAAATAGTATTTAACATAGAAAATATCTAAAAGGAATAAATAAACAGATATGAAAAAGAAAAAAAGAAAAGGCCGTGTGCTGATCATAACAGGGATACTGCTGCTCGCCGGGGCGCTGGGGCTTACTCTTCACAATATGAAAGAATCCAATGATGCAAAAAAAGCATCTGATTCTGTGTTAGTTCAGATGGAGAAGCTTATAGATACAGATGAAACAGATGAGAAAAATCAATTTCCCGTAGAAAGAGAAATGCCGACAATAAGAATAAACGGTTACGATTATATTGGATACCTATCCGTGCCTTCTCTGAATCTGACTCTTCCGGTTATGGATACCTGGGATTATGAACGGCTTAAAATCGCACCGTGCCGCTATTCCGGTTCACTTTATAAACGAAATCTCGTTATAGCAGGACATAATTACCGTGCACATTTCAGTCCGCTTCGCTCATTAAATCCAGGAACGAAGATTCTTTTTACCGACGCGGAAGGGCATATTTATCACTATCACATTGCGGATCTGACTATTTTAAATCCAATCCAGATCGAGGACCTGATCAAAGACTCAAATGAATGGGATCTGACATTATTTACATGTACCATAGGCGGACAGACGCGACACACGATCCGATGTGTACTGGATGATTAGAAATAGAATGAAAAATACCGCTGGCATATCCTCATGATATGCCAGCGGTATTCATATACTGAATCTTGCGATCCATAAATTTCATTTCTTCATGTTTCTGATTTAGAATTCGCATCTCTTCACAGCGTTTAAACAGGCTTTCATAATCTTCATGCAGAAGAGGCTCATAATAGATTGCACCCACGGCCAGGCCGGATACCTCTTCCTCTTTCTCTTTCTCATACAATTCCTGAAACTCCTCTTTTATCCGGATGATATATTGTTCAAGTTCCACTGGCTTTTTAAACCAAATACAGAATATATACTCAGACAGACGATAGATTCTGACGTCTTTACCAGCGTGATTTTTGAGAATCTGTGTTGTGTTTTTCAGTATATCTTCGAAATAAAGCATACCATATTTGCGTTTGAGATATTCTCCATGATTAATACTGACTGTACTTATCGCAAATAATTTCTTCATATCTACTTCAGCTATATCTTTTTCATAACAGTTACGATTGCTGACTCCTGTCACAATATCCTGATAAGCAATTTTATTCAAATCCTCTTTGTGCTTCTGATGGTACTTCTTCCGGTATTTCTCTTTCAAAGATTTATCTCGAAAGAAAAGAATCATACTGACAGCCAATGCAAGTATAAGAAGTCCCAGTATAGTCAAAATAAGATGCACATACGGCATTTCCCCAAAAGTATAACGCTTAAAAAGCTTCAATTTTTCTTTCGCGAGTATCTGTCCAGAGTTCCTGTCCAGTACTTCAAAGTAGTAATTATAATCTCCGCCTTTCAAATTCGTATAACTAACTATAGTTGATTCAGAACCGGATATGCTAGAAAATGACTTGTCAGTTCCCTCCAGCATAAAACGTACATCCACATCTTCATTTGTATAATTCAGAATACGAAAATCCAGATTTAATCGATGTGTCTTCGGATCGATCGATGTTATATCATCTCCCAGATAAATGTTTTTACCATCGCTCTGAATATCCTTTACATAAATCCAAATATCCCGGTGAATTTCTTCTTTTGAGAGATTCAGGCTTGCGGCACCGTTAATACCACACATATACAGTATACCGTCTTTTACTATATTGTTGGCATTGGCAGTAAAGTCAATCGGCAATCCCAATTTCTTATCATAATGAACATAGTTTATATCATCAGACAAGAGATCTTCTTCCTTCATACGGAAAAATCCATTGCCTGCGAGAATCGCAACCTCTTCCTGGTTTAGGTAGATAAGATCCAGACTGTTTGCAATATTCACCGATTCCACACGGGATACTTTATGATTCTCATCAATAAAGCAGATGCCGGACCCGGTTACGACCCAGATACCATTTAGATTTTCTGAAGTTCGAATCTTTAGGATAACATTAGAAAACATACCGTCTTTCATAGTAATCTGTCCAATAATCTTATCCTCTTCTACTACATAAAGAACATCACTATCGGTACCAATGTACAAGATTCCCTTTTCGTCTTCCGCAACAGAAAGAATTCGTTCGGAATTTAATGTGCTATCATCAACCAATCGGGAAACCGTACCATCTTTTTGAAGAGAAAAGATCCCTGCTTCTGTTCCGAGGACAAAACTTCCATCTTCTCTCTCGTAGATGCATCGAAGTGAATCATTCTTAAGTTCACTGTTTTTGGAATTAATATAGTATATTTTTTCATCCGGTGATTGACAGATCAAGCCTTTTTGATAACTGAGAATCCAGATGGCATCATCCCGGTCTACATAAATCTGACGGATTCTGAGACCTTTACTTGCATTCACAAGTGAATCATCCAGAACCCTTTCAGAGTTCTTATAACAACTCAAACCCTTATCGCTTCCAATATATATGCGATCATGGAAAGGCTGAATGGAATTTACCATCTGATCAATATTCATGCAGCTGTTTAAATCTGTAAAATAGTTCTCATAGATATGCAGAATACCTTGTCTGGAAGACGCAAACCAATAATTGCCC
>JAUNCI010000032.1 GCA_030526665.1 Eubacteriales bacterium
TTACACTTTCATATGAATCTGCAGCCGCTTCGTACTGAGAGGCAGCGCTCTGGTAGTTTGAAGAAGCGCTCTGGAAAGTTCCGACAATGGAATCTCCTGCTGCCTGTGCAGCGCCAACCATACCAGAAAAATCACCAAGTCCGGCTGCTGCCAGATTAGCTACAACACCGGAAGCTGCGCCCACATATGTGCCAACAGCACCATTGTATGCACCAACCGCACTTTCATTTTCACTGGCTCCGGCAGATGCAGAACCACTTGCTGCAGAACGACTTGACTGTGCTGTTTCAAGTCCGGCAGATGCATTTGAACCCGCTTCCTGTGCAGTCTGTTTCAATGCAGCGGCTCCATCAGCTGCTGCACGGGCAGCTGCTAACTGTTCTGATGCATTATCTGCAGTGCTGCTTTCCTGTGCATCTAATTTTTCCGAAGTAATGGTATTTCCTGTTTCAGTTTTGCCATTCGCAGAAGACTGCATAGCTGCAAGATCATTTGCGGCATCCAACGCGTTGTTAACAAGTACATCTACGGTATTCAAATAGTCTTTGGTTGACTGTGGTGTCTGACTTCCACTGTCTGAAAGCTGGGCAATCAGCTGATCCAGACTCTTTGTAAGTGTTACTGCGGCTCCAGGAACCTGTTTTCCTTCTGCATCCTTGTATCCCTGCAAAGATGCCTGCAGCTGCAATACATTTTTGTAAAGTTCGCCTGCTCCGGCACCAATCTGTGTACCGGCATCTCCGACCTGTGAAAGAGCTGACATAACACCTGCATTATACTGTTTCACACCTGCGAGTGCACTTTGAGAACCGTTCTTTAACTGATCAGCTCCGGCTTTTGCATTTTTTGCACCATCAGCGAGCTTTGAAGAACCATCTTTTAATGCTTCTGCTCCGTTTGCAAGCTGATTTGTTCCGGTTGCCAATGTACCGGCACCGGATGCGAGTGTATCTGCTCCTGTTGCAAGTTTATCTGCTCCGGATGCAAGTTTTGAAGAACCATCTTTTAATGTTGAAACACCATCACTGACTTTTGCAACACCATCTGTATATGCTACGATACCATCTGCGAGTTCACCGACACCGTTGGTAAGATCCGGAACTTTGTTGTAAAGTTCTTCGATTCCATCGGCAAGTGCCTGCGAACCATCCTGCAATTTCTGACCGCTTTCTGTCAGTGCATCGACGATCTCAGTGATTTTTTCAGATTCTTCACCACCAGGAAGATCCAGGTTATCAAGCAGATTATTGGTGATCAAAGACATCGACATACTCATTGAAAAGTCATTTACATCCATTTCAACTTCCATATATTCCGGCAGCATAAATTTATCGATATCAAAATCGATCTCCGGAAGTTCGATTTCTGTTTCACTATCTGATTCAGCAGAAACCTCAGATGTTTTTACAGTTTCTTTTTTGTCATCAGCCTTTTCTTTGTTTTCTGTGTTCTTATCTTCTTTTTTCTTATCTTCTTCGGCTTTTTTTGCCTCACGCTCTGCCTTTTTCTCTTCTACTTTATCTTTGATTTCATCAAAACGAATACTATCGGATAATCCAGGGCAGGCAACACCAACTACGATCGTACGATTTCCTTCCTCGATAACCTTACCTGCATTTACAGATACATTAGAAACACAGCCCTCATCAAACAGCATTCCTGACAAAACAGTAAACGGAACGTAAACTTCTTCTTCCTGATCACCGATTTTTACGGTCTGTTTTTCTTTATTTGTATAATCATAACGAATTACCAGATGACCACTTGCACCCGCCAGATCTTCCGGAGCAACCTCTTTACCATCCAGTGTATAAGAAATATGAATATCTACCGGTGTTTCTTTCTGTGTAGTACCCTGATAAGTGATATTTTCACCTGTAGAATCCCACTCAATTGCACCATTCTCTCCCTGTTCAAAAGTTTCGTCACCTTTTAAGTTAACGATATCGGTCAGTTCTGTTTCGTCTCCAACCATACCGGAAAGAATATTTTCAAGTTTTTCATTAACAATAATATCTGTCTGTTTACCTTCCGCATCTGTAAATACATATACGGTTTCTTTTTTTGTTGCTGTATCTTCTGCATAGACACCCTGGCTTGCAACGAGACTTACTGCTGCAACGACTGCCAATACTTTACGAAATTCATTTTTATAAAGCCCTTTCATGATGCTTCCTCCTCATTTTTTAATCATCTGTCCATAATATTTCTATATCATATTTTTAATCAATTTGCCTTTTATTTGTCTTTTTTTCGCATTCCCAATGTTGTATACAAAATCAGACGGTCACACAGTAACAGCATTGAAGGCAATACCAGAATAACTACGACCATACTGATCAAAGCACCTCTGGCCATCAATGAACAAAGAGCACTGATCATGTCAATATTTGAATATACACCTACACCGAATGTCGCTGCAAAGAAGCTTAAAGCACTGACCAAAATGGACGGAATTGATGCGGAATGTGCAATTTCCACTGCTTCTTTTCTGCTTCTGCCAAGGTGTCTCTCTGTTTTATATCTGGTTGTCATCAAAATCGCATAGTCGACAGTTGAACCCAGCTGAATCGTACCGATTACGATGGATGCGATAAACGGAATCGTTGTTCCTGTATAATATGGAATACCCATATTGATAAAGATCGCAAATTCGATAACTGCTACCAGAATGATCGGTAAACTGATTGAACGGAAAACCAGCAGAATAATAGCCAGAATAACACCGATAGACACAAAGCTTACCGTCTTGAAATCCTTATCTGTAATTTCGATCAAATCCTTTGTACAAGGTGCTTCACCTACAAGCATACCTTCCGGATCATATCGTTTGAGAATTTCTGTTAATTTATCACACTGTGCATTTACTTCATCCGATGCAACTTTGTATTCACTCATAATAAGCATTTCCTGATACTCATCCGATTCCAGTGCATCTTTTAATTTCTGCGGGATCAGAGAATCCGGAATATCAGCTGTTGTCAGTGCATCAATTCCCAGAATCGTTTTTACACCGTCAACCTTTTTCATCTCATCTACCATTTTGGTAACTGTTTTTTTGTCTAATGTCGTATCGATCAGTACCATATGTGTAGAGTTCATTTCAAAAACGGATTCCAGTTTTTCATTTGCCTGAATACTGGACAATGTTTTTGGAAGTGTTCCGGCAAGGTCATAATATACCTGTGTACTTCTGTATCCTTTGATAGCCGGAATCCAGATCAGAGCAAACAGAATGATAATAACCGGATAAAATTTCTGTACAAATTTAGGAATTCGTACGAATTGTTTCAGCAGCGGACGATGTTTTGTTTTTTCAATGATTTTGTCAAAAACAAGAATCATAGAAGGTAAAATGGTGATACATCCGATTACACCAAACACTACACCTTTCGCCATAACGACACCAAGGTCCATTCCCAGTGTGAAACTCATAAAACAAAGTGCTACGAAACCTGCCACTGTGGTAACAGAACTTCCGATTACAGAAGTCAATGTTGCATTGATGGCATTTGCCATTGCTTTTTTCTTGTTTTCACAGATTTCCTGCTGTTCTTCATAGCTGTGCCACAGGAAAATCGAATAATCAAGTGTTACTCCCAACTGAAGAACGGCACTTAAAGCCTTCGTAATATAGGAAATCTGACCAAGGAATATATTACTTCCAAGGTTATATACGATTGCCATTCCAATACTGAGAAGGAAAAATACCGGTATCAGGAATGAATCCATTGTAATGGCCAGAACAATCGAACAAAGAAGTACGGCTAATGCTACATAGATCGGTGTTTCCTGATCGGAAAGATCCCTGGTATCTGTAACGACTGCCGACATACCACTGATAAATACCTGTTTATTTGCCAGTGAACGCAATTCTCCGATCGCTGCCATTGTCTCATCGGAAGAAATCGTTGTATCAAAAATAACTGCCATCAGGGTACTGTCATCTCTCATAAATGCTTCACTGATACGTTCCGGAAGCAGTTCAATTGGTATCGATATATCTGCAAAACTATCATACCAGATCACTTTTTTTACATGATCCACTTTTTCCATTTTTGCTTTTAGTGCTGATACATCTTTCATAGGCATTCCTTCAACAACTACCATGGAAAATGCACCTGTACCAAATTGATCAACCAGAATATCCTGCCCTTTCATCGTTTCAATTTCACTCGGAAGATATGACAGAATATCGTAATTTACACGCGTATTCAAATATCCCCATGCTGATGGAATCAGCAGCAAAATACCGAGAATGAGAATCGGAATTCGAAGTTTCACAATTATTTCTCCGAATTTTTTCATCTGAACATCGCTCCTTTAAAAATTATTTATAAATAAATTTGTTTTCTTGACATCGAAAAGAATAAAAAAAAAGACTGAATAATGAAATATCCAATCTTTTTATTTTGTCATAATTTTTAGATATATACTGCGGTTTGTTGTTTGGAGATAAACAATCAAGTTTAATTGTTCATCTTAAACAGACATCCATTTATAAAATATCTATAAACTATTCCTAAAAATTACTTAAAAAATGAATCTATAATTTTCTTCTATTTAAAAAATTAAAATTCACGTATCATGTCTGTCAACGCATGATGGGTTACAAATTCATAAATATCAACCATCTCTGCCGGTGAAACCGTCATTCCGTCACGAATCCAGCTGATCAGCACATATGCCATAGACTGCGAATAATACACAGCGGCTGTTTCCGGTGTAAGCCATTTATATTTTCGATCACGATTTGCCGCATGTTCATTAATGTAATCTGTAATAAACTCGGCAAAACAATCCAAAACAATACTTTCAAAAGAATTCTGTCCCTGCATATGTGAAACATGATAATAAAACTCTTTGTTTTTCAAAATACTGACAAAGATAAAGGACATTGCCTCTCGCTCCATATCATTCCAAAGCAATGTACGAACCGGATTTACAATTTCCTCACGGCAGATCCATTCCAATAATGCATACTTATCCTGAAAATGGATATAAAACGTACCGCGGGTAACACCGGTACGATCTGTAATATCCTGAATGGTGATTTTTTCAATTGGCTTTTCCAGCACCAGTTCTTTAAAACTTTCTGCCAATCTCTCACTGACATCTAATTTCTTGGCCTGATGTGAATTTACTTTTCGTTCGCGATTCATTCTGTCAATACCACTCAAAGTTACTCAACCTTCTTTACGAATTTATTTCTTACAGTATTATACCATTTTTATGTTATTACCTTATACTGCACAGCGGTTTTACTGTTTACCGGTTGATCCAAAACCGCCTCTTGATTTTCTCTCAAGATCCTCTACTTCTTCGAATTCAATCGTTGGCTGATGTTTCAGAATACGAAACTGACAAATTCGATCATTTACGCGGATTTCCGTATCTCTCATAGCCAATGCCGGCATTTTGATCACATCATCTCTTCCACAGTAAGATTCATCGACAATACCAATGGAATTGGTCTGAATCAGTCCAAAATTTTTGAACGTAGAAGAACGTGGAGCAATAATCATCTCGTAGCCTTCCGGCAGCTGCACAGAAATTCCCAGATCGATCAACTTAAATTCAAACTGTTTCATCACCACATTTTCTGCAGCTCGCAGATCGATCCAGTCACTTTTGCCGTCAATATATTCTAACTTGTCTATTTTATCTGTATGGTACAGAATTTTAATTTTTTCTGTCATTGCCTGTTCATCTCCTGTCTGCTATGGTTCTAAACTTTCAACATTTGATTATTTCAGAACTACTTTTCCTGAAATAAGTGTTGCTTTAACGTCGATCACACGCTGATTTGAGGATCCTTTCCATTGAAGTCCGACATCTTTTTTGTCAACCTCAAATTCTCCATCAATAACGACATCCAGATATTGAACGATTTCCAGATTTTCCATTTCCTCCCATAAAGATCCGGTATATAACCAGATCGTTTTGGATGGATAAAATTCTCTGATATTTTTTGCCAGTCTTGTAACCTCGTCAATATTTGCCGGATGAAGCGGATCTCCACCTGAAAAAGTAATACCACTGATATAATCTTTTTTCAGTTCTTTGTATATTTCCTCTTCTGCTTCATACTCAAATAAAAGACCCCCGTTTGGATCCCAGGTGATTGGATTTTGACATTCTTTACAGCCATGCTTACATCCAGCTACCCATAGAACCACCCGGAGGCCGTCACCATTGAGCATATCATCTTTTGTAATATTATGATATCTCATATTCTTTTTTCTTATTCCTCTGTAGGAACATCCTTCATGCTAAAGCTCATTCTTCCCATTTTGTCTTTACCCATGCAGACAACTTTTACTTTATCTCCAAGTGTAAGAACATCTTCTACACGATTGATTCTTTCTTTGCAGATTTTGGAAATATGAACCATACCCTCTTTACCAGGAGCAAATTCTACGAATGCACCAAATTCTTTGATGCTTACAACTTTTCCTGTAAAGATCTGACCTGCTTCATAGTCTGTAGCAATGATTTCAATCATGCGTTTCGCTTCATCCATCATTTTCTGTTCTACGCCGCAGATTGAAACAGAACCATCATCTGTGATATCGATTTTAACGCCTGTACGGTCGATAATTTCATTGATTGTTTTTCCTCTCTGACCAACAACATCGCCGATCTTCTGAGGATCGATCTGAATCTGAATGATCTTTGGAGCAAATTCTCCAACTGTTTCACGAGGCTGAGCAATACATTTTTCCATAACTTCTGTCAGGATGTATTCTCTTGCTTCTTTTGTACGTCTGATTGCTTCTTCAACGATCGGACGTGTCAGACCATGAATTTTGATATCCATCTGAATTGCTGTAATACCATCATGTGTACCGGCTACTTTGAAGTCCATGTCACCGAAGAAATCTTCGAGACCCTGAATATCTGTAAGAACAATGTAATCATCATCTGTTTCGCCTGTAACAAGGCCACAGGAAATACCGGCTACCGGTTTCTTGATCGGAACACCTGCTGCCATAAGAGACATTGTAGATGCACAGATACTAGCCTGAGATGTAGATCCGTTTGATTCAAATGTTTCGGAAACAGTACGGATTGCATATGGGAATTCTGCTTCTGTAGGAAGTACAGGAACAAGAGCTCTCTCAGCAAGTGCACCATGTCCGATTTCACGACGTCCCGGTCCTCTGGATGGTTTTGTTTCACCAACTGAGTAAGATGGGAAGTTGTAGTGATGCATATAACGTTTGCTTGTTTCAAATTCGTCAAGCCCGTCAATTTTCTGAGCTTCGGAAAGCGGTGCAAGTGTTGTCATTGTGCAGATCTGTGTCTGTCCTCTTGTGAACATAGCAGAACCATGAACACGCGGGATGATATCAACTTCTGCGGCAAGTGGACGAATCTGATTGATTTTACGACCATCCGGACGTTTCTGATCTTTGAGGATCATTTTACGAACCGTCTTTTTCTGGTACTGGTAAACAGTTTCACCAAGAATTGCAAGCCATTCTTCTTTTTCTGCAAATGCTTCTTTGAGTTTTGCTGTTACTTCGCTGATGTTTTTCTCACGAGTCTGTTTGTCATCAGAGAATACTGCTACTTCCATTTCTTCCGGAGGTACAATTTCTTTGATTGCTGCAAACAGTTCTTCCGGAACTGCGCAAGATTCATAGCTGTGTTTTTCTTTTCCGCAATCTGCCACGATACCATCGATAAATTTAATGATTTCCTGGTTTACTTCATGAGCTTTGTAGATTGCTTCGATCATCTGATCTTCCGGAACTTCTTTTGCGCCGGCTTCGATCATGATTACTTTTTCTCTTGTAGATGCAACGGTAAGCTGCAGTTCAGATACTGTTTTCTGTTCCAGTGTTGGGTTGATGATAAATTCACCATCAATGAGACCAACCTGTGTTGTAGCACATGGTCCGTCAAATGGAATATCTGAAATACATGTTGCAATCGCAGAACCAAGCATAGCCGGGATTTCCGGATTACATGCAGGATCTACTGACATTACCATATTTACAAGTGTTACGTCATTTCTGTAATCCTTTGGAAACAGAGGACGCATTGGTCTGTCAATTACACGAGAAGTTAATGTAGCATGTTCGCTTGCTTTTCCTTCACGTTTGTTGAAGCCGCCCGGAATTTTACCTACGGCATACATTTTTTCTTCATATTCAACACTGAGCGGGAAGAAATCGATTCCTTCTCTAGGCTCTTTTGATGCTGTTGCTGTAGACAATACTGTTGTATCGCCGTACATCATCAATGCTGCTCCATTAGCCTGTTTTGCAACGCGACCAATGTCAACGCGCAAAGTTCTTCCGGCTAATTCCATGGAATAACTTTTGTACATATTCACTCTCCTTCTTGTACTTATACATTAATCTCCTGCCGATCTCATAAACAGAATCATTTTTCTTTCCTATCTGAACAAAAGCATTTCAAATACGATAATTCTATGTATTTTAGTATCGGCTTTATAACTGTAAAAAGGAGCGGATGAAAAGACCCGCTCCTTCCGCAAACTAATTATTTTCTTAAACCTAATCTTTCAATCAGTGCACGGTATCTGTTGATGTCAGTTTTCTTGAGATATGCCAGAAGTCCACGTCTCTGACCAACCATTTTCAGCATACCACGTCTAGAATGATGATCTTTGTGGTGTGTTTTAAGATGCTCTGTAAGCTCTTTGATTCTAGCTGTAAGTACAGCTACCTGAACTTCCGGTGAACCTGTGTCACCTTCACATCTTGCGTATTCTGCCATAATTGCCTGTTTTTTTTCTTTTGAAATCATTTTGATTTCCTCCTTAAATTAAAATATAATCGCCACATATTAAGAAACGGTCGGAGTGTCCAATCTCTGAATATGGGTTGTTTTCACACAGCGATTAGTATAGCACACTGTCTTTCTTATGTAAATATACTTTTTTAATCTTTTATTCTCAACTTATCGATTTTTCAAACATTTTTCAATTCTTTTTCTTTTCAAAAAATGCTTTTCCGTCTTCCTCATCTTTTGCCAGTTGTTTTTTAAGTGCATCCAGCGATTCAAATTTTTTCTCCGGACGAGAAAAATGGAAAAATTCCACTCTGCATGGCTGTTCATATAGATCCTCATCACATCCAAACAGATAGGTCTCAATGCCGACAAACTTCTCTCCGATTGTCGGTTTGTATCCTACATTGGTAATTCCCGGATATGATACATGTTTAAAATGTGTAATTGTCATATAAACGCCGTTGGGTGGCATAAGTTTTGATGTAGATGGAATCAGATTGATTGTCGGAAGCAGTTTTTTATGTCCGATTCCGTTTCCGTGTTCCACAACACCGTCTGCATAGTAATTATGTCCCAAAAGTCGGCTCACACTTTCCATACGTCCTTTTTCAAGTTCCTCTCGTATAAAAGTACTGCTGATTTTACGCTTGCCATACATTTCTTTTGGAATCACAATCGTTTCATAACCATATTTTTTTCCATATTGTTCAAGCAGTCTCGGATTTCCTTTTCTTTCATATCCAAAACGAAAATCCTCGCCGACAACAACACATTTTACATGAAATCGATCAATCAGTATCTGCTTGATGAATTCCACAGGGCTCATAGAGCGAATCTGCTTACTGAGCGGGCATTCGATCAAAACATCAATGCCCTTTTCTTCCAGCGTATGCTCACGTTCTTCCCTCGTAAAAATCATTTTCTCTGCTGCTCCAAGTGAAAACAAAACAGCAGGCACTCCATCTCGTTTTTTCTGTATTACTTTATCTACAAGTTTTTTGTGTCCCAGATGAATTCCGTCGAATTTCCCCAATGTAATCACACAGGAATCAAACTTCGGAAACTCTTTTTCTATCTTCAAATATTGCATGTGATCTCCTGAGTATTTAATGAAAAATTTATTTATCTGAATCAAAAATCAAAAAATCCTGTACGGGAAATATTGATTTCTGTTCTTTTTCCATTCATATAATCCGACAAAAGAGCCGTCACTTTTGTACATTCGCACCCAGCCGCCTTTTACCTGATTTCTCACAAGATGCTCTCCAACCGGATTTCCATTATCCAGAAGGCGATCTGCCATAGAGACTGCATTTACAACCGGAAATTCTGCCAATACCTTTTCTACCGGAATCACATATTCCTCAATTGTTTCGCTGCGCACAGCCGCCTCTACTTCTGCTAACAAAAGACTGTCTTTTATCAGATATGCTCCGGATTTTGTACGACACAGAGATTCCATACAGGCTCCGCAGCCCAGTTTTTCACCGATATCATGACAAAGTGTTCGAATATATGTACCTTTACTGCAAAGGACATCAATTTTGACAAACGGAAGTTTGATTTCTTTGATCTCAATCGAATAGAATTCGACCGGTCTCGCTTTACGCTCAACCTCAATTCCTTCCCTTGCCAGTTCATATAATTTTTTTCCGTTCACTTTCAATGCCGAATACATCGGCGGAATCTGAAGCTGCGGTCCAAGAAAACCGGCTATGGTTTCGCGAATCTGTTCTTCCGATACTTCCACTTTTTTCTCTGTTAATATGGTACCTGTGATGTCCTGGGTATCCGTATCCAGACCCAGATGCAGTACCGCTTCATACCCTTTTTGTTTCTCCGTCAGAAATTCCACCAGTTTGGTTCCTTTTCCCAATGCTACAGGAAGCACTCCTGTTGCATCCGGATCCAGTGTTCCCGTGTGGCCGATTTTCTTCATATGGAGAATCCCACGAAGTTTTGCAACAACATCGTGGGATGTAAATCCTTTTTCTTTATTTATTACAAGAATTCCGTCCATGAAAACCTTACAGTTCTCCCTTCGTCATCAGTTCAATCTGCGCTGTGATATTGTTAATTACATCGTGTACCGATCCTTCCATATCACAACCGGAAGCCTTTACATGACCGCCTCCGCCAAAATGAACAGCAACCGCACTAACATCTACCTTTCCATTGGAACGCAGAGATACCTTGAAATGCTGTGTGTCTGTTTCATACATAAAAATCGCCACCTGAACACCTTCAATCAGTCTAAGCTGACTTACAATGCCGTCCAGATCTTTTCCGGTAAGTCCATAGAAGTCCATTTCTCTTTTTCTGACAAAACCGGCAACACATTTTCCATCCCACAGAAGGATACTTTCTGCAAGAACGCGTCCCATGATCTGTGACTGCACATATGTTTTCTGGTAAAAAGATTCTTCAATAATTGAACTGAAGTTAAATCCGGTCTTCATCAGTTCCGCTACGATTTGAACGGTTCTCGGACTGGTATTGGAATACTGAAGCACACCCGTATCGTGAATGATACCGGTATAAAGTGCTGTTGCAATATCAACATCAATTTTTTCCGAATCCATCAGTTCATAAAGCACTTCGCTGACAGAGCTCACTTCACCGACTACATGGTTCATATCCGCAAATCCATTGTTGCTGATATGATGGTCGATACAAGCTGTTTTTTTCGCTGTATTGAAATACTCTTTTCCAAGTTCAAAACGTTCAATCGTGCTGACATCGCAGGTAACAAAAAGATCGTACTGTTTCGGTCCGTCATATTCCATTTTCACATCTTCAATGTGAGCAATGTAGCCGAATACCGGCTTCGGATGATCCAGATAGACATCTACCTCGATCTGTGGAAAGCATTTTTTTATATACAGATATAAACCCATACAGGAGCCAACGCTGTCACCATCCGGTCGTACATGGCCGGTGATTCCCATTGTTTTCACTCCTTCAAGCATATCACAGAGATTAAAATCCACAGGATTTTTTCCTTGTATGCTTTTGCAACTAGTATTTTGCATTTCTTCTCCTTTAAGCGTCTTCTTCTGATGTATTCTCATCTTTTTTGGTAACAGAATCAATCAGTTTAGACATATTCACGCCATATTCAATGGATTCATCCAGAATAAAACGAATTTCAGGTGTATTTCGAAGATTCAGAGTTTTTGCAAGCTGACGGCGGATGTAACCTTCAGCATTTTTCAGTCCTCTGATGGTTGCCTCTTTTGCTTCCTTGTCTCCAAACACGCTAATATATGCTTTACAGGTTTTTAAATCAGGAGCCACTTCTACATCCATGACCGAAGTCATTGGATGTATGCGTGGATCTTTAATTTCGTTTCGAATAATTACACTTAATTCTTTCTGGACTTCACCATTGATTCTCGTATTTTTAATACTGTTTTTTCTCATCTAATTTCAGTCCTTCTTTCTATCGCGGTACTTCTACCATGATATACGCTTCTACCTGATCTTCTTCCTTGAGATCATTGAATCCTTCAAATACAAGACCACATTCATAGCCTGCTTTTACTTCTTTGACATCGTCTTTAAATCTCTTCAGAGATGCAAGCTCACCTTCATAAATCTGTTCACCTTCACGTGTGATACGAACTTTACAATTTCTCTGGAAAATACCATCAAGAACGTAACTACCGGCAATCGTACCGATTCCGGATGCCTTGAACAGCTGACGAACTTCTGCATGTCCGATAACTTTTTCTTCATAAACCGGATCAAGCATACCTTTCATCGCACGTTCAATATCTTCAATTGCCTGATAGATGACTCTGTACAGACGCATATCAACTTTTTCCTGCTCTGCGAGCTGTTTTGCCATGATATCCGGATTTACATTAAATCCAATGATAATCGCGTTGGAAGTAGATGCCAGAGTAACGTCGGATTCATTGATGGCACCAACACCGCCGTGGATAACTTTGACAACAACCTCTTCATTGGAAAGTTTTGTAAGACTCTGTTTTACAGCCTCTACAGAACCCTGAACATCGGCTTTTACGATGATTGGAAGTTCTTTGAGCTCGATAGCCTGAATCTGGTCAAACAGATTATCAAGAGAAAGTTTGCTCTTTGTCTCTTCAAGAAGACGGCTCTTATTCTCAGTAACAAATGCTGCTGCAAAGTTTTTCGCATCTTTATCAGTATCAAAGGACATCAAAACTTCACCGGCATTTGGAACATCCCCAAGGCCGAGAATTTCTACAGGTGTAGATGGTCCTGCAACTTTTACTCTTCTTCCTTTGTCATCCATCATTGCACGTACTTTACCGCTGCATGAGCCGGCTGCAATAAAGTCTCCAACGTGAAGTGTACCTTTCTGTACAAGAATTGTTGCAACAGGTCCTTTACCTTTGTCCAGTTTTGCTTCAATGACAAGACCTCTGGCTGCACGATTTGGATTTGCTTTTAATTCCATCACTTCTGCAGTCAAAAGGATCATTTCGAGAAGGTTTTCAATTCCTTCTCCTGTATGAGCAGATACAGGAACAACGATTGTGCTTCCACCCCAGTCTTCTGCGATGAGTTCATGTTCTGTTAACTCCTGTTTTACACGCTCAACATTTGCTGCTTCTTTATCAATTTTATTTACTGCTACGATAATTTCAACGCCAGCCGCTTTTGCATGGCTGATAGCCTCAACTGTCTGCGGCATGATACCGTCATCCGCTGCAACTACAAGTACGGCAATATCCGTAGAGTTTGCACCACGCATACGCATAGCGGTAAATGCTTCATGACCCGGTGTGTCGAGGAATGTAATGTCCTGACCGCCAATGGAAACTACAGATGCACCAATGTGCTGTGTAATACCGCCGGCTTCACCACGAGTAACATTTGTTTTTCTGATTGCATCCAAAAGGGAAGTTTTACCATGGTCAACGTGTCCCATTACGCAGACAACTGGTGGTCTGGATACCATGTTTGCTTCATCTTCTTCCTCTTCTTTGAGAAGTTCTTCGATGACGTCAACTTTTTCTTCCAGTTCTGCCACGATATCATAATCCAATGCAATTTCCTGTGCTTTTTCAAAATCGATTTCATGGTTTACAGTAACCATCATACCTTCCAGGAAGAGTTTCTTGACAATTACTGAAGGCTGCATTTTCATAGCCTGAGCCAATTCACCGATTGTCATTTTCTCCGGAAGAACGATTTCCTTAATTTCCGGTTTCTTTTCTTCCTGTTTTGGCTGCGGAACAGTTTTCTGAAGCGCTTTCGGAATTCGAGACATTTTCTTGCCGTTCTGATTTGGACGACGTCCCTGATTTGTCTTTTCGAAATCCATATTATTCTTTTTGTTTTTGTTTTCGCGATCACGCTCACGTTTGCTGTCCTTAGATGATTTTGTCAATTCAGGAGCAAAAGCTGCATCAGCGCCGCCTCGTTTCTGACCCGGTTTGGAACCCTGACGTCCCTGTCCGTTTCCATTAAAGCGTCCATCGCCACGTCCTTCTGAGTTAAACGGTCTTGACTGACGGTTGGAATCATACTGACGTGATCCACGATTATCTCCGCGATTATCTCCACGGCCTTCTCCATTAAACTGTCTTGGCTGACGGTTGGAATCGTACTGACGTGGTCCACGATTATCTCCACGGCCTTCTCCATTGAACTGTCTTGGCTGACGATTAGAATCG
>JAUNCI010000033.1:0-11607 GCA_030526665.1 Eubacteriales bacterium
TTTTCGAATTTGCTTCTATCAAACTTCGTGAATATTTTTAACTATCTGATTTCTTTTCAGTATCAAAAAAGGGGCTTCGCATATATGATCAATATCATAGCAGCGATGCCCCTCTTCTTCGTTCTATTATCCTATTAAGCTATCGGTATTTTTTTATCGAATAGCTCTAAGACTTACTCTGCCTTAATTACGATTTCTTCTTTGTTTTTATAGATGCTGTGAGCAGGAACACATCCACGTACCGGTGAAAGCGGATAAATATTTGTCCAGCGACCTACTACTGTTCCCGGATTTAATACAGATCCACAGCCAACTTCAACGTTGTCTCCAAGCATAGCACCAAATTTCTTTACACCTGTTTCAATTTTTTCTTCGCCATCTTTTACTACAACCAGTTTCTTGTCTGATTTTACATTTGAACAAATGGATCCAGCGCCCATATGGGACTTAAATCCAAGCACGGAATCACCTACATA
The DNA here is from genome assembly GCA_030526665.1 of Eubacteriales bacterium. Taxonomy (GTDB): domain Bacteria; phylum Bacillota; class Clostridia; order Lachnospirales; family Lachnospiraceae; genus Blautia_A. The sequence continues at coordinate 477 of JAUNCI010000033.1, forward strand.
ATTGTAGTGAGGAACCTGTACTTTGTTGAAAAGAACGCAGTTTTTGAGCTCTGTAGAGTTACCTACTACTGCACCTTCACCAACAATTGCTTTTCCTCTGATAAATGCACAATGGCGTACTTCAGCATCTTTTCCGATAATCAATGGTCCGTTCAGGCATGCTGTCGGTGCAACTTTTGCACTTTTTGCAACCCAGATATCATCTGCCGGATGATCATATTCTTCCGGACTTAATGTAGCTCCAAGTTTCACGATAAAATCACCGATTTCCGGCAATACTTCCCATGGATATGTTTTTCCTTCAAACAATTCTGCCGCAATTGTTTCATTTAAATCCAGCATATTTTCAATTCTATAATCGCTTATCATTTCAAACTTCCTCCTGTCAAGCATTGAAAAATAGTATTTCAAGCATTACACATCATAATGATGTGCGATAAATCACATTTCTAAATGCATCATACTACTTCTTTTTGATTAAAATCCATTTTGTATTATATTCCAAATGATGAAATTATGCATCATTTTTTTATCAAAAAAGATCCCCTTTTGATATGTTCCGAGAATATTCTCAGATCATCAAAAGGAGATCCTAAAAGTTTCAAAAACAACAGCTACATCGATTAGCCCTTAACACTTCCGACAGCAACCCCGCCGACAATATACTTAGAAAGTATAAGGTAAACAACAATTACCGGGAAGATTGAAAATGCGATCATCATATACACCTGTCCCATATCGAACTTCAACCAGTCTGCGGCACGCAGCTGAGCGATCAGGATTGGCAGTGTCTTCATATTATCTTTATGAAGAATCAATGCCGGTGTGAAGTAATTATTCCATGAGCTTACAAATGTAAAAATTGCCTGTACTGCAATCGCAGGTTTCAGCAGCGGCAGTACGATCGTATTGAAGATACGAAGTTCACCGGCTCCATCAATTCGAGCAGCTTCTACCAATGCCAGCGGCAATGAGCTTTCCATGTACTGTTTCATATAGAAGAATGTAACAGGTACTGCTACTGATGGAACGATCAGCGGTGTAAAGTTATTTTCCAAGCCCATGCTCTGTACCAGTTTAATAAAACCAAGAGCTGTAACCTGTGTAGGAATCATCATAACAGCCAAAATGAAAGTGTACATTACCTTTTTCATTTTGAAATCATAAGCATGAATTGCATACGCTGTCATAGATGAGAAATAAACACATAATGTTGCACTGCAGGTAGCTATGATCAGAGAGTTGAATAAACCTCTCCAGATTGGCAGTGTACCATGCATCAGATTTACAAAGTTCTCACGTAAATGAGTTCCCGGCAAAATTGAGAAACCTGACTGAATCTGAGAATTCGTTCTTGATGCATTTACAAACAATACATAAAACCAAAACAGACAAAGCAGTGCCATAAATATCAACACAATATATGCGATTGTTCTTCTGGCATGAATATTCATGCCTTTAGATACTTTATTTTCGTTATTCATGGGAGCACCTCACTTTACTTTACTTTCTCACTGTTTCCTGAGAATTTGAAAACGATAAGACTCAGGACACCGGTTATAACGAACAGGAATACGGACAGAGCACCGGCCATACCATAGTTCTTACTGAACAAATGCTTATTCAAATACATAATCATAGTCATTGAAGTACGCATTGGGTCACCGGAACCATTTGTCAAGATCTGCGGAACGTCGAACATCTGCAGACCACCAATCAGTGAAGTAATCACAACATAGATCAGAATAGGTCTTAAAAGAGGTAAAGTGATTTTAAAGAACACCTGTGTACTGGTCGCTCCGTCTACGGATGCTGCCTCATAAAGAGAAGTATCAATTCCCATCATGCCGGCCATCAACAGAATTGTCGTATTACCAAACCACATCAGGAAGTTCATTAATGCTACAAGTCCTCTCGTACTCCAAATATGAGAAAGGAATTTAAAAGGTGAAGCTAAGAGACCTCCGGATACAAGAATCGTATTAACCGGGCCGCTATCTGAGAATAATGCAAAAAACAGCATTGAAAAAGCAGATGCCATGATCAGGTTAGGAAGATACATAACTGTTTTGAAGAAACGCTGTCCTTTTAATCTCAACATGGTATTGGAGAACCATGCTCCAAGCAGAAGTGAAATCAGAATCTGCGGAACAAAGCCCATAACCCACATGATCATAGTGTTTCCAAGATATTTCCAAATATCTGCATTTGCAAATAACGCTTTATAGTTTGCAAGTCCAATAAATGTTGGTCCAATCTGTTTCAAACCAGATCGGTAGTTTTCGAAGAAACTGTTATAGATGGTAGTAAAAAGAGGAATCAGCTGGAATACAACATAGACCAGGATAAAAGGAATCAAAAAGATATATCCCCACTTGTTGTAGCTGACCGCTTTATGATTATTATGTTTATTCATAAACTGGCCTCCTAAAATATGTAAAGATAAAAACCGCGCCTGCCCATCATGCAGGCAGGCGCGGCCATTCATTTGATTTTTTTCGTCAAATATTTTTATCTGACTTTTTATAAAGCTACGATCTCACTTAGTTTATAATCAATCTACAGTAAGTTCTGGATATTTTTCAACGATAGCTGTTTTGAACTGTGCAATTGCTTCATCTAATGTAGCATTGTCATCGAAGTAGTTCTTAATAGCTTTCTGGAATTCTTCGTTACATCCCTGATCGTAATCACCCATTGTAGAAAGGTCGATAGATTCAGCACCTTCACAGAACATAGCCAGTGGATTCTGTCCGCCAAGTACAGAGAATGCATAAGCGTCATCTGTAGCTGCAGCTTCCATAGCAGCTTTGTTGTTTACGAAATCGCTGTCAGCTTTAACGATATCTTTCATGATATCTTCGTTTGTTGTAAGCTGTCTCATGATATCAGCAACGAGTGTTGGGTTATCTGTTCCTTTAGCAGCTGCGATCCATGTTCCGCCCCAATAGAAGCCCTGTGGTCCTACTACTGCGCCCCAGCCGCCCTGGTTAGCGATAGAGCCTTCTTCGTCTGCATGCATAGAGAAGTTAATTAACCAAGCAGGTCCAAAGTAAGCAAATACTTTTCCGTCTGGATAGAAACCTTTAGACCAGTCATCTGACCAAAGTTCAGCAGTTGTTGTTTCACCAGCATCTACAAGAGCTTTAGAAGCTTCAACCCATGCCATAATGTTGTCATCAATCTGAACTTTTCCATCAACAACCCATGGAGAAGTTACGTTGTTAGAATATACACGATAGCTGTCATTTACTGTAGCCATTACATTATATCCAGCTTCTTTAAGTTCAGCTGCTGTAGCATTGAATGTATCCCAGTCTTTTACTTTTTCCTGAACTGTTTCAGGATCATCAGAACCGAATACTTCTTTTGCAGCTTCACGGTTGTAAATCAGAACACCTGGGCATCCCTGCCATGAAACACCACGAAGGTTTCCATCAGCATCTGTTACAACGTCTTTTGTGTACTGATACTGTCCTGCAAGTTCTTCATCTGTAAGACCAAGATCTTTAACCGGTACAGTAACTTCTACTTCAGAGTTGATATATTTTTTAGCGTAGTCAGCTTCTAACAGGAATAAGTCTGTTTTTTCATCAGCTGATGCATTTTCATTTTCAGGAAGAACTGTATCCAGCTGATTCTGATATGCATTGTCATCACTTGGTGTGATTGTCCATTTAACTGTAACATCACCGATTTTACCTGTTGTTCCGTCGATTTCTTCATATCCCGGATAGTGATCTGTTAAACGGCTTTTGAACTCCTCGTTCCAGCACTGAATGTTTAATACAGTACCTTCTGCATCTTCTGCGAATGTTGGTACAGCTGCCATAGAAGCAGTTACTGCTGTTGCCATTAAAACACTGATAAGTTTCTTGTTCATTACTATTCCTCCTATGTGTTTATAAATTTTTTCGATGATTTAGTATGTTATTTTCGTTCTTAAAAAGTTACTAAATCGTTTTCATAGGTAAACTATATTACAAATTGTACATCTTGGCAAGTAGTTTTCTATAATTTTTAATCATTTTACACATTATACAAATTTGAATATGCTTTTTTGTATATTTTTTTCAGTATTTAAGCTCTTGTTAAGTAATTTTGACGTATATTTTCTTTGTTTTCGCGAAATCCATTTCGTAAATATATTTATAAATAGAAAAAGTTATATATTTGTATCCGCTAAAACGTTTTCTTTACTATAATAAAAAACTACTCTGCAGTTTTTCACCACAGAGTAGTTCCTTATAGACATTATTTTTTATGATTATCTATTATTCTTTATGATTCTTTACTTCTTTTTTCTGGAATAAGACGTTGTTTTTGCCGCAGGCTTTTTGTAATATTGTGCTGCCGCATCGAAATACTGCTGCAGAATCGACTGGTAGTTTGCCATTTCCACCTGTTTCGTTCTTACACTGACGAAATTTTCAAGTTTCATCATGTATTCTTCTTCAGTAATCGTTCCTTCCGCAACATAATTTAAACCCTTTTCCCAGCTTGCAGTTAATTCAGGGTTGAGCAGAGATCGAATGGAACAATTTACCACATCGAAAATCATTTCACCGAGTAATGTCGGTGTAATAACCTGTGTTTTTTTATTCAGAGCAAGATATTTAATTGTGAAAAGTTTCTTTAAGATCTCAGCTCTCGTTGCACTGGTACCAATACCGCTTCCCTTGATCTGTGCTCTCAATTCTTCGTCTTCAATCAATTGTCCGGCATTTTCCATAGCCAAAATCATCGAGCCGGAATTGTATCGTTTCGGCGGCGAGGTTTCCCCTTCTTTAATCTGCAGATCATGCACAGAAAGCGTATCGCCTTTTTTGATTTTTTTCAATGCTTCAATCAAAGAATCATCACAGGTCGTTTCTGCATCATTTTGCTCTGCATCAGACGGATTTTGTCCCAAATCCGAAGGCTTTTGTTCTGTATTTGTCGGATTCGCTGAACCGGCGGTATTTGCAGAATTTTTTCTTGCAAAAGAATTTGCAGCGATTTTGAGATAGCCTTCTTCTGTCAAAACACGAAAACTTGCAAAGAAAGATTCCTCTTTCATTCTGGTAACAAGATTTACCTTCTGGTAGATTGCCGGCGGATAAAAGATACACAGAAATCGTCTGACGATTGTTTCATACACTCTCTGTGATGTCAGTGAAACACTATTTAAGGCATTTAATCCCTGTCCTGTCGGAATAATAGCATAATGATCCGTGATCTGTTTATCATTGACATATCTTGTTTTTGCAATTGTTTTATATGTTCCGAGATTTAATGCACCTTCCGCTGCTTCTCTGGCAATTCCATAATTACGAAGTCCATTGATATTTTTGTAAATTTCTTTCGCTACTGCAGTAGACAAAACTCTGGCATCGGTTCTCGGATATGTTACAAGTTTTTTCTCATAAAGTTCCTGTACAATACGAAGTGTTTCATCCGGACTGATTTTGAAAAGTTTCGAGCAGACATTCTGTAATTCGGCCAGGTTAAACAAAAGCGGAGCATTTTTCGTTTCCTTTTTGCGTTCGATTTTGTCTACAATACAGGTTGTTCCCTGATTCTCGCAATCTTTCAGATAAGAAATAAGATTTTCAGCATCTTCTTTTTTCTTAAATCCATTCTCTTTGTATAAAAGAGGTGAATTATAATAACGACTGCCTTCAACAGCTCTCCACTCTCCATCAAATCGCTGTCCTTCAAGCCCTATACTGCTCAGTACACGATAGAATGGTGTTTTTACAAACGAACGGATTTCTCGTTCTCGGCGTACTACCATTCCCAGAACACAGGTCATCACTCGTCCTACAGCAATCGCCATATATTTCTCGCCCAGATAACGGGATACACTGTTAGAATAGCGCAGACTTAACACACGTGAAAAATTAATTCCCATCAGATAATCTTCTTTTGCGCGTAAATAAGCTGCGGCACTCAGATTATCATATTCTGAGATATCTTTTGCCTCTCGAATGCCTCGAATGATTTCTTCTTCTGTCTGTGAATCGATCCAGACTCTTTTCTGTATCTTATCCTTCACACCGGCCATCTGTGCAACAAGTCGATAAATATACTCTCCTTCTCGTCCCGAGTCGGTACATACATAAATCGTATCGATATCCTGACGGTTCAAAAGTTCTTTTACAATCTTGAATTGTTTACTGACTCCCGGAATTACCTCATATTTGAATTCTTTTGGTAAAAAAGGTAATGTCTCCAGACTCCATCTTTTGTATTTGATATCGTATTTTTCAGGATAGCTCATCGTAACTAGATGACCGACACACCAGGTCACTACTGCCTGATCTGATTCCAGATAGCCATCTCTGTTTTGGCCATTAATTTTCAATGCTTTAGCAAATTCTCTGGCTACGGATGGTTTTTCCGCGATATATAAAGCTTTTGACATTCATACCTCCAATGTTTCGACAAAAGAGCCACCATACTTCTATGGCAGCTCCTTATCTTTTGTCTTAAACTTCTTTCATCAGTTATTCTTATCAACATATTACGATATGGTGATATATCAACACTGTATAAAATTGATTTGATTATTATTTAGCCTGAATATATCCTTTGGCTTTCAGTGTTTCAGCGCAAAGAACCGCACCACCGGCTGCACCTCTGACTGTATTGTGAGAAAGACCTACAAATTTGTAATCATATACATGATCTTCACGAATACGTCCTACAGAAACGCCCATTCCGTTTTCAAAGTTTACATCCATAGCAACCTGTGGACGGTTGTCCTCTTCAAGATACTGGATGAACTGTTTCGGAGCGCTTGGAAGTTCGTTTTCCTGTGGAAAGCCTTTGAATTCTTTCAGTTTCTGAATCAACTGTTCTTTTGTAGGTTTTTTACGGAATTTTACAAATACTGCTGCTGTATGTCCGTTAAGTACCGGTACACGAATACACTGACATGTGATTACAGGTGATTCAGCAGGGACGATAACACCATCTTTGATTTCTCCCCAGATACGAAGTGGTTCTTTTTCAGATTTTTCTTCTTCACCACCGATATATGGGATGATGTTATGTTCCATTTCAGGCCATTCTTTAAATGTTTTTCCGGCACCGGAGATTGCCTGATATGTTGTAGCTACTACTTCATATGGTTCAAATTCTTTCCATGCTGTCAAAACAGGAGCATAGCTCTGGATTGAGCAGTTTGGTTTTACTGCGATAAATCCACGTGTTGTACCAAGACGTTTTTTCTGGAATTCGATTACATCGAAATGCTGTGGATTGATTTCCGGCACTACCATAGGAACGTCCGGTGTCCATCTATGAGCACTGTTGTTTGAAACAACCGGTGTCTCAGTTTTTGCATATTCTTCTTCGATTGCTTTGATTTCTTCTTTTGTCATATCTACTGCAGAGAAAACAAAATCAACTGTTGAAGCAACTTTTTCTACTTCATTAACATTCATAACAACAAGTTTTTTCACTGCTTCCGGCATTGGAGTATCCATTTTCCATCTGCCTCCAACTGCTTCTTCATATGTTTTTCCGGCACTTCTTGCACTAGCTGCAAGTGTAACAACTTCAAACCATGGATGATTTTCCAAAAGAGAAATAAATCTCTGTCCAACCATACCGGTTGCACCTAAAATACCAACTCTTAATTTCTGACTCATAATTTTTACTCCTCACTTTAAATGAACCTGTGTAAATTCCGATACCTGCTTACATTGATTTATGCAGATACCCGAAAATTCTATTTGAACAGTCTATATCCTTTATTTAGACTGTTACAAGCCTTTGTTTGTGATTACTGCTCCAGGTATTTACGATTTAATTCTACAACCTGTTTCATAACATCCGGACCCGGTGCTCCAATCGTCATACGTTTTTCCACGCAGGTCTTCATGCTGATTGCATCATAAATATCTTCTTCGAATACCGGACTGATTTCTTTGTATTCTTCCAAAGAAAGATCATCAAGAGCAATTCCTTTCTCGATGCAAAGAAGAACAAGTCTTCCCACAATACCATGTGCATCTCTGAACGGTACACCATGATTTACCAGATAATCGGCTGCATCCGTTGCGTTTGTGAAACCATTTTTCGCACTTGCTTCCATATTATCTTTTCTAAACTGCATTGTAGCTGCCATACCTGTAAATAAAGCGATACAGCCTTTTACAGTATCGATTGCATCAAATGTAAGTTCTTTATCCTCCTGCATATCTTTGTTATATGCAAGCGGAATTCCTTTCATTGTTGTCAGCATGGACATTAATGCACCGTAGACACGTCCTGTTTTACCACGAACCAGCTCCGCAATATCCGGATTTTTCTTCTGTGGCATAATGCTGCTTCCTGTGCTGTATGCATCGTCGATTTCAACAAAACGATATTCATTTGAGTTCCACAAAATAATTTCTTCGCAGAAACGGCTTAAATGCATCATAATCGTAGAAAGTGCAGATAACAATTCAATCACATAATCACGATCGGATACAGAATCCATACTATTTCTGGTAGCCTCATCAAATCCAAGCAATTTTGCCGTATATTCACGATCCAATGGATAGGTAGTTCCTGCAAGTGCACCGGCACCAAGCGGACAGGTATTCATTCGACTGCGAATGTCTGCAAGTCTGCCTCTGTCTCGACGGAACATTTCAAAATAAGCACCAATATGATGGGCCAGAGTAACCGGCTGTGCTTTCTGAAGATGTGTAAATCCCGGCATATATGTGTAGAGATTTTCTTCCATGATTTTCTGAAGTGCAAACAAAAGTTTTTTCACTTCTTCGTCAATTTCGTCAATCTCATCTCTTACATATAATTTCATATCCAAAGCAACCTGATCATTACGGCTGCGACCGGTATGCAGTTTTTTGCCGGCATCTCCGACTCTCTGAGTCAGATTTGCTTCTACAAAACTGTGGATATCTTCATATTCAGAAGTGATCTCAAGCTTACCGCTTTTTACATCTTCCCAGATGCTATCTAAACCTTTGATAATCGCATCTTTTTCTTCCATAGTCAGAATTCCCTGTTTCGCAAGCATGGTTACATGTGCTTTGCTTCCACGAATATCCTGTTCATAAAACTTCTGGTCAAATGAAATACTGGCATTGAAATTATAAACCAGCTGGTCTGTTTCTTTTGTGAAACGACCTCCCCATAACTGTGCCATATTTTGTCCTCTTATCTATAAAATCTAATTTCTTAAGTTAATATATACTTTCGTAGTTTATCATATTCCATTTAAATTGCAACTATTTTCATGATTTTTCCGTATTTCTCTCAATTGCTTCGCGTTTCGAGAATACACAACCGCAATAATTTTGTCGATATAGATCATGTTCCGCAGATAACTCAATGGATCGCTTATAACCATTTTTCTTTTTAAAATCAGACGGAAGATGTTTGACCCCATATATATTTTCCAACTCCATTCCTATTTCATTGATTTTCTGAGCATTTTTTAATGGACTGATACTAAGCGTTGTCGTGAAATAATCATACTTTCCTTCCTGTGCCAATTTCGCAGCTTCCTCCATACGCAGACGATAACAGCGAAAACAACGTTCACCGCCCTCAGGAACCTGTTCCAGCCCTTTTGCCATTTCATAAAATCTCTCCGGTTCGTAATTTCCTTCAACAAAATGAACAGGATGTTTAAATGACATTTCAGAAATCAGACGCTGAATCTCCTCCGTACGTTTCTCGTATTCTTCCTGCGGAGCAATGTTTGGATTGTAATAAAATACCGTAATCTCAAAAAACTGAGACAAATACTCCAGTACATAACTGCTGCACGGTGCACAACAGCTGTGAAGAAACAAACGCGGAACGACCTTCCCACGTTCCAGATTTATAATCAATTCATCCAGCACTTTCTGGTAATTTACTTTATTCATAAAAGTTCCTTTCAAATACTCTTGCATTCATTTTCATAAGTCTACGATAAAACTCTAATAATCACAACCCGTTTGGCCAAAAAAATACCTTCTAAACTAAGTATTGCGATTTTAATATTTTTTTACTATAATATTTTAATAATGATATAAACAAATAATGGTATAAGTATGTCTATTTCTCATAATTTCTTAATAATTTCCTATTATTAATTTGGACTTATCTATTTACCATTAATGCTGCTTATCATTTTGATTATTTCAAATTCAAAAAAGGAGAACTGAATTATGAAAGGTATTATTTTAGCCGGAGGATCCGGTACCCGTTTGTATCCGCTGACAATGGTTACCTCGAAACAGTTATTACCGATCTACGATAAACCAATGATATACTATCCTATGTCTGTTTTGATGAGCGCAGGTATTCGTGATATCCTGATCATCTCTACTCCTGCTGATACACCACGTTTTCAGGAATTGCTTGGTGATGGACATCAGTTTGGTGTGAACCTCACATACGCAGTTCAGCCAAGCCCTGATGGTCTTGCTCAGGCATTCATCATTGGCGAAGAATTCGTTGGAAACGATACAGTTGCAATGGTTTTGGGCGACAATATCTTCTCCGGACACGGACTGAAAAAGCGTCTGAAAGAAGCCGTTCGCAATGCTGAAAGTGGAAAAGGTGCTACTGTTTTCGGATACTACGTAGATGATCCGGAACGTTTTGGTATTGTAGAATTTGATGCGAACGGAAAAGCTATTTCTATTGAAGAAAAACCGGCAAAACCGAAAAGCAATTATTGTGTAACAGGTCTTTATTTCTATGATAATCGTGTTATCGAATACGCAAAAAATCTGAAACCAAGTGCTCGTGGAGAACTTGAAATCACAGATTTGAACCGTATTTATCTGGAAAATGGAGAATTAAATGTTGAGCTTCTCGGTCAGGGATTCACATGGCTTGATACAGGTACACATGAAAGCCTTGTAGAAGCTACAAACTTTGTCAAAACAGTAGAAAGTCATCAGCATAGAAAAATCGGATGTCTCGAAGAAATCGCATACCTCAATGGATGGATTACAAAAGAAGAAGTCCTGAAAGTATATGAAGTTCTGAAAAAGAATCAATATGGACAGTACCTCAAAGACGTTCTTGATGGAAAATATGTTGATATTATCAAATAAATAGATGGTCAACTTTATTTTAAATAATTAGTTCTGATCAATTATGTTTTGAATCTTTAATATTTTGAATCTTT
>JAUNCI010000033.1:11617-13744 GCA_030526665.1 Eubacteriales bacterium
ATTCAACATTTCAAAATAATATGTATCAAGAAGATCAATAAATTACAAATAATTATTTAAGGAGAATAAATTTATATGACAATTATCGTTACCGGCGGTGCCGGTTTTATCGGAAGCAACTTTGTTTTTCATATGTTAAATAAGTATCCGGACTACAGAATTGTTTGTTTGGACTGTCTGACATATGCAGGAAATTTATCAACACTTGCCCCGGTCATGGACAATCCGAATTTCCGTTTTGTGAAAGAAAGCATTACTGACCGTCAGGCTGTTTACAAACTTTTCGAGGAAGAAAAACCTGATATGGTTGTAAACTTTGCTGCAGAAAGCCATGTTGACCGTTCTATCGAAAATCCTGAAGTATTCCTGAACACAAATATTATCGGTACTGCTACTCTTATGGATGCATGCCGTAAATATGGCATTCAGCGTTATCATCAGGTTTCTACTGATGAAGTATATGGTGATCTTCCACTCGACAGACCGGACTTATTCTTCACAGAAGAAACACCGATTCATACAAGCAGCCCATACAGTTCATCAAAAGCAGGTGCTGACCTTCTCGTTCTTGCGTACCACAGAACATACGGCCTGCCTGTAACAATCAGCCGATGCTCAAACAACTATGGACCATACCACTTCCCGGAAAAACTGATTCCGCTTATGATTGCCAACGCTCTGAACGATAAACCACTTCCTGTTTATGGAAAAGGTGAAAATGTTCGTGACTGGCTCTATGTTGAAGATCACTGCAAAGCAATCGATCTGATTATTCATAACGGACGTGTCGGCGAAGTATATAACATCGGTGGACACAACGAAATGACAAATATCGACATTGTAAAAATTATTTGTAAAGAGCTCGGAAAACCGGAAAGTCTGATCACATACGTTGCAGACCGTAAAGGTCATGATATGCGTTATGCTATCGATCCAACCAAGATTCACAGCGAACTTGGATGGCTTCCGGAAACTATGTTCAAAGATGGTATCAAAAAGACAATTAAATGGTATCTCGAAAACAGAGAATGGTGGGAAACAATTATTTCCGGAGAATACCAGAACTATTATGAAAAAATGTATGGCAACCGTGGGGAGGCATAAAAAATGAGAGTATTTGTTACCGGAGTTGCAGGACAGCTCGGCCACGATGTCATGAACGAACTTGCCAAACGTGGTTATGAAGGTGTAGGAAGCGATCTTGCACCGGAATATAGTGGTATCGCAGATGGTTCTGCAGTTACAACTATGCCTTATGTTCCAATGAATATCACAGATGCAGCATCTGTAAAAGAAGTGATTACAAACGCAAAAGTAGACGCTGTAATCCACTGTGCAGCATGGACTGCCGTAGATGCTGCCGAAGATGAAGAAAACATTCCAAAAGTTAAAAAGATCAATGCAGAAGGTACTCAGAATATTGCCAATGTCTGCAAAAAGCTTGATATCAAAATGCTCTTTCTTTCAACAGACTATGTATTTGATGGTCAGGGAGAAGAACCATGGCAGCCGGATTGTAAAGCATACAAACCATTGAATGTCTATGGACAGAGCAAACTTGACGGTGAACTTGCAGTTTCCAATACCTTAGACAAATACTTCATCGTACGTATTGCATGGGTATTTGGTAAAAACGGAAACAACTTTATCAAAACAATGCTGAACATCGGTAAAAAATTCGAAACACTTCGCGTTGTGTGTGACCAGATCGGTACTCCAACCTATACCTTCGACCTTGCGACTCTTCTCGTAGACATGATCGTATCCAATAAATATGGCTACTATCATGCAACAAACGAAGGCGGTTTTATCAGCTGGTATGATTTTGCAACAGAAATCTTCCGTCAGGCAATTGCAAACGGTCATTCCGAATATGAAAAACTGACTGTAAATCCTGTCACCACCGCAGAATATGGCGTATCAAAAGCTGCAAGACCATTTAACAGCCGTCTGGATAAAAGCAAACTTACAGAAAACGGATTCACTCTTCTGCCAACCTGGCAGGATGCACTTTGCCGTTATTTAAAAGAAATTGAATTTTAATAGTTCGAATGATAGAAACATCAGTTTTGCTTTAGTTCAATATTGGATGAAATATTTGTTTTAGATTAGATTTAATATTAGTTT
>JAUNCI010000034.1 GCA_030526665.1 Eubacteriales bacterium
CTTTTAAGAATTTAACAAGCTGTACAGCTTCTCTTGGTCCAACGATGATTTCCCATCCAGGCATTTTTGCTTCAAGTTCACCCTTAAGAACAGCAACTTTTCCAGGGATGATCAATTTTCTTGATTTTACCTTTGGTTCTACTTCTTCAAGGAAGAATTTAGAAATACTATTGCTTGAGAATTTACCAGCAGCCCATGATGTAAGTACGGAAAGTCCGCCTGCATCGTTGATAACAAAGTTAAGCGGCACACCAGAACGTTCCAATTCACCGTTTACTACGAAGTATGTCAGAGCGAAGTCTACTGTTGTGATACATACGGCATTTTCGTCTGCTCCGTTAAGTGGGTAAATACCCGGTTCAACTTTCATTGGTTTCTGCGGATCTGTAAATACGTTCTGACGCAGACCATAAACCGGAAGTGCTTCTGCATATGTCATCTGTTCCATAACGATGATGGAACCATATTTCATTGTAAACAGGGAAGCTAAAGCAGCCTGAAGATGAACATCACCTTTAGCAACTTTTACTGTGTTTACGATTGATGGATAACCAAATGTTCTATCCTGATCTTTTAATGCTGCACGACGAACCAATACTGCGTTTGCAAATGTTTCTTTGATATCAGCGCCTGTTACATCGATTACAAGGTTTTTGTTACCTGCTTTTTCGAGAGCAGCAACTGTATCATAAATTTCGTCAAGGTTTGCACCTGAAACACCAAGAACAACACCAGCTTCTGTAGCTACTGCATTCATTGCTTCAAAGTTAGATGCATTTGCACCATTCAGGATCGGTTTGCTGTCTTTGCATTCAGCAAGTGCAGCTTTTGCGATTTCAGCGTCTGTACATCCAAGAACGAGAGTTCTTCCAAGTCCAGCTGCTTTTTTCACTAATGCTGTATATGCAGCTGCATCAGCGCCTTCGCCGCAGTTTACATATACAAGTTCAACGTACATTCTTTCACCGATACGTTCATAATCAACTGTAGGAATTTCAGCAAGTTTTGCATCTACTGCAGCATCATCCATATCTGTGCAAAGAGCTACAGCATATCTTGTTTTGCTTACATATGTTTTTTCATGTCTGAATAATACGGTTTCTCCTCCGAGTGTATATTCAGCATCACCTGTACCAATTTTGATTGTTTTCATTGGCGGTGCTGTAGCTTCTGACAGAGAAGCAAGAGCTTCTTCAGACATATGTGGACACTGTTCAATTTTCATAGCGCCCTGTGCAACTTTCATAGAGAAAGCCATACATGTAGGGCAGCCACATTCCTTACAGTTTTTCTTTGGTGTTAATTTAAAAATCTGGATACCACTAAGTGCCATATCTATATTCCTCCTATCTACTTACGCAAGTGCTTTGATCATTTTGGAAATTGTTGCTACAGATGTTGGATGACGGAGAATAACTGCGTCAGATCCACAAGCAAGGTCTGCTGCTGCTGTCATAATTTCCATGTCAATTCCACGTTCAGCAAGTGATCCCCATTCAGGCATAGATTCTTCAGAAGCACTTGCTTCTTTTACGCCCCATACTTCAGCTGCAACAGGAGTAATAATAGGCATCTGGAGCATAGCATCGCTCTGTCCGAGAGAAGCTCCTTTGATACGGTCCATTGTGGATACTACATATTCATAACCATAGCCGGCACACGCACTACCTACGTTCATAACGATTTTCTGTGCATTAACACCAAGCTGTGTTGTAACTACGTTTAACTGTTTTGCAAGGTTGATATCTACTGCAGATTCTGCACCAACAAGCTGGTCATAAGCAAGACCTGCTGCTGCACCGATTGCTTTGTAGTTTTCTTCTTTTTCAGACATAACAAGAACATTTCTTCCCTGAAGTGCTTCCGCAACTTTAGCAAGAAGTTCAGAGTCTTTTTCTACGTTTTTGCAGCCTTCCACTACAAGTGGAACATCTACTGCATCAGCAACTTCTTTAACAATAGCGATCAACTCGTCTACTGATTTGTTAGCACCGTTAGGATCTCCGCCTTCCAAACTTAAAGCAAGGAAATCAACACCTTCGAAAGAAACTGCTTTTTTTGCAATTTCAGCCATAGTTGTTGCACCTTCGTAGCAAGCTTTTACAGCTTCCGGCATATCTTCGAGACCACCATCAAGGATTTCAATACCGATTTTAGCAGTATTTTCTGTTGGTGCATCGAAAGAATAGAATGGATATGTGCTGTTTCCGCCAATTGCTACAGCTTTGTCACCGGTACCAATTGTAACAGTATTCGTTTTTGCATTAAATTTCTGCAGTTTACGATTAAATGGCATCTTTATTGCCTCCTCTAATAAATTTCTATGGTATTTCTCATACCCGTTTTATGTTACATACATTATTGTGTCCAGATACATTGCTATCATTTATTAAAGTCATTACATACAACCAGCACTTCCGGAATGGCCGCGATGATCTTAAATATAATATATACAATTATAAAAAAACAGTATCTAATTCACGTTAATGTAACCGGGATTTCATTTTTTATGAATCCCTTTTGTCTGCGAAAAATCGCAGCTGAACTCCTTCACTACTATCCGCATTATAGCAAAATCATTCAATATATATAAACCCTTAATGCCAGACTGTCCCTTTTGGAAACAGTCTGGCAAAATTGGTCTATATCAATTTAGTTTTTGATGTATTACATCATAGGTTCGAGTCCGAGAGCCGGATGTCCTTTTTCTGTAAGGAATTCAACCAGTTTTTCCGGATCGTCTGTAACTGTTTCATCACCGATCATGTCTGTGAAGTTTTCAATACCGTAAAGTTCTTTAGCTGTTGCATTTAATTTATCAGCGATAAATTCTTTCAGATCTTTTGGCATCCATACGATACGTTCGATACCGCCTTCAGCTTTCATGAATTTTTTAGAAGCGATGAAATGTTTACCATGTCCCATGAAACCAGGTGTCTGAACACCACCACCGGTCATAGAAGCCATTTCAGAGAATGTCATTCCAAGTGGAGTCATTCCTGCGAACTCACGGTTAGCAATAACTACACCGTTTGAGAATGGTTCGATACCACAGATACACTCGAAACATCCGCAAGATGTCATTGGATCCTGCATGATTGAGTAAAGTGTAACGTGTTCAAGAGCACCCTGTGAGAATTTAGCAACAGCTTCATCAACGTCTTCATATGCTCCAACGTTTTCATCGATAACACGTTCTTTTGTGATTACCTGACATGGACCTGCCGGATCAAGTTCGTTTGTAGCTTTTGCATCAAGCCATGAAACGGCACCGCAAAGACCAAGTCTTTCAGGTGTAACTACGCATACGTGGCTTGGTGAGAATGCCTGACACATGATACAGCTATAGTATACGTCTACAGATTCATCTGTAAGTGTTTCCAGACGTTCGTCACGTTTGTTGAATGTAGGAACAGCTACTTCATGACGCCATTTTGTACATTCAGCAGGATCTGTATAGATAACAACTTCACATTTATCTACTACAGCGTCAAATTCGTTCTTAACCTGGCTGTAAAGAACTTCACCGATATGTTTGATACGGAATCCTGCATTAAATGCATCAATGCTGATACGGATTCTCTGCATATCTCTCTGACCTGTGTGATATACACCTTCGATACAGTTAATGTAGTTATGGAATTTACGTTCGATAACCGGTTCAAAGTCAGGCTGCATTTTTTTGCCTGCAACTTTAACAACATAAACGATAGAGTTTTTGCTGCCAAGTTCCATTTCGTCAGCTTCCGGTCCGATTACTGTAATCTTGTGGTCTTCGATTTCTGATGCATCAACTGTCTGAACAAGCTCTGCACAGTCTACACGAGAACCATCGAATTCAACCTGCATATCTTTACGACGGATGATTTCACCTTCGAAAGCAGATGCGAATGCAACAGGAATATCAACGTTTGTAATTTTGATTTTGATATCACGAGCTTCCAGAGAAGTTGCATTAAATTTAGAAACATCTTCCTGAACGATCAGAGATTTTGGAACACGTCCATTTACAGCATCAACTGTAGGCTGGTCGTTTGTGATTACAGGGAATCCAAGAGCGATAGCTCCGGCACCACATGCAACTACTACTTCGTTAAGAGGTCCAAATGCATTAACGAATGCAGGAACACGTTTCATTGTGTATTCCATAAGAGCTGCAGCATCGCCGCCAGCTACGTTACCAAAGATCAGAGCAGCTCTAACTGCTACAGATACTACATGGATAACTGCTGTAACGTCTTTTCCAAGCGGAATAACACGTACGTTAGCACCTGTTTTGTATCCAAGTTCTTCACACTGGTCAATGATTCCACCAACAAGTGTTACGAGGATACCCTGTGCCTGATAAGATTTAATAAGGTCAACACCTTCCTGAGCTGTAGGAGCTGCACCAAGGATAACAGCAACGCCAGGGATATCGCCTGTTACAAGCGGAACACCAAGTTCACGAATGATAGCATCTGCAAGATGACCATAGCAAGGAGCTTCGTATGGTTCTGCACCATCAAGATATTTTAATACTTCGATGAATTCTGCGCAAAGTGCTGTAGCAACACCGCTCATGAATACATCATTCAGTCTTTTTTCTCTTGTCATAAGAGTTTTTACTACACCAAGAGCTTCTTTGAGTTCTCCAAGTGTACCAACTTTTGTTCCAGTTACGCCATAGTAACATGGAAGGCTGTAAGCTGTGTTAGGGAAAGCAACTGCTTTCTCAGCACCGTTTGCAGCAATTGCAGCATCGATAGCCTGTTCTGTAAGACCAAACACTGCGTCATTTCCGCTAAATACAACATCAAATAATGTAGCCACTGTAATTTTCCTCCTAATTTGATCTTGAACGATCTATTTTTTCCTTTATAGCACGAATCTCATTGGTAACTGTTTCACTGAAATCAAATGGGGATTTGCCCTGTCTGTCAGCGTCAATTACCTCTGTATTATAATGAATCATACCGAGAAGATCTTCTTCTAGAATTTTTGATAAAATAAAGTTTTCATCGTCTTCGTTTCGAACTTTATTTGCAACAACTTTAACCTGCGTAATTCCCAGATCTTTTGCAAGACGTTTTACATTCTTGTAAGTCTGTACACTTCTTGCACCCGGCTCGATCACAACTACAAAGGCTTCCACGCCTGAAGTCGTTCCTCTTCCGAGGTGTTCCAAACCGGCTTCCATATCCAAAATAACAACATCTTCTCTTCTCAGGACAAGATTGTTGATGATACGTTTCAGCATTACATGCTCAGGACAGACACATCCACCGCCTCCGGTCTCAATGGATCCAAGGACCAGAAGTTTCACTCCATTGCAATCCACTCCAACTTTATCGGGAATGTCGTCTACTTTAGGATTTAAGTTATAAAACTGATTTCCCGGTGTAGCGCCGGTACGTTCTTCGACCAGCTTTCTCATTTTCGAAATTGGAATCATAGAATCAAGTGTCTCTTCATCAAATCCAAGGGCCAGCCCTAAATTCGCATCCGGATCTACATCCGCTGCCAGAACCGGTCTTCCCTCAGCCGCATATAAACGGGCAAGGGTTGCGGCAAATGTTGTCTTTCCAACACCGCCTTTTCCTGTCACTGCTATTTTCATTTAATAACCACCTTCAAGTTCGTTTTATCTGCCTAGGAATTAGATTCCGAGAGCAGCTCTCTTTTCTTCAATTCTGGCAATCATCTTGTCGCCAAGAACTTCGATATCTTTTTCAACTGTATAAGCAGCTTCAACCCAATCTCTGATACCATCTGTAAGAAGTCCTGCAACTTCTGCAGATCCTGATACATATGGATCTACGCCAAGGAATGTATCGATACCTGTAGCTACTACGTAGTTACCGATTGAAACAGCTTTTTCAGACATCCATTCAGGAGCACATCCTACTACAGGAAGCTGAGAAATATTAAGTCCTGAATCTTTTGCAAGTTCAGATGCAAGAATCATCATACGAGAGATATCTACACAAGATCCCATGTGAAGTACTGGAGGAATGTCAGCAAGTTCACAAACTCGTTTCAGACCTGCACCACAAATAGCTTTTGCTTCTTTGTCCATAAGACCAGCTTTTGCAGCTGCCTGAGCAGAACATCCTGAAGCAATAATTACGATATCATTTGCAATAAGTTTCTTCATAAGGTCAATATGAGCAGAGTCTGGTCTAACTTTAGGGTTGTTACATCCAACCATAGCTACTGCACCACGGAGTGCACCTGATGTAATACATTCAAGTAATGGTTTTGTTGTTCCTGTTACATCTACCTGAGAGTTTGTAACACCATCAAGCTGTTTTACGATTGCTTCAACAGAATAACCAACTGTTGCTTTTGCTTTCAGTTCAGGAATATGAACTAATTCAGGTTTTCTGTTTTTGAAGTTTTCAACAGCCATACGAACGATTTTCTTTGCATTTTCTTCTGCTGTCTTAGGGCTGAAACGGATGAATTCAGAATCTGGCTGCTGACATCTGTCATCAGTTGTGATGAATTTTGTATGGAAGCATTTGCTCAGAGGTCCCATAGCCGGGAAAATACACTGTACGTCAACTACCATAGCTTCACATGCACCTGTAAGTACACAGTTTTCCTGCTGCAGGAAGTTACCTGCCATTGGAACTCCACGACGCATAGCTACTTCATTTGCTGTACAGCAAACACCAGCGATTGTGATGCCTTTTGCACCAACTTCTTTTGCAAGATCCTGCATTTCTTTGCTGTCTGCATATTCACAGATCATTTCTGAAAGTGACGGGTCATGACCATGAACGATAATGTTAACGTTTTCAGCTTTCATAACACCAAGGTTTGCTTCTGTATCAACCGGCTTAGGTGTTCCGAAAAGTACATCTGAGAACTCTGTACCTGTCATAGATCCGCCCCAACCATCAGAAAGACCATTTCTGAGAGACTGTCTGATCAGTGCTTCAGCTTTTGAAGAGTTACCCATATGTGTCATATGCATTGCATAAGAAACTTCTTTATCAACGGCACGTGGTGTGATTTCAGCTTTTTCCCAAAGTTCCTGAGTATGTTTCGGTGCTCTTGAAACCCAGTTCTGATAGCCAAATACTTTACCATATTCAGCCATTGCAATGTAACCCATTTCTTTTGAAAGATCATAGATATCTTTGCCTTCTGTTTCTACGCCCCATTCTTTTGCAATACGAATCAGTTTTTCAGGATCGTTTACTTTGTATGGTCCTTCTGGTCTTGCTTCGTACAATGTTTCAGCGATAGAACGTCCATGATCTGAATGAGTAGCAGCTCCGCCTGCTGTAAAACGAAGGAAGTTTCTTCCTACGATACCGGCAGCATCACATCCGCAGATTCCACGTGGAGCCTTAGGTGTGATACGGCATGGTCCCATTGAACAGATACGGCAGCAAACACCCTGCTCACCGAATTTACAATGAGGAGTCTGATTTTTTACACGCATCTGCCATGAATCTGCACCAACTTTTGCACCTGTTTCAAGCAAACGCTCGGTAGCAGCTTCGCATTCTTCTGTTGTGATTAATTTGAATTCACTCATTTTGTTACTAGCCTCCTTATTATTTGTATCACTCAGAGTGGATACTTACTCATAACGTTTGTGGTGCCGGAATTATAATCCCAGCTTTGTAACGATGTCACGAAGTGCCATCTTGACCGGGTTGTCGTCTGGAAGTTTTGAAGTTGGACGACCTTCACAGTCATATTCATATACAGTCTGATCCTGGGGAACCACCCCAACTAAATTCAGTCCCTGTAATTGAATTTCTTCTTTGATTCCGTCATTCAGTTCTCCGTTAGGAGCACGGTTGACAATCAAACCCACCTGCTGAGGACGCATATCGCATTCCTCAATCAGTTTTGCAATTCTACCAACCGCCTGAATACCTCGTCTGGAACAGTCACTAACTAAAATCGCAGTCTGCATAGACGGAAGCACGCCTCTGCTGATATGTTCCATACCGGCTTCGTTATCGACTACAAAATATGGATAGCTGTTCTGATATTTTACAAGCTGGCTCTGAAGGAGTCCGTTTACAAAACAATAACAGCCTTTTCCCTGCGTACGTCCCATAACCAGAAGATCGAAATCATCGTCTTCCACAACCGCATCCTCAAAACGTCTCTCTGCATAATCTGCTTTTGAAACGCCGGCGGGAATCGGATTTTCTTTTGCCATTTCAGAACGGGCAATCTCTTCACGAATATCTCCGAGTGTTGTATCGACTTCCACTCCAAGCACTTCATTCAGATTGGAATTTGCATCCGCGTCTACGGCAAGTACCGGTCCTTTTCCTTTCTCGCATAGATACTGTATAAGCATTCCGCATAATGTAGTTTTACCAACGCCGCCTTTTCCTGCGACAGCAATTACATGTGCCATATATCTATTCTCCTGAAGATATTTATTAGGTCAGTGCTATGTGATCACTATTATCATTTTATCATATTTTTTTCTAATATGTAATATTTATATGATATATGAAAAATTTTCATCACAGAGCTTCTGATAATCTTATCATAGTTACTTTATCCACGCCTTAAATATAACTATAGGTTAAATCCAAACCCTGTTTATTAAAATCTGAGCAAAAACCATAACGTTAAAAAGTTGCTCGTTTATCATTCACAAATCAGTTTTACAACACTGTTTGCAAGATCCACAGAAAGAAGCTTTCCTTCCACAACCATTTCGTCACCCATGATATCTCTGAGGATAACCTTATCACCGTCAACATCAATTCTGCTGACATTTTTAAAAATGACTGAATTGTCTTTCTGTTTATAAACCGTTGCAAGACACATAATCAACGCCTCCTCTTATATTATCCTTATAGGAATCTATGATTATTTTTGCTCTTTTAATTCTTCTTTTACCAAAGTAAGGGCAAGGCCCAGACGCATATTTCCTTTCTGGAAATCAGCAACAGCTTCTTTGATTGTTTTTGCAGCTGCATCCATTCCAAGTTTTACAAGGTTATCTGCCATCTGATCCAGCTCAGCAGCATGATGTTCATTATGCTGAAGCATATATGTCAAGAGAGCTACTGTTTCATTCTTGCAGTCTCCCTCATTGCAGGATCCGCAATGATTGTGATGTTCGCCGCATTCGTTATGATCATGATGATGGTCATGATCATGGCTATGTTCATGAGAATGTCCATGAGTATGTGTATATTCATGTCCATCTTCATGAGTATGAGTATGTTCATGAGTATGCTCATGTCCATGGTGAATTACATTTCCATTTTCATCTTTTATCAAATGCATATGTTCTCTTCTCAACCTCCTTTTCATTGGATTGACTTCGTACATTTTTACGTTTGGACATAGTTTATGACAAGAAATTATCATTTTATCTATTATACCCCGAAGCCTATTATTAAGCAAGTTTATTATACTATTTTCATAATTTTTTATTTTTTTGTGCAAATAAACAGCAAAAATGCACATATATCGTTATATTTTTAACGTGCTAGTTAATATCTTAACATGCTTTTTTTCAAAATCAAGTTTTATTTTTCGTGCAATTATACTCGATTGCTGTTTTTTTATACGTTTATTAGATATTTAATACGCGTGAAATATATTTTTCACATGTTTATGGTATTATATTCCATTATGTGCAGTGTTTCTTTTATAACATATTAAGGAGGAATTCGTATTGACAGATCGGATTTTATTAAACAATGACAATACAATGCCTTTACTTGGTTTTGGAGTATATAAATTAGCGGAAGGGTACGAAACAGAAAACGCCGTATCAAATGCTATAAACGCCGGATATCGATTAATTGATACCGCACCTGTATACAAGAATGAAGAAAGCGTCGGCCGCGCGATTGCCCGTTCCGGGATATTACGAGAAAATTTATTTATCACAAGCAAAATATGGAATACCGCTCAACGTCTCGGAGATGTTCAGGGCGCGTTCGCCAGAAGTCTTGATCGTATGCGATTAGATTACGTAGATATGTACCTGATTCACTGGCCTGTTCCAGGCTGTTATCTCAGCACATGGAAAGAACTTGAGGAAATTCTAAACAGCAGACGTGCTTTATCTATCGGTGTAAGTAATTTTGAGATTCGTCACCTTGAAGAATTAAAAGCAATTTCCGGAATTGTTCCTGCTGTAAATCAGATTGAATGTCATCCGCTCTGCTATCCTAAGGAACTTATTGATTATTGTCATGCAAATGGAATTCGCGTCCAGGCCTATGCTCCTTTAGCAAGAGGCGCATATCTTGATAATGATATCATGTGTGTAATGGGCGTTAAATATGCAAAAACACCTGCTCAGATCGGACTACGCTGGATGGTTCAAAAAGGAATATCCGTAATACCGAAATCTTCCTCATTAGAACACCTTAAGACAAATGCCGATATTTTCAGCTTTGAGATTGAACAGGAAGATATGGACTTGATCGATACTATGAATGAAAACCTCCACACTTCTCATGTACCGGAAGATTTAAGAGGGATTAATTTTTAATAATTAAACAAAAAGAATAGTAACCAATAAAAAAACTCAGAATCCATTCATTTTTGAATGATTCTGAGTTTTTCTTTTCATTAATCCCAAGGTAATAATGGTGTTTCTACTTTTTTATCTCGAAGCATCAGTTCTTTTACAGCATCTGCTGCAGGTTTGCCTTCAAACAATACCTGATTCACCACTTCGATAATCGGCATTTCTACATCATATTTTTCAGAAAGTGATTTTGCTGCTTTTGCAGAATAAACGCCTTCTACGATCATTTTTACCTCTGCCATTGCAGCTTCCATAGTATACCCCTGGCCCATAAGATAACCGGCTTTACGATTTCGACTATGTACACTTGCACAGGTTACGATCAAATCACCGATTCCGGAAAGTCCGTAAAATGTTTCCGCTTTTGCTCCCATTTTGACACCGAGTCTGGTGATTTCTGCCATTCCTCTTGTAATCAGTGCCGCTTTGGTATTATCTCCATATCCGAGACCATCTGCTGTTCCTGCTGCAAGAGCAATTACATTTTTGAGTGATCCTCCAAGTTCAACCCCCAGCATATCCGGAGTTGTATATACACGAAATACAGGAGACATGAAAATTCCCTGCAGATATTCAGCCGTTTCTCTTTTTGCAGAACTTACTACACAGGTTGTAGGAAGTCCTCTTCCGACTTCTTCCGCATGGCTCGGTCCGGAAAGAACACAGACATTTGCATTTGGAACTTCCTGTTCAATAATGTCACTTAATGTCATTAATGTTTTTTCTTCGATACCTTTTGCAACATTTACAATAATCTGTCCGTCATTCACATATGGTGCCATCTGATGGGCTGTGCTTCTGGTAAATGGTGATGGTACTGCCAGGACAGCAACATCCGGATCTACAAGACAGCCTTCCAGATCCGTCGTAATTTTGATATCTTCAGGAATTTTTACTCCCGGAAGTTTAGATTCATGTTCACGTCTTTCATTAAGCATTGCAACTTCTGCTTCCAAAGCAGACCAGATCGTAACTTCATGTCCATTTGTATGAAGTAATATTGCCAGAGCCGTTCCCCAGCTTCCCGCACCTAATACACTGATTTTTGCCATAACAAACCTCCTTTATTTTCCTTTGCTACTCAAAAATACTTTGCTTTCCGTTCCCGTTTTTAATCTCTGAATATTTTTTCGATGTCTCACAAACACCAGAACGGTAAGCAGCCCCATTAATACATACAGTTCATACAAATGAGTCTGATCCAGTGAATACAGTCCCATTTGTCCAAAAATAATCATTGAAGCAAACGCAAATACATAAGAAGTCATAGAACCAAGACTTACATAATGCGTCGTAAAAAACATCAGGAAAAACACAATTGCTCCGATCAGCAAAAGTTTCCAATCAAAAAATGCAACCATTCCGACAGAGGCCGCAAATCCTTTTCCTCCTCGAAATCCCATTGTGACAGGAAAATTGTGCCCTAATATGCATCCTGCCGCTGCGTACATTGTTAATAGCTGAAGAATTTCCTCCTGCTTATTTTTGTACAGCAGTGCTGCAATTGCCATCGCAATCACACATTTCAGCAAATCTCCCAGCAAAGTAGCTGCAGCGGCTTTCTTACCAAATGTACGAAGTGCATTTGTTGTTCCTGCGTTACCGCTGCCATGCTGTCTGATATCTGTTTTATATAATTTCCCCACCAAATATCCGGTTTGAAACAATCCACATACATAACCGATCAGCAAACATATAAGACGTTCCATAATTATTCTTTTTCTCCTCGCTCACGAATAATAAATTTCAACGGCGTTCCTTTAAATCCGAACGCATCACGAATCTTATTCTCGATATATCTGGTATAAGAAAAATGCATCAGTTCTTTATCATTTACAAAAATTACAAACGTCGGCGGTTTTACCGCAACCTGTGTCATGTAGAAGATTTTCAGTCGTTTTCCTTTGTCTGAAGGCGGCTGCTGCATTGCAACTGCTTCTGACAAAATTTCATTTAACACACCGGTCTGTACACGCAGTGTCTGATTTTCAATAACCATTTCAATAGCTTCAAACATACGTGAAATACGAAGTCCTGTTTTTGCAGAGATAAATACAAGTTCTGCATATGGCATATATGCTAAAACCTGACGAATACGTTCCGTATGTCTGTAAATTGTTTTATCATTTTTTTCAATCGCATCCCATTTGTTTACTGCTATTATAACACCTTTTCCGCGTTCGTGTGCAATACCTGCGATTTTTGCATCCTGTTCAGTGACACCTTCGGTAGCATCGATCATAATTACAACAATGCTTGCTCTCTCTACGGCAGTTACCGTACGAATCACACTGAATCGTTCAATTTCTTCTTTGATTTTTCCTTTGCGTCGAAGTCCCGCAGTATCAATAAACACATATTCGTGTCCATTCCATTTCACTTTTGTATCGATCGCATCACGTGTTGTTCCGGCGATATCGGAAACGATCACACGATCTTCGCCCAAAAGTTTATTGATCAGGGAAGACTTTCCAACATTCGGTTTACCGACAATTGCAATTTTCGGAATATCATCCTCTTCCTCTACATCGGCGTCTTCCGGGAAGTTGCGGACAACCTCATCCAGAAGTTCTCCCAGTCCCATTCTGTTTGCAGCGGAAATTGCAAATGGTTCACCAATTCCCAGATTATAGAATTCATACACATCCATCATATACTTCTGGAAACTATCTACCTTGTTAACAGCCAGAATGACCGGCTTTCCACTTCTGCGCAGCATATCTGCTACTTTTGAATCTGAATCTACCAAACCCTGATGAACATCTGTAATAAACACGATAACATCTGCGGTATCAATTGCGATCTGTGCCTGCTCTCTCATCTGAGAAAGAATAATATCTTTGCTTTCCGGTTCAATACCACCGGTATCAATTAATGT
>JAUNCI010000035.1 GCA_030526665.1 Eubacteriales bacterium
ATCTTCTATTTTTTCTTCCATTTGTTCGATTGGAATATTTTTCCGCTGCATTTTTTCCAAAATACTTGGTATTGTTTTTACTCGTCCCTGAACTTCTTCAATTGGCGAATATAAATCTTTCATTCGATGTTCTTCTATGATGTGCTGGAATTTCACTTCCAATTCTCGTACGGCAAGTTCATATGGACTTAAAATACTGCGCCATAATTGTATTTCCATTCTTGCTCTCCAGTCTATGCTTTACATCAATCTTTTAATTCTTCAAGTACTTTCACGAGATAGTTCCAGACACGTTCTACAGAAGCAATTTCAAGAACTTCCTCTGAAGTATGAATATCTTTCATATTTGGGCCGATGGATACACAGTCAAGTCCTTCCATTTTCTTGAAAAACAGACCACATTCCAGACCGGCATGAATTGCTACGACATTAATGGATGTTCCATACATTTTTTCATATACTTCTACCATTTTATCACGAAGCGGGCTTTCTTCTCTATATTCCCATGCAGGATAAGCGCCTTCAATGGTATATGTTCCGCCCAGGAATTCTGTCAGATACTGAACTTTGTCGGATAATGCATCTCTGGCAGATTCAATAGAACTGCGAATTCCGGATGCAACATAGAAAGTTGATTCTTTCAAAGCAACGATTCCAGGATTTGTTGATGTTTCTACAAGATTCTCGATTGTTCCACTCATCTTCTGAATTGCATATGGAATATTCATCAGATAAAAAATAACTTTTTCTGCACTGATTGGATGCAGAACATTAGTAGTTGTATTATCTTTTTTCTCTACAAGAATTGTAATATCTGGATCGGTTCCTGCATATTCATTACGTAACTGGGCCTGAAGTTTTTCAGAATATTTGATGATTTCTTCAACAGAATCTTCGCCAACAAGTAATTCAGCAGCAGCTTCTCTGGTAATGGCATTTTCTTTTTGTCCGCCGGAAAGTGAAACAATATAGAATTCTGTTTCTGCTTTTAATCCATGGAGATATCGTCCCATCAAAATATTGGCATTGGCACGAATCTTGTCAATTTCAGCACCGGAATGCCCGCCAACAAGGCCGGTAATTTTTATTTCTACAGCAGTTCCTTCTGCTTCGATTCGATTCATTGGAATTTCACTGATTCCGCTTACACCACCGGCACAGCTGATCCAGAGATTTCCTTCTGCTTCAGAGTCAAGATTGATGAATCTTCTTCCTTTTAAAATAGAACAATCCAGGTCATTTGCTCCCAAAAGGCCTATTTCTTCATCAACGGTAATAACAGCTTCAATCGGAGGATGTGAAAGATCTGTGCTGTCAAGAAGAGCAAGTGCATAAGCAACCGCTATTCCGTCATCACCTCCAAGTGTAGTTCCGTTTGCAGTAATGTAACCATTTTCAACACCAAGATTCAATGGATTTTTTGTGAAATCATGTTCTACATCCTGTCTTTTCTCGCACACCATATCCATATGCCCCTGAAGAATAACGGTAGGTGCATTTTCGTATCCTTTTGTACCATCTTTATAAATTACAACATTTAAAGATTCATCCTGAACATATTTCAAACCATGATTTTTAGCAAATTCTACAAGATAATCACTGATTGGCTGTCTATTGCCGGATCCATGCGGGATTTTTGAAATTTCTTCAAAATAATATAATACTTTTTGTGGTTCATAACCTTCTAAAACTGACATATTTAATCATATCCTTTCCATTTATTGAGAATTTAATTTAAATCGAGATAATATAGATATCTTTCGATATTATTGTATTTCTATAAAACAAAAAGAAGTTTGGTTTAAAAATAAAAAAGAGACATCTGTAATCTTACACGGATGTCTCTGAAAATCAAATTAGTTTTCCGGAATTTCTTCTTCCTCAGTAACTCCGTCCTGGTAAGAGTTTGAAATTGCAGCAGCCTGTGCTGTCTGAGGGGCGAGTTCCTGACGATTCTGATTGACTACATCAAGACAACTCTGAAGTGTTTCCATAAATACTTTATATCTTCCGCCGGCATCTTCTAATGTCTGTGTGACAACACTTCCGATGTTGGCCATTAAATCGTCTGTATATGTAATCGCACTTAAACGAATACCATTAGCATCCTCTGTTGCAGAATCAAGAATCTGCTGTGCAGTTCTGTTTGCTTCATTTACAGTTTCATTAGCCTGAGCGTATGCTTTCTGCATAATTTCATGCTGTGTTACAAGTTCCTGTGCTTTTGCCTGTGCATCGGCAATAATAGCATCTGCTCTTGCCTGTGCATCTTCAAGGATAGCATCTTTGTTGCTGATGATTTTCTGATAACGTTTGATTTCATCAGGAGTTTTTAAACGAAGTTCACGAAGAAGTTCTTCGATTTCTTCTTTATTTACTACGATTTTAGTAGTAGAAAGAGGTTGAAATTTACAACTGTCTACATATTCTTCAATCTCTTCAATAATCTGTTCAATTCTACTGCTCATTGGCCTTCTCTCCTTAAATTTTATCTATTTCCGATACATAATTTGCTCTTCAATTCATCGATGATTTCCTGTGGAGCAAAATTAACTAAATCGCCATTAAATTTGGCAACTTCTTTCATGATTGTCGAACTTACATATGCGTACTCCAGACTCGTTGTCAAAAATATTGTTTCGATCTCAGGAGCAAGCACTTTATTTGTCTGTGCCATCTGTAGTTCGTATTCAAAGTCTGTCACAGCACGTAAGCCACGGACGATGACTTTTGCATCATTCTCCCTGGCGAAATTAACTGACAATCCTTCAAACGGCTTAATAATAACATTCGGCATGTCTTTTGTAGCCTTTTGTAGTATATTAACACGTTCTTCTACAGAAAACAATGGACTTTTTGCAGAATTATGTAAAACGCCAACCACAATACGATCAAAGGAAGAACTGGCCCTTCTAATAATGTCCAAATGTCCATAAGTAGCAGGATCAAAACTGCCCGGATAAACTGCTGTTATCATTTAATCTCACTTTCTGTATATAAACAAATGTTTATTTGTTTTATATTCTTTTATTCTTTCAATGCAAAATCCCATTTCCTCAGCATAAGCAAAATCACTGTCAATATCTGCTTCAATAATAATGGTACTCTGCTTGTCTATCAGAGAACTGTGCATTAAATATTCCAAAACCTGTCGTTCCAGATCCATATTATAGGGAGGATCCATAAAAATAAAATCGAATCTTTCTTTTCCTTCAAGACTACGCATAGCCTGAAGTACATCCATATTTAATAATACAGCATCCGAAGCAAGTTTTGTAAAATTCAGATTCTCTCTGATACAAGCACATGCTTTGGGATTTTTTTCAACCAGTACCGCATGTTCCGCGCCTCGTGACAAAGCTTCGATCGCTATTGCACCGCTTCCGCTGAACAAATCTAAAAAATGACATCCCGGAATATTCTGTGAAAGAATATTAAATAACGTCTCTTTGATTCGATCCGTTGTCGGTCTGGTATCATTTCCCTCAATTGTTTTCAGATTTAATCTTCTTGCTTTTCCCGCAATTACTCTCATTTTAAATTCAATCTCCAGTCAAGATCTCCTCTGGCCAAACCAAGAATCAAAAGTTCTGCGGTAGCAATGTTGGTCGCAACCGGAATGGTATATTGATCACAACGTCTCACAATACTAGTGATATCCGGTTCTTTTGGATCAATCATAGTAGGGTTGTAAAACAGAATAACCATATCCAGTTCCTGTCTTTCAACCATGTCAATAAACTGCTTATCGCCGCCGATACTACCAGCCAAAAACTTATGTACATGAAGACCAGTTGCATCTTCTATACGTCTGCCTGTTGTTCCAGTAGCATACACTTCGTGCTTGGCCAAAATATTTTTGTATGCAATACAAAAATCTTCAATCAGCACTTTTTTACTATTGTGGGCAATAATTCCTAAATTCATAAAATCACCCTCCTGATTCACTCTGTTTTAAAACAGGCTCATTAACATTTACACTACTCTATTTATTATAACAAATCAACAAAAGAAGCGCAAGATTTAATCTCAAAAATATACAGAATATAAAAAAGCCAAAAAACGTTTTCGAATTAAATTCCCAATGTATTTAAATCTTCTCTTTTATAGGAGTTCATTTTTAAGTTTAATAAATAATTTTGTTCCAGAGACAGATTCGGATCCAAGCTTAAAATCTGTGCAGCTGCTTCACTGGCTTCTTTTAAAATTGCAGCATCATTATAGATATCACCGATACGAAATTCCAGATCTCCACTCTGTCGTATTCCGAATAAATCTCCCGGTCCTCTTAACTTTAAATCCTCACTTGCAATATAAAAGCCATCATTTGATTTATTAAGGATTTCCAGTCTTTTTGAGGTTTCCTGAACCTGATTCCCCTGCATAAAAATACAGTAGGATTGATGTTCTCCTCGTCCGACACGTCCTCTCAGCTGATGAAGCTGCGCAAGTCCAAATCGTTCTGCATTTTCAACCATCATAACGGTCGCATTTGGAACATTTACCCCAACCTCGATAACCGTAGTGGATACCAAAAGCTGAATTTTTCCGGAAGCAAAATCCTGCATGATTTGATTTTTTTCCTTTGGCTTCATTTTGCCATGCAGATAAGAAATTGAAATATCAGAAGGAAATACATCGATCAATTTTTTTGTATAATCAATAACATTTTCCGCATCCAGTGCTTCGCTTTCTTCTACCATTGGACAGATTATGTAAACCTGTCTTCCGGATCGAATTTCTTTTTCAATAAATTTATATGCAGTTGGACGATACGATGTTCCTACAACACAATTTTTGATTGGTAGTCTTGATGCCGGCAATTCATCGATAACAGAAATATCCAAATCACCATAAAGTATAATTGCAAGCGTACGAGGAATTGGAGTCGCACTCATGACAAGAACATGCGGTGGATTCTCACGCCCGCATAAAGCTTCTCTCTGCTTGACGCCGAAACGATGCTGTTCATCCGTAATCACAAGTGCAAGATTATGATAATGTACTTTTTCCTGAATTAATGCATGTGTTCCAATAATAATCTGCACTGCACCACTTTCAATTTTTTCATAGATAATTCTTTTCTCTTTTGCGGTATTCGAACCGGTCAATAGAATTGGCTCTATATTGTCAATTCCGGTCTGTTTCAGCAGTTTTAACAAAGAGCTGTAATGCTGCTGAGCAAGAACTTCCGTAGGTGCCATTAAAGCTGACTGATATCCGTTTTGGGAAGTTAAAATCATTGCCAGAAAAGCAAGTATTGTTTTTCCGCTTCCTACATCCCCCTGTATCAGCCTGGACATTAACGAATGGCCGGTAAGATCTCGTTCAATTTCATACCATACATTCGTCTGTGCTTTTGTTAATTTGTATGGAAGTGAATCGATCACCTCATCGGTAATCCAGTCCGGCTTAATTTCAAAAGAATTGTGTATACATTCTGACTTTTCTTTTAACTGCTGTACCGATAAAATGAACATCAGAAATTCATCAAATACCAGTCGTTTTCTGGCAACGATCAGTTCATCCATCGAATTTGGAAAATGAACGGTCTGAAGTGCATAATTATAATCCGATAAGTGAAATTGCTGTCGAATTTCATCGGAAAGATATTCTGCATACATTGTATTCTCGTCCAAAACCTGTCTGACCAGTTTCGTAATCATATTATTGGTCACGCCCTTGGTCAATCCATAAACAGGCTGTAGTGTATTTTCTATTTTATCATAAGCTGCAGGCGTATACATTTGCGGATGTTCCATTTGCAGACGGCCATTTTTTCGAGAAACCTTACCTCTGAAATAATATTGACATCCTTTTTTCAATGTACTTCTCAGATATGGCATATTAAACCACATTAATGTGATTTTGCCGGAATGATCGGATACCGTAACGGTTGTGATCTGATATCTTCCGGTTCGGTTCATATAGAGATTTCCTGTTATTACTGCACAGATCGTACATATTTTCTCTTCCTGTACATCACTGATTGGAATTGCCCGGTCAAAAGACTCATAATTCCTGGGATAATAATTCATTAATTGTTCGGTGTTAAAAATCCCGAGTTTTTCAAAGAGCTTTTCCGTCTTCTCACCGACGCCTTTTAATTCGCTCAACCGTTTACTCATATATACTCTCCAGCTAAAATAATGAGGAGCCTTTATCGGCTCCTCAAAGATATTATATGTATCAAAAATTTACTCAACGCTGATAATGTAATAGTAGATCGGCTGTCCGCCATAATTTACTTCTACTTCACAATCCGGGAATTCTTCTTCAATTCGAGAAGCAAGATCATCAGCTTCTTCTTCCGTAACATCTGCACCATAATAAATGCTGACAATTTCAGAATCCTCATCTGCCATACATTTAACGGTTTCAAGTGCTACATCTTCTCTTTCTTCGCCAACTGCAAGCATTCCTTTATCGCCGATACCCATGATATTTCCTTCATGAATCTCTTTGTCATCAATCTTTGTATCTCTGACGGCATAGGTAACCTGACCGGTCTGAACGATGGAAATAGCTTCCATCATCTCAGCGAGATTTTCTTCTGCATTTTTTTCCGGTACAAAACTGATCATAGCTGAAATACCCTGCGGAACATTTTTGGTTGGTACAACAACGATAGTTTTATCTTTAGTCAGATCACGTGCCTGATTTGCAGCAAGAATGATATTTTTGTTATTCGGGAAAATAAAGATTGTCTTTGCGTGAACCTTATCGATTGCATTCAACATATCTTCCGTACTTGGATTCATTGTCTGACCGCCTTCGATCAGATAATCTACACCAAGATCTTTGAAAATATCCGTTAATCCATCACCGGCAGAAACAGAAATAAATCCAACTTCTTTCATTGGTTTTTTCGCTGCTTTTGCTGCCTGTTCTTTTGCAATCTTTTCAGCATCTTTAATCAGTTTTTCTTCATGTTCTAATCTCATATTATCAATTTTCATACGTGAAAGGCTTCCGTAAGTTAATGCACGTTCAATTGCCTGTCCAGGATGATTTGTATGAACATGAACCTTCACAATTTCATCATCAGCAACGACAACAATAGAATCACCGATAGAGGTAAGGAAATCTTTAAATTCCTGTTCGGTTTCTTCAGACATTGTTTCATTCAGCATAATGATAAATTCAGTACAATATCCAAATTTAATATCAGTTTCGGACTGTGCGGAGATTTTGGTTACGGATGCAGGAGCAGATTTCTGGAAATTTGTATAATCTACTTCTTTTCCCAGGAATCCATCGATAGCACCACGAAGAACTTCCAGAAGTCCCTGTCCGCCGGAATCCACTACACCGGCTTCTTTTAATACAGGAAGCATGTCCGGAGTTTTGGAAAGTGTAATTTCTGCATGTTCAAATACTTCAGCAAAAAAGCCTTCCAGATCATCTGCTTCCGGTGCAATTTCTACCGCTTTTAATGAGGCTTCTTTTGCAACCGTAAGGATTGTTCCTTCCTTAGGCTTCATAACTGCTTTGTATGCGGTTTCAACAGCTTTTTCCATAGCGGCTGCAAGAATTAATGCATCCAGTTCTTTATGAGCTTTTACACCTCTGGTAAAACCACGAAGAAGCTGTGAAAGGATAACACCTGAGTTACCTCTGGCTCCACGTAAAGAACCGGAAGAGATCGTTTTTGCAAGTGTTTCCATATCTGTATCATCGCCGAGAGCTCCTACTTCAGCAGCTGCCGACATAATTGTCATAGTCATATTTGTTCCGGTGTCTCCATCAGGAACAGGAAAAACATTTAATTCGTTAATCCATTCTTTTTTTGCTTCCAGATTTTGTGCTCCTGTAAGAAACATTTTGGAAAGCATTTTCGCATCAATTGTTTTGATACTCAACTCGAAATTTCCTCCTTATAAACTAATCTATTGCTCGAACGCCTTCCACCTTGATGTTAATTTTTTCAATTTCCATACCGGTAAAAGCTTCTACTTTATATTTAACACTATCAATTAAGTTATCAGCAATTGTAGTAATTGCAACACCATATGCAACAATCACATGAAAGTCAAGCGTAATTTTATTGTCTTCTGAAATTCTGACAGAGATCCCATGTTTCAGGCTATCACGGTGAAGAAGTTTTACAAGACCATCTTTCATGCTTACAGCCGCCATGCCGATAATTCCAAAGCATTCTACTGCTACGCTGCCTGCATAAGTTGCAATAACATCTGTATTTATGACAATCTGTCCGAGACCGGAATCGATACGTCCACTCATATTGTTACCTCCATAATAATGTATAGTACATGTATTATAACCCTTTTTATCCGAAAAAGAAATATAATTTTTAAAATTTACTTTTTTTACTTGCAAAGTATTATGTCATCTGTTAAAATAATTGATGTTGAAAATCGCAACAAGGAGGTGCAATCATGGCTAAATGTGCAATTTGTGAAAAAGGCGCTCATTTCGGAAATAATGTGAGTCATTCCCATAGAAGATCTAACAAAATGTGGAAATCTAACGTAAAATCCGTTAGAGTTAAAACTGGTGCTACTTCAGCAAAGAAAATGTATGTATGTACTTCTTGCTTAAGATCAGGAGCAGTTGAAAGAGCATAAAAAATGATCCCCTGCAAAATGCAGGGGTATTTTTTTGCCTATATGTACTATGTGTATTTACAGATATTTTATTTTGAATATCTGTAAATATATTCATCAAAATATAATCATCTAACAACTGATATAAAAATGGCGGATTATCCAATAAGAATAATCCGCCATTCGTTATTTATTTTACAGATAATACAAACATATCTTCCGCTTATTCTTCAGAAGCATTACCTGTTTCATCTGCATTGCCGCTTTCTGCAGCATCTTCGAGTGTTCCATCAAGATAAGCTGCAACATTATTTCCGGCTGTTCTACCAAATACAACGATATCAGCAACTGCATTACCACCGATACGGTTTCCGCCGTGAACTCCACCGGTAACTTCTCCGGCTGCGAAAAGGCCAGGAATTACATTTCCTTCCGTATTGATAACTTGTGCGTTTGTATTAATTTTCAGACCGCCCATTGTGTGATGGATACCAGGAGCAATTTTGATTGCATAATATGGAGCAACGCTTAAGTCTTCTTCCATACCTGTTTCACGACCGAATTCTTCATCTTTTCCGGCAGCAACTGCTTCATTCCATTTTGCAAGTGTTTCGGAAAGATTTGTAGGATCTACACCGATAGCATTTGCAAGATCTTCGATTGTTTCACCTTCTGAGACAATACCTACAGATACGTATTTTTCAATTGCTGCAAGATTGTCACGTAAACGCTGATCAAATACTACATATGCATAAGAACCTTCCTGTTCCAGTTCAGCTGCAGATACATGATCACGTGTTTCCATTTCATTGTAGAAACGTTTTCCATCTGAATTTACAAGGATTGCACCGTCACCACGAACACCTTCTGTGATCAGCATGCTGGTTCCCTGTTCTACTGTAGGATGAAGCTGAATCTGATCAATGTCAACCAGGTCAGCGCCTACTGCTGTAGCCATTACAATACCATCGCCTGTAACTCCAGGAGCACTGGTAGATACTGTTCCGTCAAGGTCAGGACGATACTGTGTAATCATATCCATATTTGCACCGAAACCACCGGTTGTGATAATTACTGCGCCTGCATTGATTGTATAATTAGCTGTTTTTCCTTCTGCCTTAATACCTGTTGCAGCGCCATCAGTCATGATAATTTCTGTAGCTTTTGTTTCATATAAAACTTCAATTCCGAGTTCATTTAACTGGTTCAGGAATGCTGTAACAAGGTAAGCACCTACACCAGATCCATCTTCCGGAGCGTGAATACGTGCATTGGTTGCACCGCCTGAGAAGGATACTTTTGGAAGTGGAGCTCCGATAGAATCAAGCCAGTCAATACCATCTGCTGATTCTTCAGCCATTTTTGTAACGAGCGCGATATCGTTCATATCGTGTCCGCCCTTCATGGTATCTTCGATAAACTGTTCTACACTATCTTCAATAACAGGATCTGATTCAGCCTGATAATGTGTTTCAGCAGCATTCATACCACCTGTGGCTTTTGTTGTATTTCCACCTACATAAGGCATTTTTTCAACGAGAATTACTTTTTTGCCCTGCTGAGTTGCTGTGATTGCAGCTGTCATACCTGCACCGCCGGCACCAACGATTACAACATCAGCTTCTAAAGTTTCATCTGTTTTTTCTGCGTTTTCATCAACAGCAGCTTTGTTTTCAAGTGCATCTACATCTGCTCCTGCTTCTTTGAGAGCATCGGATGCAGCTTTGATAATAGCTTTACTTGTAACAGTTGCACCTGTAAGTGCATCAACTTTTGAAGTCTGTGCTTCAATCATATCATCATCAAGGAGATCAACTGCAAATGTTCCGATATTTGCTGTTTCTTTTTCTCCTTCGATTTTTACATCTGTAATTTCATTTTCTGTAACAGTCATTTCAACGTTGATTTCACCGCCAAAACCATTTGCTGTTCCGGTATATGTACCAGGAACAAAGAGATCTCCATCGGCTGGCTTGTTGCCATCTTCTACAGCTGCTTCGTCTGCAGAACCTGCAGCTTCCGCAAATGCTTTTGCAGCAGCATTTTTAGCAGCTTCAGAAGTAACAGATGCACCACTTACAGAATCTACATCAGCACTCTGTGCTGCAAGCATTGCTTCCTGTAATTTAGGAAGTGCAGCTCCGCCGACTTCCGGTGTTTCATCCGGACCATCTAATGTTAATTCAGAAATAGATCCATCATCTGCAACTGTCATAGTAAATGTTACAGTTCCACCAAAACCATCTTCAGATGCTGAATAGGTTCCGGCTGTTAATGTTCCTGTTGTTTCGCCTGCATCAGCTGAACCTGCAGCTTCTGCAAATGCTTTTGCAGCAGCATTTTTAGCAGCTTCAGAAGTGATAGATGCACCACTTACAGAATCTACATCAGCACTCTGTGCTGCGAGCATTGCTTCCTGTAATTTAGGAAGTGCAGCTCCGCCAACTTCCGGTGTTTCATCCGGACCATCTAATGTTAATTCAGAAATAGATCCATCATCTGCAACTGTCATAGTAAATGTTACAGTTCCACCAAAACCATCTTCAGATGCTGTATAAGTTCCGGCTGTTAGTGTTCCTGTTGTTTCAGCTGCATCACCTGTAGCAGCTGCTGTTTCTTCGGCAGCATCGCCTGATTCAGTTGTTTCTTCGGCAACTTCTTCGCCTCTTGCCTGTGCAAATGCTTTTTCAGCTGCAGCTTTTGCACCATCAGAAGTAAATGTTGCACCACTTACAGAATCTACATCAGCACTCTGTGCAGTAAGCATTGCTTCCTGTAATTTAGGAAGTGCAGCTCCACCGATTTCCGGTGTTTCATCCGGACCTTCTAATGTAAGTTCAGATACACCGCCATTTTCATTTACAGTCATATTGATCGTAACATTTCCTGCAAATCCAAGTTCACTTGCTGTGTATGTTCCGGAAATGAGATCACCTGTAGCATCTTCATTTGTAGAAACAGCTTCTTCTGTTGTTTCTTCTGCACCTTCAGTCTCCTCTGCAGTTTCTTCAGCAACTTCTTCACCTTTTGCTTCTGCAAATGCTTTTGCTGCAGCCTTTTTGGCAGCTTCAGAAGTGATGGATGCACCACTTACAGAATCTACATCAGCACTCTGTGCTGCAAGCATTGCTTCCTGTAATGTAGGAATAGCAGCTCCGCCGACATCCGGTGTTTCACCAGGACCTTCTAATGTAAGTTCGGATACACCGCCATTTTCATTTACCGTCATATTAACTGTCACTTCACCGCCAAATCCCTGTTCAGATGCAGTGTAGGTACCGGTAATAAAATCTCCTTCTACCTTTGGTGTTCTCTTAAAGAGATCTGGATTTACGACTCCCACCTGCGCACATCCAAAAAGCAGCGCAATAATAACAATGAGAGTTACCACGCCTTTCCAGGGTTTTGAATTATTAGATTTTTTATTCACCCTCTACTTCCTCCTATGTGATTTATTTAAAATAAATTTTGATACGTTTAATAACCATTTCCGAAATAAAACCAATCAGAACACCGGTTACAATACCTGTGACAATCAAAAACGGGAGATAATAGACCAGATTCGTCGATTCAACAATAAACATCGCAACGATAATCTGTCCAACATTGTGAAAAAT
>JAUNCI010000036.1 GCA_030526665.1 Eubacteriales bacterium
GATTTTGACGACTTCGATGAATTTGAAGACGTTGAAGATGATGAAGAAGAAAAAGTTGATTACATCTCATGGGAAGCAGAAGAATTAGCTGATGATGAAGAAGAGCCTGCCGAAGCATCTGAAGAAGCTTCGGAAGAACTCGCTGAAGCACCGGTTCAGGAAAATGTAGAAGAAACTGCTGAAGAAGCAGATGCTGAACTTGTTGAAGAATCAGAAAAATAAATCTATAAATGCTTAGGTAAAAGAACATCTCCCTGCAAGGTGATGTTCTTTTTTTCTTTTCACATCATTCAAAAAAATCCGGAGAATTTCACATAATGAAATCCTCCGGATTATTTTTTGTTTTTCTAAAAATTTATTCTGTAATTCAATCAGAATGTCCGGCTTATCATTCAACCTATTATTTAGGAAGTTTGAAACTGCTCTTCAGGGAAACGATTCTGTTAAATACAGGCGCACCTTCTTTGGAATCTCTGATATCTGCGCAGAAAAATCCGGTACGTACAAACTGGAAGCTGTCATAGCCTTTTGCTTCCATCAGACAAGGCTCAACAAATGCTTCTACTGTTGTCAGAGAATTTGGATTTACGTTCAGAGATCCGTCTTCTTTGTTGTATACGCCTTTTTCTTCATCTACGATATTTTCGTAGAGACGAACGGTTGCTTTTCCTGCTTTTGAAGCTTCAACCCAGTGAATAGTTCCTTTTACTTTACGTCCGTCCGGCGCATTTCCACCTTTTGTCTCAGGATCGTAATTACAATGAACAACGGTAACATTTCCGTTTTCGTCTGTTTCATAACCGGTACATGTTACAAAGTATGCGTTCATAAGACGAACTTCTGTACCTACAAATAAACGTTTGTATTTTCTCGGAGGATCGATCATGAAGTCTTCTCTCTCGATGTACAGCTCTTTGCCAAACGGAATCTGACGGCTGCCAAGTTCTTCGTTTTCCATGTTGTTTGGAGCTTCCAGATACTCAACCTGTCCTTCCGGATAGTTATCGATAACGAGTTTGATCGGATCCAGAACAGCCATCAAACGAGGACGTTTCAGTTTCAGATCTTCACGAATACAATATTCAAGCATTGCATAGTCTACAGAGCTGTTTGCTTTTGATACACCGCAAAGGTCTACAAACATTTTGATTGATTCCGGTGTAAATCCGCGACGACGAAGTGCTGCGATGGATACCAGTCTAGGATCATCCCATCCGTCTACAATGCCATCTTCTACTAATTTTTTGATATAACGTTTACCTGTAACCACATTGGTCAGATACAGTTTTGCAAACTCTACCTGTTTTGGCGGATGCGGATATTCCAGCTCTCTAACTACCCAGTCATACAATGGTCTGTGGTCTTCAAATTCCAGTGTACAGATAGAATGTGTAATTCCTTCAATTGCATCTTCGATTGGATGCGCAAAATCGTACATTGGATAAATACACCATTTATCACCTGTGTTGTGATGAGTCATACGTGCTACACGATAGATAACCGGGTCTCTCATATTCATATTTGGAGACGCCATATCAATTTTTGCACGAAGTACTTTCTGTCCGTCTTCGTATTTTCCAGCCTTCATTTCTTCAAACAAAGTCAGATTCTCTTCAACGGAACGATTACGGTATGGACTTTCTTTTCCAGGCTCTGTAAGTGTTCCACGATATTCTCTCATCTGTTCTGCTGTAAGGTCGCAGACAAATGCTTTTCCTTTTTTAATCAGTTTTACAGCAGCTTCATACATCTGATCAAAATAATCAGAAGCAAAAAACAGTCTGTCTTCCCAGTCAGCACCCAGCCACTGAATATCTGCTTTGATAGATTCTACAAACTCTGTTTTTTCTTTTGTAGGGTTTGTATCATCAAAACGCATATTGAATTTTCCATTGTATTCTTTTGCAAGTCCATAATTCAGCAGAATGGATTTTGCATGTCCAATATGCAGATAACCATTCGGTTCCGGAGGGAAACGTGTGTGAACGGTATCATAAACACCCTCTGCAAGATCTTTATCTATAATATTTTCTATAAAATTTTTGGAAATGGTTTCGTTTTCCATTTGAAGTCCTCCCGTCATTCAGTTTCTATGCGCTCTCATACGTAACCGACATTATACCATAAATATTTCTGAAATAAAAGCAATAACTTTTTAAAGCTATTTGAGCATAAAAAAAAGAGCTGCTAACGGGAATCGAACCCGTGACCTCCACCTTACCAAGGTGACGCTCTACCGACTGAGCCATAGCAGCACTTTCGAACATGTAACACATGTTCACAGTTGATTATATTATCAGACCTTATGATAAATGTCAATATATAAAATTCTTTGCTTTCATTCGAATACGCTGAATCGCATTATCAATAGCTTTTGGCGTTTTTCCGAGCTCCTGTGCGATCTGCATATAACTGCTTCCATTCATATAACTCAGCAAAACTTTCTTTTCCATTGGACTTAATGCGTTCAGGATTCGATCTCGCAAAACACTCTCATTTTCACGATCAATCAAAATAGTTTCCGGATTTTCCATTCCAAATCCTTCGGCCCCATTGTCCTTGGTCGCTTCTTCCAAAGGAATGTAGGTATTCAGTGGTGTATTTCGTTCTCGATTCTGTCTTTTGATTGCAGTGTAGATCTGTCTCTCAATACACAGATTTGCGAATGTCTGAAAAGACGCTTCCATATCAAATCGAAAATCACGTACTGCCTTAAATAATCCAATCATTCCTTCCTGAATCAGATCATCATTTTCTCCGCCAATCAAAAACATCGCTCTTGATTTTTTTCTAACAAGGTATTTGTATTTTTCCATCAGATAATCAGCGATATCCGATTGGCCTTCACGCAACAGACGAATCAATTCCTCATCTTTCATTGTATCGTATGAATTACTCATGCAAAAATCCCCTAGGGTCAGTATATTCCCCAATTTTATAAACCATCACCATATCATAAAAGCCCCCATTCCTTATGATATGATTGTTATTTGCTTAATCTCTGACGAACGATTTCGTATGCCAGCACGCCTGCAGCGACAGATGCATTTAAGGAATCGATATCCCCTTTCATCGGAATGGATGCAACAAAGTCACATTTTTCGCGAATCAGACGACTGACGCCATTTCCTTCATTGCCGATGACAAGTCCGATCGGTCCTGTCAAATTCAGACGATACATCGTCTCACCGCCCATATCGGCACATACAAACCACATTCCTGCCTCTTTCAGCTCTTCCATTGTTTTTCCAAGGTTTGTTACTTTGGCAACCGGTGTATAATTCAGTGCACCAGCAGATGTTTTGGCTACCGTTGCAGTCAGTCCAACTGCTCTTCTTTTCGGAATGATGACTCCGTGTGCACCTGCCAGATTTGCAGTACGGATAATCGCCCCAAGATTATGTGGATCTTCGATCTCATCCAGCAAAATGATAAATGGATCTTCTCCTTTTTCTTTTGCATTTGCCAAAATATCTTCTACGGTTGCGTATTCGTATGCAGCTACCTGCGCAATCACGCCCTGATGTGCATGGGTTTCACTCATTCCGTCGAGGCGTTCTTTGGAAACATAGTTGATGATCGTATCTTTTTTTCTTGCTTCTCTCGCGATCGTTCGAATCGCTCCATCCTGGCATCCATCCAGAATAAATAATTTATCCACGCATTTTCCTGAACGAAATGCTTCAATTACCGCGTTGCGGCCTTCAATCTGTTCACTGCTCATAATTTGTCCTCTCCAATTCCAATGCGGACCAGTTCAATCATGCGATCATATTGTCCGGTCATATACAAATATCCCATCAGGGCTTCAAAACCTGTTGCTCTGCGGTAATCCGCCATCGTTGCATTTTTTGCCATCGTTGCAGAGTGAGCATTTCTGCCTCGTTTATAAAAACCGTGTTCTTCTTCTGTCAGTATCGGCTCCAGGATTTCCATCATCGCAGACTGTGCAGCTGCTTTTACAAATGTACTCGCCTGTTTATGCAGTTTATTTACCTGACAGTTTCCTTTTTTTACCAGAATCGTTCGAATGATCAGATCATAGATTCCATCACCGATGTAAGCAAGCGTCAAAGGAGAATAGGAACGAATGTCCCTATCCTCCAGATGAAATGCTTCTTTAAAATATTCAAACGTATTTAAGCTCTTTTCCATTTTACTCCTTCACGGGTATCTTTGAGAATGATGCCTTTTGCCAGTAATTCATCACGAATTTCATCTGCACGGGCAAAGTTTTTCGCTTTTCTGGCTTCCTGTCTCTGTGCAATCAGATCTTCGATCTCTTTGTCCAGAATTTCTTCTTTTTTCACTGCGATCAGGCCAAGAATATCGCAAAGCTTCTCAATTGTTTTTAACAGTTCTCCTGCAAATTCCGCAGAGCTCTGTCCGTTCGCATTTGTGTTTGCAAATTTTACAAGTTCAAAAATAGCAGCCAGTGCATCTGCCGTATTGAAGTCATCATCCATTGCCGTTTCATATTTTTCAACGAATTTCTGAATTTCCGGAAGAAGTGCTTTTTCTGCATCTGTGATTACAACTGCCTGATTTGCATCAACGATATCTTTTAATTTTGCAGCTGCATCATTGATACGTTCCAACGCGTTTTTGGATGCTTCCATGAGGTCTGCACTGAAGTTCAGCGGACTTCTGTAATGCGCATTCAGCATAAAGAAACGAAGCACCTGCAGATCATACTGTTCGCTGATCTGACGAACTGTGCGGAAGTTTCCAAGAGATTTTGACATCTTTTTGTTATCGATATTCAAAAATGCATTGTGCATCCAGTATCTTGCAAATGTTTTTCCGTTGCAGCATTCACTCTGAGCAATTTCATTTTCGTGATGTGGGAATACAAGGTCTTCGCCGCCTGCATGAATATCAATTTCTTCACCCAGATATTTTTTGGACATTACGGAGCATTCAATATGCCATCCCGGTCTTCCCTCACACCAAGGTGATTTCCATGCCGGCTCCCCTTCTTTTTTCGGTTTCCAGAGAACAAAGTCCATCGGATCTTCTTTCTGGTCTTCACCGGATACCTGAAGTGCACGGAATCCTGACTGCAGATCATCCAGGTTTTTATGAGAAAGTTTTCCATATTCATCAAATTTTCTGACACGGAAATATACGGTTCCGTCTTCAACAGGATATGCGTATCCTTTGTCGATCAATGTCTGAATCATATCGATCATGCCATCGATTTCCTGTGTTGCCTGTGGATGAATCGTTGCAGGTTTTACGTTCATGCCATTCATATCTTTTTTGCACTCTTCAATATAGCGTTTAGAGATCTCGTCGGCACTTACGCCTTCTTCGATTGCTTTTTTGATAATTTTGTCATCAACGTCTGTGAAGTTTGATACAAAGTTTACTTCATAACCTTTGTATTCCATATATCTGCGGACAGTATCAAAAATAATCATCGGTCTTGCATTTCCGATGTGAATCAGATTGTATACTGTAGGACCACATACATACATGCGTACCTTTCCTTCTTCGATTGGAACAAATTCTTCTTTGGTACGTGTCATGGTGTTGAATAATTTCATTGCTCAGTTCCTCCGATAAATCTATTTTTTATAGCACAGACAAATTGCCTGGGATGAGATTCCCTCTCCGCTTCCTGTGAAGCCAAGTCCTTCTTCGGTAGTCGCTTTGATATTCAGCTGCGACTCCTCGATTCCCATTGCCTCTGCCATATTGGTTCTCATCTGTGGAATATGCGGAGCC
The DNA here is from genome assembly GCA_030526665.1 of Eubacteriales bacterium. GTDB lineage: Bacteria > Bacillota > Clostridia > Lachnospirales > Lachnospiraceae > Blautia_A. Next base: position 5,731 of record JAUNCI010000036.1, read on the forward strand.
ATTTTCGGCTTCTGTGCTATAACCGTAGCATCCACATTTCCGATCGAATATCCGTTTTCTGCAAGCAAAGCAGTAACATGTTTCAAAAGCTTAATGCTTGAAATTCCACGATATGCAGGATCTGTATCCGGGAAATGCTTACCGATATCCCCCAGTGCTGCTGCTCCTAACAGAGCATCCATAACCGCGTGAATCAGCACGTCCGCATCTGAATGACCGAGAAGTCCCTTTTCATACGGAATCTCCACTCCTCCGAGGATTAATTTTCGATTTTCCACAAGTTTATGTACATCATAACCCATTCCTACTCGTATCATCTCTACCACCTTTTGAATTATGTATTTACAAATATTCTAATGCTTTATTATATAGGATACGCCTTCAAAAATCAATCTATAACATTCGGCCCGAATTTTCCATATTGTGATGCAAACGCATAAGTTTCCATATATTCATAGATAAGTCCGGATAAACGCTGAATATTTTGAACAGCCGCTGCTTCCGGACATTGTTCTGACATCAGACAGATCACATAGTCTGTACTCTCACCATATACGATAGCGATGTCATGCTGGTCCTCGTTGGTTTCTCCGGTTTTATTTGCAATCTTTACATTGCTGTTTTTTATGCCTGCAGGGATTTTGCTGCGGAATTTCTGGGCACTCAATAATCCCAGCATCGCTTCCGATGCCTCAGGGCTCACACATTCTCCTTTATAAATACGTTCCAGCAATAATCCGCAATCTGCTACAGAAGTCATATTTCTTCCGCCAAGTGTCTGTTCCGCAGACGCAGATGGTGCTAATGTGTGCTGTACAAGAGTATGTTCATATCCGGCATTCTGCAGATATTCATTGATATCTTCTGCACCTTCACAGAAATCATTATTCGCTGAACTTAAGCGTACGATTTCATTGAATGATTCATTATCACTGACGGTAATCATATTTGTCAAAAGGGTTGCCACACGATTGATTGCCGCCTCGTTGTCCGGTGTTGTATTTAATTTTTTTGCTGCCTGTACATAAAGTCCCATCATATTGGCATAAGCATGTTCCATCGCAAACGCTTTAATTACGCTTGCCGAAAAGAATGCCCGATTGTTGATCGTCATTGACTCACCGGTATTCATGTTCTTTACATATACAGCCCAGGTTCCCGGCAGCTGTGCGATATCTTTTCGAATCATATAGCGCAGATGTTCCATCGTAAAGCTGTCCAGATTAGTCACCAGACCATGTTCGTCATATTGAACACCCTCTGCATTTTCACCGGCTTCTGAAGGCAGCACGCCATTTGTGCCTCCAAAATAATAGAGCCCGTCAAACATCTCACCATGGCATTCCATATGCAGTTCATGCATTCCGGCATTCGTTACCATCTGTCCCAGTTCATTAAAATAGTAGTAGCCATTATATACCTGGCCGTTTATATTCAGATTATCCATATAGCGAACCTGTGGTTCTGCGTTCAAAAGCCCATTTTCATTCAACAGATAGAGTCCGTCAAATATAACTTCTTCCTCTTCTGACAGTTTTGCTTTCACATTACTTAAGGCTACGACCGGATATCCATCTGCTGTAAACGATGCCTCCGGACCATGATAATAATAGCCATTTAAAACTTCGTCTCCGATATGGAACTCATCAAAATAATGAACTTCCGGTATCGTTGACTGCGTTCCATTCTCATCCAGGCAATAGTATCCATCGCTTTTCAGAAGGTACTTTCCGCTGCCATCCGGCATTGGTGCGATTCTTGCTTCTTCTGTGACAGTGAGAAGGCTTCCTGCTCCTGATACCGCTGCACAGCTCAACATACTGCCGCTGATTACCATTGCAGTTAATCCGATGCACTTTTTCTTTTGTAAAAATTTTCTCATTATTTACTCCTGTTCCAAAACTTTTGCAATTGTAACTCCAGGCTGCCCAGATGACAATAGGATCGATCACTCCACTCCATCGGAAACATTTCTTCATATTCTCGATTTCGGAAGCGATCATCCAACAGCAGGATGACTCCTTCATCTTCTGTTGTACGAATCACACGTCCGGCCGCCTGCAAAACTTTATTCATACCGGGAAAACGATACGCATAGTCAAATCCGTTCTCCCCTTTTTCATCATAATATTTTTTTAGTATTTCTCGTTCTGTTCCGATCTGCGGAATTCCGGTTCCAACAATAATTGCACCGATCAATGACTCTCCCGTCAAATCGATTCCTTCCGAAAATACACCGCCGAGAATACAGAATCCAATCAAAGTCCCATCTCGATCGTCAAATGCATTCAGAAATTCTTCTCGTTCCTTTTCATTCATCGACGGCTTCTGACACAAAGTCTGTGCCCATGGCAGTGCAAATTCATTCTCATAAATTTCATAAACTGCATCCATCATTTTATAGGATGGGAAAAATACCATGTAGTTTCCCTTTTTCTGTATTGCACTTCTGGCTATATATTCTGCAATTCTGCGATATTCCCCATAGTTTCGCCTCGTATACCGACTGCTGACATCTGTTCCCACCAGAATACTTCGTTTGGATTGCTCAAACGGAGATTTCACATAGATTCCATAATCATCCTCGCGAACACTGAGGAGTTTTCTGTAATACAGCATCGGAAGCATGGTAGCTGAAAAGAATGAGGTGCTGACACCTTTGTTGAGATAATCAGACAAGTTTCGTGCCGGATTCACGCAGAATAGTTTCACTCGAAACTTTCCGTCCTCACAGTTTTCCGTATAGATCACATAATTTTCATCCAACAATTCGCAGATATTCAAAAAATTCCGCACCTGAAAATAGCAATCTCGATACGCATCACTAATAATTTCTTCAGAAGTGTCCTCGGAAATCTCCTCAAAAAATTTATCCATCTCACCCTGAAGCTGAAGAACACTAATTGGTAAATTTCCGGGCGTATCCAATATTGCGTACTTTTCCGTTGTTTTCTTTAATTCCAGCATATGACGATTTACTCTGTCAAAGGCTCTGGTAAGAGATTTACTGTATTCCTTTATTTCATTTTTCGCCGCCATCAGATCTTCTTTGCAGAGGATCGCACTGTACATTTCTCTTCCGCGCTCCACCAGATTATGTGCCTCGTCTATGAGAAAAATGTATTCGCCCTGACGATTATCATTGAAGAAACGTTTTAAATGCACATTTGGATCAAACACATAGTTATAATCGCAAATAATTGCGTCACACCAAAGTGCAACATCCAGACTCATTTCAAACGGACATACCATCCATTTCTGCGCGTGTTCCAGCAAAGTTTCGCGGTCATAGCGATCCTTTTGTGTCCACAGTTCATAGACCGCATCATTGATTCTGTCAAAATGGCCCTTTGCATATGGGCAATTTTTCGGATTACATTCCACTTTCTCACACATACACATTTTTTCTTTTGCAGTAAGTGTAATTACCTTGTATTTCAATCCTCGATCGATCAGAATTTCAAATGCCTCTGCTGCAACGGTTCTGGTTATCGTTTTGGCCGTCAGATAAAAAACCTTTTCTGCTTTCTTCTCTCCAACTGCACGAACCGCAGGAAAAACGGCAGACATTGTCTTGCCGACCCCTGTTGGAGCCTGCATAAAAATCTGTCTCTGAGAAGCAATTGTATGATAGACGCTTCCCACCATCTTTTTCTGACCTTCGCGATATTCAAACGGAAATTCCAATCCGTTTGTAGAAGCATTTCTGCTTTCTTTCCATTTGAGATCAAATGAAATCCATTTATGATACTGCTCCATAACACCTTCAAACCAGGTTCTCAGTGCAGATAATTCATATGTATTCTCAAATAATCGAATTTTTTCCGTTTCCATATGGATATAGGTCATCTGGATATCGATACTTTCCAGTGCCTTCAGTTCTCCATGAATAAACGCATAGCATTTTGCCTGTGCTTCATGCACCATCACAGGCTCCGCCATCTCTTCAATTCTCTGATACGTGCCTTTTATTTCTTCAATACAAACTCTATCATCCTCAGAAAAGATACCATCCGCACGTCCTTCCACAACAATATCAACATCGTCAAACTCAGAAACTCTGCGAAGAACAACTTCCGCCTCATAATTACCGCCGCGGCTTCTCTGAATCTTGCGGTGAAGCTTACTGCCGATCTGCATCGCTTCCGTTTCTTTTGTTCCTCTTCGATTGTCAAGGTCCCCGCTTCTAAGAATAAATTCAACCAGATTTCTGACTGAAATCCTGACGGTAGGCTTTTCCATGGTATCAAATCCTCGTTTTACAAGTTATACTTTTTGTACTTTAAAGTGTATTATAAAATAATTCAAAATAAAGATAATCTGTTAGTTAAGATAGAATTATATCATACTCTTATATAAATTGAGAATCCGTTTTTTATTACTTTGACATAAGATAAATGCGAAGCAGAAAATCCGCTTCGCATTAATCTATTTCCAATTACTATATTTTACATATTTTTATTCTTGATTCAATGAATTACTGTTCTTTACATTGACAACAATCGGAACCTGATTCATATCACGCCATTTCAGGATATTGGCAAAATCATCTTTTGTTAATTTGAGTCCATAAATGAGTGAATCCAGCTCAATTCCTGCACATTTGCATGCCTGCATATACAATTCATCAAATGTAACAGCAACAATAACCAGATTATTTACTCCAAAACTTTGCATTTCTGCATTCATTCCTTTTGCCTCCTGATATCCGGTACTTGCGCAAACCCAGGAATCACCTAAACCGGCATCTGCAGAATATCGTAAAGTCTGTAGATCCAGAGGCCCGGTGAATTCAGCCAGACGATTGGTGCCATCTGCCATAAGTACCGTATCCGGCAGGTTATTCTTCAAAGCAGTTTCTCTGGCCCATTTTAGAGCATTCGGGGTATACCAGCTTGTATTCATGTCCCCCATCTCCGGCATAGTCGCAAGTACATAAGACATGTTATTTCCTATTTCTCGATACCCATTTAGGCGCATAGTTTCCATATACTCTATCAACATTTTTTCAAAACCGCTGCCTTTTTCTGCATCGTCCATATTTTTCAGTCGGTATCCATACTGAAGCCATCGAATAAATAATCCTCTTTCTACCGCATTGTGCTGGTCAATCAGATTCTTCCGAAAAGGGATCTCCAGGTCTGCGGTGCGAATATCTACCGGAGCCATGCCATTATTGATACGAAAATAATGAATTCCGAGATACTGAATCATTTCAAAAAAGCTATTGACATCCAGAAACTTCTTTATCCGAACATGCCCGGCTTTCCTTTTGCTAATTTCCTGAACTGCAAGACGTGCCCACATCAGACTTGTAAATACTTCTATCCTGCCATCCAGACCTATATAAGGCATCTCAAACTCTGTCTTATAATCCTCATCCATCAGAACATATATCTGCGATTGCTTTTTTAAAGCTGTAATCACTCTGTTTTCCAATTCTTTCGCCGTTTCCGATATGACGGATAAAAATGCAACATCATCTTTATTATTATGCTGTTCCTGCAGAACTAAAGCCCGATGATAATTATTCAGCATGATGCCAAACGCATTTACGTCTTTTCTATACTGTGCTCCCGACGCCTCCAGTTCTTTGCATAGCTGTTCTGTCATTTTAGCAGAGCCGCATTCCATGATAACTGCAGGTGTATGCTCTGCCAACTCCTTGGCTTCCTTTACTTCCATTATTGAGTATTTGCAGATCAATTGAATAACTGTCTCTTTTTCTGTACCTGCATCTGTCAACACGATATCAAAGTACTGTCTATCATTTCGCTCCTGTATTCTTTCATTTTGTTCTTGTATTTTTTTCTGCAATATTTCAGCAGCATCTTTTTCCGACTGGCTGTCTGTTTGATATAATTCTTTTCTAGATTGCGCACCCACGGATGCTAAATCATTCATTAGCTTATCTGCAGCCATTGCAGTACAGCACTTCAATATAACCGAAGGTGTATGGCCTGTTAAATTCTTAGCTTCGCTCAGACTTGCACCCGAAGTCTCCCGAATTACTTTTATCACTTTTACCTTTTCGCAGCCGACATCAGTCAGTGTTACGCTATAATATTGTTCTTTTTCATTTGTTTCTGCTGAAACAGCCTGTTTTTTTGATACTTTGGAAAGAAGATATTTACCGAGAAATATCATTCCAACGCCAATCCCCAGAAAAAGAATAGCGTATACCAACAAACTCATTCGCTCCTCTGTTTTCCCTAAAAATCTAAAAAACAATATAGCAGCATCCAAAATATTTATTCCGCCACACCACAGGAAAATATAACCAAACACTCTTTTCATCAATTTTTCCCCTTTTCCCTTTTCTTTTGCTTATTATTTTATTATTTATTGTTTTCGAAAAAAAT
>JAUNCI010000037.1 GCA_030526665.1 Eubacteriales bacterium
GCAAATTCGAAAAACTAATTCGAAGATCTAAATCAAAATCCGACATAATGTTTGATTATTAATAGAATCAGGATATGTACCGGATAGAAAGCATAAAAGAAATATTTCCCGAAGGTTCCTTTGATAAATCCACGTTCACCATTATAGAGATTAATAGGAATAAAGGCGAAAAGGGCTTTCCATTCATAGTGGAGCCAGCAGCTGCCGATGACTGCCTGAGCGGGACGTTCCATTCGAAACCAGTACATAATCAACAGGAATATGAATCCTTTCCATCCATAATCTGCATGGAAATAATAAGCTATGATCAATAATGCAATGACACTGAGTATTTGAATCCATTGATTTTCCCAGAAATATTCCAGTAAACAAAAGGCAACATATCCAAAAAATAAAGTGAAAAAAACATTTTGTTTTAAAGGATATAAAAGATGCCCATTGTTATGCCACATGTTCCATGGAATTTCCGATATCAATGCAAATAGAAAAAGATTCCATCCATAACGGAAGCGGTTTCTGGTGTGAATGAAGCCTTCTACAAGCAAAAAACAGAAGATGGGAAAAGCAATACGGCCGATATCTCTGGATACTCGATATAGGGAATAATCTTTTCCAAATAAATGAAAAAGAGCTTCATTTGCAGGTGCATATCGTACCAATAGAATTGCACCAATGTGATCAATCAGCATTGTTATAATGGCTATCAGTTTTAAAGCACTGCCGCTTAAACATAAAAAACGTTCCGGAAAGATTGATTTTGGAAGAATGTATTTCGGAAATTCGTTCGAAGGTTTGTTCATAATAAAAATCCTCGTTTTCATTATAGATATTACATAAATTTATTTCAGTTAAACTGAACATTTTTATTATAGCATGCAATAAATCCGGGAACAATAGAGTTGAATATCAATAAACGGTGTGGTAATATTAAAAAAGATTAGCATGCATTCAGGATGTATTGCTTAATTAAATTAGGAGGAAGAGAAGATGAGTAAATTCACAGATGAATTTAAAACCTTTATCATGCGTGGAAACGTAATGGATATGGCAGTCGGTGTTATCATTGGCGGTGCGTTCCAGTCAATCATTACATCTGCGGTAGATGATATTATTATGCCTGTTATCAGTCTTGTTACAGGTGGAATTGATTTCAGTAACCTGTTTATTCAGCTTGGCGGCGGAGAAAAATTCGCTACTTACACAGAAGCTAAAGAAGCAGGTGTTGCAGTATTTGGATATGGTAATTTCATTACTGCAGTTCTGAATTTCCTGATCATGGCATTTGTAATCTTTACAATTGTTAAAGGAATTAACAAAATGAACGATAAAATCGCGAAAAAACCGGAAGAAGCTCCGGCAGAACCGACAACAAAAGTATGTCCATACTGCCTTAGCGAAATCCCGATCAAAGCAACAAAATGTGCACACTGTACATCAGATGTTGAATAATGTAATGAAAGCAGAATTCTATTGGGAATTCTGCTTTTTTTTGAAGAAATTTTTGTGAAAAAGAAAATATTACTAGACGATTTGTCGATTTTATGAGAAAATGTAGAATGAGATGTTGGTATAAGAATATACTTCATCATTAGCCAATTTAAACTTGAAAGGAGTTTTAAAATGATTTATTCACGCGAAGTAGAAGAAATGTGTCCAGTGGCACAGGGCGTGCATCATGGTGCTGCCCCGATCCCTGAAGAAGCAAAATGGATCGCTGTTAAAGAAGTTAAAGACATTTCCGGATTTACACATGGTATTGGCTGGTGTGCTCCTCAGCAGGGTGCATGTAAGCTGTCCCTGAACGTAAAAGAAGGTATCATCCAGGAAGCACTTGTAGAAACAATCGGATGTTCAGGTATGACTCATTCAGCTGCTATGGCTTCAGAAATTCTTCCGGGATTAACAGTTATGGAAGCTCTGAACACAGACCTTGTTTGTGATGCTATCAATACAGCAATGAGAGAACTCTTCCTTCAGATCGTTTACGGTCGTTCACAGTCAGCTTTCTCTGAAGATGGACTTCCGGTAGGCGCTGGTCTTGAAGACCTTGGAAAAGGCCTTCGTTCACAGGTTGGTACTATGTATGGTACACTGAAAAAAGGTCCTCGTTATCTTGAAATGGCAGAAGGTTATGTAACAGGTATCGCTCTTGACGAAGATAACCAGATCATCGGATATCAGTTCGTAAGCCTTGGAAAAATGACAGACTTCATCAAAAAAGGTGATGACCCAACAACTGCATGGGAAAAAGCAAAAGGCCAGTATGGTCGTGTAGCTGATGCTGTTAAAATCATTGACCCAAGAAAAGAATAATAGGAGGAAGAATCAATGGCTTTATTTGAATCATATGAGAGACGTATTGACCAGATCAATGCTGTCCTGAATAGTTATGGAATTGCTTCCCTTGAAGAAGCAGAAAAGATTACAAAAGACGCTGGTCTTGATGTATACAATCAGATCAAAGGCATTCAGCCAATCTGTTTCGAAAACGCTTGCTGGGCTTACATTGTAGGTGCTGCAATTGCAATCAAAAAAGACTGCCGTAGAGCTGCTGACGCTGCTGCTGCAATCGGTGAAGGACTTCAGGCTTTCTGTATTCCTGGATCAGTTGCTGACACACGTAAAGTAGGTCTTGGACATGGTAACCTTGGAAAAATGCTTCTTGAAGAAGATACAGACTGCTTCGCTTTCCTTGCAGGTCACGAATCATTCGCAGCTGCAGAAGGTGCTATCGGTATCGCTGAAAAAGCAAACAAAGTTCGTCAGAAACCACTTCGTGTTATCCTGAACGGTCTTGGAAAAGACGCTGCACAGATCATTTCTCGTATCAACGGATTTACATTTGTTGAAACAGAATACGATCCATATACAAACGAAGTAAAAGAAGTTTACAGAAAATCATTCTCTGAAGGACTTCGTGCAAAAGTTAACTGCTATGGTGCAAACAGTGTTCCGGAAGGTGTTGCTATCATGTGGAAAGAAAACGTTGACGTTTCTATCACTGGTAACTCTACAAACCCAACACGTTTCCAGCATCCGGTAGCAGGTACATACAAAAAAGAACGTATCGAAGCTGGTAAAAAATACTTCTCAGTAGCTTCCGGTGGTGGTACAGGACGTACACTTCACCCAGATAACATGGCTGCTGGTCCTGCTTCTTATGGTATGACAGATACATTAGGACGTATGCACAGTGATGCACAGTTCGCTGGATCTTCATCAGTTCCTGCTCACGTAGAAATGATGGGTCTTATCGGCGCTGGTAACAACCCAATGGTTGGTATGACTGTTGCTGTAGCTGTATCCGTACAGGAAGCAGCTGACGCTGGCAAATTCTAATAAATAGCGTAAAATCAAGGCTTTTATAAGCTAATAAAAGTGTAGGAATGGGTTAAACTCATTCCTACATTTTTTTTGTTCATTGTCATTAAAGAAAAGAAATTCCACAAAAGCTTTCCATAATTTGTGAAATGTGCTAAAATTACAGTAACTATGAAATATAAAAAGAGATGAGGTATATTTGAATGCAGGCAATTGGAATGATTGAAACAAAGGGATATTGTGCAATCGTAGAAGCAGCAGATGTGATGATGAAAACAGCAGATGTGAAGCTGGTTGCATTGGAACGTATAGGTTCTTCTTTACTTACAGTTACTGTTACAGGTGATGTTGGAGCAGTTGAAGAAGCTGTTGCTGCCGGTGTGAAAAGAGCGGAAGAACTTGGAGATATTATATCTTACAAGGTGATTCCAAGACCACATGAAACAGTTGGTGTGGTTTTACAGACTATGGCAAAATATTTTGATCCATGTGATGAAGACTAAAATTTGAGTTAAAATATAATTTGTTTCAAGATATTAGGTTATTTAAGCTTCAAATTAATATCTGGCATTATATTATACGAAAAATTATTTTTAGCCTATCAAATCGCATGACAAAACTTGTAAAGCATCTATGGGGAGATGGCTTGAGCTTTGATCAAAATTTTGCAAATATTATATAATGAATGCGGAGGGCAAGAGAAATGTATGAAAGCGATGTAAGTGCAGTATGTACTGCTGCGAAAAACAAAGCAAACTTTATGGACAAACATATGTTGGGATTTTTCCTAATGGCATGTATGGCCGGTGTCTATATTGCGATGGGAAGTATTCTGATGGGAGTATGCGGCGGCGTATTTCCGGGAAATAAGCTCGTCTGCGGTACTGTTTTCTCGGTAGGACTTTGTATGGTAACAATGGCCGGATCCGAACTGTTTACCGGTAATAACTTTACAATGTCTATCGGTGGATTCAGCAAAACTGTAGGCTGGGGAAAAATTGTTAAATTCTGGATCATCTGCTGGTTAGGCAACCTCGTAGGTTCCGTAGTTGCAGCCGGAATTTTCACTATGACAGGAATCCCGGGAAAAGGACAGGATGACTCCATCAGTATGTTTTTCTCAAATGCTGCAGCAGCAAAAATGACAGGAACTCCTGCAAACCTTTTTGCAAAAGCTATTCTTTGTAACATGTGTGTCTGTATTGCAATCTGGTGTGGTTTCCGTTTGAAATCTGAAACAGCGAAAATCATTATGAACTTCTGCTGTGTTACAACATTCGTAACATGTGGATTTGAACATAGTGTTGCAAATATGACTTTCCTGTCAATTGGTTTGTTTAATACAAATGGTGTAGCAGATATTACATTCGGCGGATTTGCATACAACCTTGGAATTGTTACATTAGGAAATATGGTTGGCGGTATTTTATTTATTGCCGTTCCATATTATCTGACAGCTAAAGCAAAACAGGCTTAAGTTTATATATCTCATTTTATATAATTAAAATATTGATGGATAGTCGTCGACTAAATGAATTATGTTGAATAATTCAAATCAATAATATCTTTAATAAGATACTCTAAAATAAAAGATCCGTAATCTTTATTTTATCAATGATAAATAGAAGATTACGGATCTTTTTTACGCTATTCAACTAAATTCTTATTTAAGAAAAGGAATCATATGAAATTTTTAATTAAATTTACAATGAAATTAATAAATGAAATCTTATACAATACCCTGAGCCATCATAGCATCAACAACTTTTTCGAAACCTGCAATGTTAGCACCAACTACATAGTTGTCTTTCATGCCGTAACGAGTAGATGCTTCGTCAACTTTTTTGAAGATGTTAACCATGATACCATGGAGTTTTTCATCAACTTCTTCAGCTGTCCAGCTAAGTCTCATAGAGTTCTGTGACATTTCAAGAGCAGAAGTAGCAACACCACCTGCGTTAGCTGCTTTACCAGGCATGAAGATTACGCCGTTAGCCTGAACATATTCTGTAGCTTCCATTGTTGTAGGCATGTTAGCACCTTCAGCAATGTATTTTGTTCCGTTTGCAACAAGTGTTTTCACTGCATCAAGACCAAGTTCGTTCTGAGTTGCACATGGAAGATAGATATCACATTTGATGTTCCAGATTCCAACACCTTCATGGTATTCAGCACCTTCAACACGATCTGCATATTCTTTGATACGTCCACGTTCAACTTCTTTAATCTGTTTTACAACATCAAGTTTGATTCCGTTTGGATCATAGATATATCCGTTAGAGTCGCACATAGCAACAACAGTAGCACCAAACTGTGTGATTTTTTCAACAGCGTAGATAGCAACGTTACCGGAACCTGTTACGATAGCTGTTTTTCCTGCGATTTCATCGTTGTGTGCTTTCATCATTTCGTTCAGGATATAAACTACACCATAACCTGTAGCCTGTGTACGAACGAGAGATCCACCCCATGTAAGTCCTTTACCTGTAAGTACGCCTTCATAGAGGTCGCGGTTTCTCTTGTACTGTCCATATAAGTAACCGATTTCACGTCCGCCAACACCGATATCACCGGCAGGAACGTCACGGTCAGCACCGATATATTTTGAAAGCTCAGTCATAAAGCTCTGGCAGAATGCCATTACTTCACGGTCGGATTTGCCTTTTGGATCGAAGTTAGAACCACCTTTACCGCCGCCGATTGGAAGTCCTGTAAGAGAGTTTTTGAAAATCTGTTCGAAACCGAGGAATTTAAGAATACTCTGGTTTACGGATGGATGGAAACGAAGACCACCCTTGTATGGTCCGATAGCACTGTTGAACTGTACACGGTATCCTTTGTTAACCTGTACAACACCTTTGTCGTCTACCCACGGTACACGGAAAGAGATGATTCTTTCTGGCTCCACCAATCTCTCAAGGATTGAAAGTGAACGATATTTTTCTTCGTTTGCATCAATAACAACTTTCAGGGAATCAAGAACTTCTTTAACTGCCTGATGGAATTCAGGTTCGCCTGGGTTCTGGGCTACGACTCTGTCGTATACTTCATCTGTGTATGACATGATTTTTTCCTCCTATTGCCTTTGCTTTCATTCAAATTTTTATTTGTAAAGCATTATATACCATGTTTCCAAAAAAGAAAAGTAGAAATTACTTTGATACTTTAAAGTTATACCATGGTAAGTGCCCGAAACCCTTGAAAAATAAGGGATTTTTGACAAAAAAATTTTTTGAAAATATATAAGATATTAAGTTGACAGAGTGTTGTGGATTTACTAAAATAGCTTAGGAATTGTAATTGTTCACTAAAATATTGAAATAATTTTGTGAGTTTTACACAGAGACCAATTTTTATCAAATTTTGATATTTGCAGTTTTTTTTAGGAGAAAGGAGAGTTTTATTTTTGGAAAAACAGAATATGAAAGAGAATAAAATGGGAGTTATGCCTGTCGCAAAACTTTTGATTACCATGTCTGTTCCGATGATGTTATCTATGCTGGTGCAGGCTTTGTACAATGTTGTCGATAGTGTTTTCGTTGCTCAATTAAACGAAGAGGCTCTGACAGCCGTATCTCTTGCATTTCCAATTCAGAATCTGATGATCGCGGTTGGAAGTGGTACCAGTGTCGGTGTAAATGCAGCTGTTTCAAAAGCACTCGGTGAGAAAAAGAATGAGTATGCGAACAGAGCTGCCAACAACGGTTTGTGGCTTAGTGCATTTAGTTTTATAGCATTTGCGGCGGTCGTATTAATCTTTGGTAAATCTTTTTATAGAATTCAGACATCAGATGAATTGATTATCAAATACGGTATTGATTATGTCATGGTTGTTGCAGTTATGTCGTTTGGTATTTTCTTCCAGATGATGCTGGAACGTCTGCTTCAGTCTACCGGAAAAACAATTTATTCTATGTATTCACAGTTGACAGGGGCAGTGATCAACCTGATTCTTGACCCGATTCTGATTTTTGGTATGTTTGGATTCCCTAGATTAGAAGTTGCCGGTGCTGCGATTGCTACCGTTACAGGTCAGATTTGCGGTGCAATGTTTGCATTATTCCTGAATCGCAGAAAAAATAAGGAACTTCATATTAATCCATTTAAATATCGTCCGGAACGTTCGATTATCGGTCATATTTACAGCGTTGGTATTCCATCAATTATTATGATGTCAATTAGTTCAATTATGAACTTTGGTGTAAACAAGATCCTTCTTGCATTTACTTCAACAGCTACGGCCGTTTTTGGTGTTTATTTCAAGTTACAGAGTTTTATCTTCATGCCAATCTTTGGATTGAACAGTGGTATGATTCCGATTGTTGCGTATAACTTTGGAGCCAGAAAACCTAAACGTATCGTAAAAACAGTTTTATATAGTGTTATTTTTGCAACTTCTATTATGATTATCGGATGTATTGTTTTCCATGCTATACCGGAAACACTTCTTGGATTTTTCAATGCATCAGATACTATGATGGAGATTGGTGTTCCTGCTTTGAAAATTATCAGCTGGAGTTTCCTGGGAGCCGGATTTGGTATTATTTCCTCATCTTTCTTCCAGTCAATGGGACATGGCTTTTTGAGTCTGATTATTTCAGTGGTTCGTCAGCTTGCAGTTCTTTTACCGGCAGCATATTTCTTATCCCTGCAGGGAAAACTGGAGACTATCTGGTGGGCTTTCCCGATTGCGGAAGTGGTAGCAGCAATATGCAGTGCAATATTTGTATGTTATGTATACAAAAAAGAAGTTGCGTCTATGGAACAATAAACTTAATGCCTCGAATTCATCAGGGATTCGAGGTGTTTTTTATGCAGTTAATATGAAAACAAGGAAAACTATTGCAATAAGCAGTAGTTAGAGATAAAATTAATTTGGAGTATGCTCGCCTGTCGGGTATATTTCAATGGGTTTAAAATTGAAATGATAGTATATAGGAGGCATAGAAAGCTTTGAAAGTTGTTATAGCGGGAGCCGGTAAAGTCGGAAGATCTTTGACCAAACAGCTCTCTAATGAAGGCTACGATGTAACTCTAATTGATCAGAAGGCGAATGTTCTGCAGAATTGCATTGATCGTTATGATATTATGGCGGTTCAGGGGAATTGCGCAACAATGAGTGTTCTGACAAAAGCAGGCATTCAGGACGCAGATGTGCTCGTTGCATTGACGAATGCAGATGAAGTAAATCTGCTTTGCTGTGCGACAGCAAAAGAATTAAACAAAACTATTCATACGATTGCACGTATCCGTAATCCTGAATATGCGGATCAGATTTATAAAATGCGTGATGTATTTGGTTTATCGATGGCAATCAATCCGGAAAAACAGACTGCCCGAGAAATTGACAGATTGTTAAAATATCCGGGATTCCTGAAAAGAGATACATTTGCAAAAGGCAGAGTCGAAATTGTAGAGCTGAGACTTTCCCATGATAGCGTTCTTACAAATGTGAAACTGAATGATCTGAATAACATTATCAAATGTAAAATTCTGGTATGTGTGGTTGTTCGAGGTGATGAGGTATTTGTACCAAATGGCGATTTTGAATTGAAAGTTCATGATCGTATATTCGTTACAGCTCCTGCAGACAATCTGACGATACTGCTTAAGAATCTGGGAATTCTCAATAGAAAAATCAAACATATGATTTTGTGTGGTGGAGGTATGATTAGTTTCTACCTTGCCAAACTTTTGGAAAAACAGAGAATCGATGTAAAAATCATCGAGCAGAACCCGGCGCGCTGTGAAGAACTGGCATCAATGTTGGATGAAACAACGATTATTGAAGGTGATGTCGGCAATCAGTTTACACTGGTAAATGAGCAGATCGAAAGCAGTGATGCGGTAGTTGCTCTTACGGGATTGGATGAGTTGAATATTGTAATTTCGATGTTTTCTCACAATATCGGCGTTCCGCAGACGATTACAAAACTGAGTCATGATGAACATGGAAGTATTCTGTCAGGAGTAGCACTCGGAGGTATCGTTTCACCAAAGGAATTATGCTGTAATCGTATTGTTCAGTACATTCGTGCACTTCAGAATCAGTCCGGCGCTGCAATTACTGTCAGTTCCTTAATTGACGGACAGGCAGAAGCAACTGAGTTTATTGTTGACAGTACTGTTCGTAACTGTGGCGTTGAGTTGAAAAAACTGAGAATCAGAAAAGGTATTCTGGTTGCATGTATTAACCATGATAACAATATCGAGATTGCTAATGGTGATTCAAAATTTGTGGAAGGGGATCATGTCATTGTCGTTTCAACCGGTAAACGAATTGTTTACACGATGAATGAAATCTTTGAATGATCGAAAGGCTAAGTTATGAATTATAAAATGATGGGCCGATTTGTATCCATGATTTTGATGATCGAAGTTGTGTTTATGATTCCTGCATTATTGATCAGTTTGTTCTGTAGGGAAAAAAATGCAGCAATGGCATTTGCAATCACGATCGTGGGTACGGCAATCGTCGCAATATTCTTGCATTACGTATGCAGAACCAAAAAGATGCATATGTTTGCAAAAGATGGTCTTGTATGTGTTGGAATGGGATGGATCGTCCTTAGTATTTTTGGATGTCTGCCATTTTATATTTCCAAAGAAATACCATCTTTTATTGATGCACTTTTTGAAATTGTTTCCGGTTTTACGACCACGGGAGCATCTATTTTGCCTGAGGTGGAAAGCTTATCCAAAGGTATTCTGTATTGGAGAAGCTTCAGTCATTGGCTTGGCGGTATGGGAGTTCTTGTATTTCTGCTTGCGATTGCTCCGGCGGATGGAGAGCGTAATAGTTTTACACTTCATTTACTTCGTGCAGAGAGCCCTGGACCGGAAGTTGGAAAACTTGTACCGAAAATTAAAAAGACAGCAGCTATTTTATACAGACTGTATATTGTCATTACGGTGTTAAATATTATATTCCTGTTAATTGGCGGAATGTCGTTATTTGATTCTGTATGTACCGCGTTTGGTACTGCCGGCACCGGTGGATTTGGTGTTCGCAATGACAGTATTGCAGGATATAGTCCATATCTGCAAAATGTATGTACTGTATTTATGCTGTTGTTTGGTGTAAACTTTAGTTGTTATTATTTACTTTTGCTCAAAGAGTTCAAAAGCGTTTTCAAGGATGAAGAACTTCGCCTCTATCTGGCTGTAGTCTTCGGAAGCGTGGCCCTGATCGTATGGAATATTTACGGAATGTATGGAAGCATTGGAGAAACCGTTCGTCATGCTTTCTTCCAGGTAGCAAGTATTGTTACTACGACAGGCTTTGCGACGACAGATTTTGATATGTGGCCGGCATTTTCGAAAGGTATTCTATTATGTCTGATGGTAATAGGTGCCTGCGCGGGTAGTACCGGAGGCGGTATGAAATGTGGCAGATTTTTGCTTTTGATGAAGAGTCTGCGCAGAAATATACATCAGGTTATTCATCCAAAAAGAATCCAAAAGGTTCGAAGTAATGGTAATGTTGTCAGTGAGGTAACTCTTGCAAATACAAATGCTTATCTTGCTGCTTATGTTATTATTGTGATTCTGAGTTTCCTGGTAGTTTCGCTTGATAATTTTTCGGTTACTACCAATATCTCAGCTGTGTTAGCGTGTTTTAATAATATTGGTCCAGGTTTGGATGCTGTAGGACCGACTTGTAATTATTCTGCATTTGGTATCGCTCAAAAAAGTGTTTTGATTTTAGATATGCTTGCAGGACGACTCGAAATATTCCCGATTCTGATTCTGTTCTCCAGATCAACCTGGAAATCAAAATAAGCGGCCGGAGGAGATTTTCGAAAATGGATATTCAAACATTAACTTTTGTCATGGAAATTATCGGAACGATTTCTTTTGCTGCGTCCGGAGCCATGATTGGAATTCAGCATAAAATGGATGTATTCGGAGTTAGCGTTTTGGGTGTGATTACTTCAGTGGGCGGAGGAATGATGCGAGATCTGGTTCTCGGGATTATTCCTCCGAACGTTTTTGTCGATCCGATTTATGCTTTGATTGCAAGTATTGTTTCTGTTATTATTTTTTTGATTGCAAAATATGGCGGAGTTTTAAACAGAGAAGGGTTTAAATGTCATTACGATCGTTCGATGTGGATTATGGATACGATAGGATTAGGGATATTTACTGCTGTCGGAGTATCGATCGGTGTTCGACATGGGTATCTCAACAATGCATTTTTGCTGGTATTTCTCGGAACCATCAGTGGAGTAGGCGGTGGAGTTATTCGTGACATCATGGCAAATGAACCGCCATACATTCTGTATAAACACATTTATGCGTGTGCTTCTATTGTTGGAGCAATTGTATGTGTGATCGGATATCGAAATGCAACGCCAAATACAGCAATGATTATTTCATCATTAACAGTTATGCTGATTCGTTTTCTGGCAATTTGGTTCAAATGGAATTTGCCGAGTATTAAGTAGCATGAGAATATAAAAAAGGGAATTGCAACGTTTTGATATGCTCCCTTCTAGGTAGACAAGTGAAATAATAAAACACTTGATACTT
>JAUNCI010000038.1 GCA_030526665.1 Eubacteriales bacterium
CGCAAACCTTTGCAACGCGCTTGCAAACTAAGTTTAAGAAACACTATATAAAATCTCAGCGATGGCTTCGATTTTAAGTGTTTCTAATAACTGGATTTTGCAAGTCGCTAAAACCGCAAAGTAAATGTTTGCTTTACAAATCCCATGCTGCGTATCATAGAAATTCGAGAAAAAATAAATTCCTTAAAAATGATTTTGACCCTAGAACTAATAAAGGGAGAAACGGCAGTATATATGATTACCAGTACGGGAAATGCACAGGTTAAAAATATTATACAATTGAATCAGAAGGCGAAGGCGCGTCGTGAGCAGGGTCTGTTTGTTGCAGAAGGGCGCAAGATGTTTTATGAAGCACCGGCATCCTGGGTGGAGAAGGTGTATGTGACGGAAGCTTTGTCTGAGGATGCGCAGCTGATGGAACAGGTGAAAAAGTATCCGTATGAAATAGTTGCAGATCAGGTGTTTCGACAGATGTGTGATACACAGACACCGCAGGGAGTTCTTACGGTGTTGAAAAAACCGTCCTATCAGTTGGAGGACATTGTGAAAGGAGAGCATCCTTTTGTAGTGGTTTTGGAGGATCTGCAGGATCCCGGAAATGCCGGAACAATTTTGCGAACCGGTGAAGGCGCCGGCATCGACGGCGTAATTTTGACAAAAACCTGTGTGGATATCACAAACCCCAAAGTTATTCGTTCTACAATGGGTTCTATTTACAGAATGCCTTTTATCTACGTGGAAGATGTGCTATCATTAAAAAATACTTTCAGAGAAAAAGGAATTCGCAGCTTTGCAGCACATTTAAATGGAAAGAATTCCTATGACTGTGAAGATTATACCGGCGGAACCGCATTTTTGATTGGGAACGAAGGAAAAGGATTGACAGAAACTGCAGCAGAGGCTGCGGATTGTCTGATTCGAATTCCGATGTGTGGTCAGGTTGAATCGCTAAATGCAGCGATGGCTGCGGGAATTTTGATGTACGAAACAGCACGTCAGAGAAGATAGAAACATAATAAAGAAATTTTTAGAAAGAGGCGAGTATCATGAATTTAAAAGGAAGACATTTTTTGACACTGAAAGATTATACACCGGAAGAAATACTGTATTTGATAGACCTTGCGGCTGCTTTGAAAGCAAAGAAAAAAGCAGGGGAATTGCATGAATTATACAGAGGCAAAAATGTTGCCCTTATTTTTGAAAAAACAAGTACCAGAACTCGCTGCTCTTTTGAAGTAGCTGCACATGATCTTGGTATGGGAAGTACTTATCTGGATCCGAAAGCATCACAGATTGGCAAAAAGGAAAGTATTGCGGATACTGCTCGTGTTCTTGGATCTATGTTTGATGGTATTGAATATCGTGGCTACGGACAGGAAATCGTGGAAGAACTTGCAAAATATGCCGGTGTTCCGGTTTGGAATGGTTTGACCAATGAATACCATCCGACACAGATGCTGGCAGATTGTCTCACAATCCGTGAGCATTTCGGCGATTTGAAAGGCCGTAAACTTGTATATATGGGTGATGCGCGTTACAACATGGGCAATTCTCTCATGATCGTATGTGCAAAACTGGGTCTGCATTATGTGGCATGTGCTCCGAAAAAATATTTCCCGGATCCTGCACTTGTGGCAGAATGTGAGGAATATGCAAAAGCTTCCGGTGCAACTATTACACTGACAGAAGATGTAATGGAAGGAACAAAAGGTGCTGACGTAATCTATACCGACGTATGGGTAAGTATGGGTGAACCGGATGAAATCTATGCAGAGAGAATCGGAGATCTTTCCCCATATAAAGTAACGATGGATGTTATGAGAAATGCAGGCGAAAAGGCAATCTTCCTTCATTGTCTTCCGGCTTTCCATGATCACAAAACAATTATCGGAAAAGAGATGGGCGAGCGTTTCAATCTGACAGAGCTCGAGGTTACAGACGAAGTATTTGAAGGCCCACAGTCCAAAGTATTTTTGGAAGCAGAAAATCGTATGCACACAATCAAAGCTGTAATGGCAGCAACACTTGGAGATACATCTGAAATATGTTAAAATACAAATATGATCAGCAGGCGATCGCGTCTGCGATAAAGACAAAATGGGCGGGCAAAACCGTCCATTTTGCTAAGGTAACAGATTCAACCAATAATTGGCTGAAACAATTGGCCAAAGAAGGTGCACCGGAAGGCACGATTGCGATTGCGGATTATCAGAGTGCAGGAAAAGGGAGACTGGGAAGAGTATGGACGGCACCGCCGGATACCTCAGCTACATTTTCACTTTTGGTTCGCCCGACATTTGCACCGGAATATGCATCTATGATGACCTTGATCATGGGGCTGTCTGTTGCACAGGCAGTTCGAGAGCTGGGACTTCCGGCACAGATTAAGTGGCCAAATGATGCAGTGGTTTCACGAAAAAAGATTTGCGGAATTTTAACAGAGATGGCACTTGCCGGAAATCAGATTGACTACGTTGTGATCGGAACCGGAATCAATGTAAATATTCCGGAAATCATTCCGGAACTTTCAGACAAAGCAACGTCTTTTTATCTGGAGACGGGAAAAGAATTTGATCGATGCGAAGTATTGGCACTTGTGCTGCAGTACTTTGAACATAACTACGAAAAATATGCACAAACCTGTGATTTATCAGAAATCAGAGAAGCGTACGAAGAACTTCTGGCAAATAAAGGAGAACCGGTGCGCGTGCTCTGTGAAGAACCCTACGAAGGAATTTGTCTGGGAATCAATGACCGGGGAGAATTGCTGGTGGAGAAAGAGGACGGCACAGTCAGCTGTGTGAATTCCGGAGAGGTATCTGTACGCGGGTTATATAGCTACGTGTAGAGTTAAAAGGAGAATACTATGAATATTGCAATTATATTTGCCGGTGGAAGCGGTGTGAGAATGGGAGCAGGAATCCCGAAACAGTTTCTGGAAGTAAATGGAAAGCCAATCATTGTTCATACATTACAGTTATTCCAATTTCACAAAAAAATTGACAAAATTTATGTATCTGTTTTAAAAGATTACATTCCATATATGGAAAGTCTTGTACAGGACTTCCATTTAACAAAAGTGGCCAGTGTAATTGCCGGTGGAGAAACCGCGCAGGATACGATTTATCTGGGACTGAAAAAAGCCAGAGAAGAGAATCCGGGTGATTCCGTAGTACTTCTTCATGATGGAGTACGCCCATTCGTATCCTATGATGTTATTTCAGAAAACATTAAAAGCGTCAAAAAGTTCGGCAGCGCAATTACCTGTACTGCCTGCTATGAGACGATTCTTCTCAGCAAAGATGGACAGAACGTCGGTCAGGTGCCGTATCGTAAGGAAACATTTGCAGCACAGGCACCACAGAGTTTTCGTCTGGATGATATTATTGCGGCACACGATGAAATTCGTGCAAGTGAAAACGGCTATACCAACATGGTAGATGCCTGCACGATTATGAAAACAATCGGAAAAGAAGTGCACATGGTGGAAGGAAATCGTGGAAATATCAAGGTTACCACACCGGAAGATGTGTACACATTCCGTGCATTGCTTCAGTACAAAGAAAATGAGCAGGCATTTGGTCTGGGTCTGACAAATTATATCAACGACCGAATGAACGCAATGAAGAATGCGGATGAGGGAGATGAATAGCAGAAAATAGTAAAAAATAGTAAAAAACTACAATGCTATCTGAACCTGAGAAAATGGAAAGGAATCAATGATCAATATGTATCAGGATAATATAGTACTTTGCGGTGCCAGCGCATATGAGCAGAAGTATTACTTTAATCAGGATTTTCAGTCACTTCCTGAGTATGTAAAACAGGAACTGCAGATTTTATGTGTAATGTATACAGAGGAAATCGGCGGTGTTTTGACTCTGGAATTTGATGAGAATGGGAATCTGCAATTTAAAACAGAAGCGTTGGAATCGGATGCGCGTTATGACGAAATCGGCAGCGCACTTCGAATCAAAAAGCTGCAGGTAGAGAAACAGGAACTTTTGGAATCCCTGGAAATGTATTACCGGGTATTTTTCCTCGGTGAAGAGTTTGACGAAACTGCTTCTGAGCAGAATGGAGAAGCGTAAGATGCAAATGCAGTGGAAAATCGGTAATGTCCGAATGGAAAACCCGTTTGTACTGGCTCCAATGGCAGGTGTAACAGACCTGCCTTTTCGTACGTTATGTAAGGAACAGGGAGCCGGTCTGATCTGCATGGAAATGATCAGTGCAAAAGCCATCTCCTACAAAAATAAAAATACACATGCATTGATGGAAATTGATGAATGTGAACACCCGGTATCCATGCAGCTTTTTGGAAATGATCCGCAGCTGATGGGGGAGGTTGCCGCAGGTATCGAGGAGCGGCCATTTGATATTTTGGATGTCAATATGGGATGTCCGGTACCAAAAGTCGTAAATAATCGAGAAGGTTCGGCACTTCTGAAGGAACCGAAGCTGATTGGAGAAATTGTAAAAAGCCTTACTACAGCAATCAAAAAACCTGTCACAGTGAAGGTGAGAATCGGATTTGAAAATTACCCGGTGGATATTGTAGAAATTGCGAAGATTGCCGAGGACAATGGTGCATCAGCAATTGCTGTCCACGGAAGAACGCGTGAACAATATTACGCGGGAGAAGCCGATTGGGATGCAATTGCAAAGGTCAAAGAAGCAGTGACGATTCCGGTAATCGGAAATGGTGACGTGGATTCGCCGAAAAAAGCAGAAGCATTATGGAAACATACTCATTGTGATGGCATCATGATTGGAAGAGCGGTACGGGGAAATCCGTGGATCTTCCGGGAGATGAATCACTATTTTCAAACAGGAGAGGAACTTCCGAGACCTTCGGTTGAAGAAATTCGAGAAATGATCCTTCGCCATACCAGAATGCAGATTGCACTGAAAGGCGAATATACAGGAATCCGGGAAATGAGAAAAAATGTTGCCTGGTATACGGCCGGAATGCGCCATAGTGCAGGACTTCGCAGAGAATCCAATCAGATCAGCAGTTATGAAGAACTGGAGAGATTGCTGGATCGATTGTAAAAATGATAGAAAAGTATAATGCCTTGAATAGGGGTATTACTGAATAGCTGAATTTTTAGAGAGTGAGAAAGCAGAGGGAAGATTGAATTGAGTAACGCAGCGGGAAATGATCGAGTAGCACTGTGGGACAATTACAAATTTATATTGATTTACCTGGTTGTCCTCGGACATCTGGCCAATAAAACGGCAGATTCTGTAATCGGAGCGAGAGCAGTATTTTTGTTTATCTATCTTTTTCATATGCCGGCATTTGCTTTTGTAAGTGGACTATTTGCAAAAAATACTGTAAAAAATAAACGATACGACAAGGTTTTCGAATATTTGACATTATATCTGGGATTTTCAGTGCTAATGTGTCTGTTTTATATGGTGATACAGCATAAGCAGAACTTCCGCCTTTTATACCAGGATTCGACACCATGGTATGCGTTGGCATTATTTAACTGGTTTTTAATTACCATCTGTTTGCAGCGCTTAAAAGGAAGTTATTGGCTGATCGCATCTATTGTGCTGGGAATTATGGTTGGATATGACAAAGAGGTACATGATGTGCTGGCACTTTCCAGAACACTGGTACTCTATCCATTCTTTTTGACCGGCTATCTTTTGGATCGCAAAAAACTGGAAAAACTGGCAGAGAATAAAGTACTAAAAATTCTCAGTATTTTTGCGCTTGCAGTTGCAGCAGGATTGGTCTATTGGAAAAATGGTGTATTTTATCATTATAGAGGGTTGTATACAGCACGAAACGGATATGCTTTAATCAAGGCAATCGGAAATTCAATGTACGGTGGCGTATACCGAATGGTTTATTATGTGGTGGCTGCAGGACTTAGCTTTTTGCTTTTGCTGGCAACTCCGACGAGGAGATACTTTTTCACATCCTGGGGAACACGTAGTATGACAACTTATGTATTTCATATGATCCCGTTGTATTTGTTTACCAGAGCAAACACGATAAACGGAAAAAGTATCGCGGAATATATGATAGTAAATAGTAAAACACCATGGATTTTTGTAATTGCCGCGGTGATTGTCTTTGTTTGCGGAATGCCGGTTTTTGAAAAAATTCTGAATTTTTTCGTAAAACCGCGATGGAAATCTCCGGAAACAGAAACAAAAGAAAAATAATTTTGAAAAATTTATAAAAAAGTAGAAAAAAGCCTGATTTTTCAGGCTTTTTTTGATGTATGACGTTCATCCATATTGACAATCGAAATGCTATCTAATATAATATACTGACTGTAATTTGAAAGGAAGTCTATGGAAATGACAGAAACTAAGAAAAATATTCTCACATATGCAGGACTTCAGAAACTGGAAGATGAACTGCATGATTTAAAAGTAGTTAGAAGAAAAGAAGTAGCAGGTAAAATCAAAGAAGCTAGAGAACAGGGTGACTTATCAGAAAATGCTGAATATGATGCAGCAAAAGACGAACAGAGAGATATCGAAGCTCGTATTGAAGAAATTGAAAAAATTCTGAAAAACGCTGAGGTTGTAGTGGAAGATGAAGTTGACGCTGCAAAAATCAACGTTGGATGTAAGGTTAAAGTTTTAGATAAGGAATTTGACGAAGAAATGGAACTGAAAATCGTAGGTTCTACAGAAGCAAATTCACTGGAAGGCAAAATCTCTAACGAATCACCGGTAGGAAAAGCTCTGATCGGTGCAGCAGTAGGCGATACTGTAGACGTAGAAATGCCAAACGGACTGATCTGTCAGTATAGTGTTCTGGCAATCGAAAGAAATATCTAATTTTCGCAAGTTACCAATAATATTTAGGAGGAACGTGGAGTGGCACAGCAGAAACAGCAGCAGGAACAGGATGTCAATCAGTTATTGAAAGTTCGCCGCGAAAAGCTTGCTAATTTGCAGGAAAGAGGCGACGATCCATTCCAGATTACAAAATATGATCAGACACACCATTCAACAGATGTAAAAGAACTCTATAACGAACACGAAGCAAAACTTCTGGCGGGAAGAGCAACTGTAAATACAGAAGGAATGGATGAAAAAGAAGCCAGACAGGCTATCAATGATGACTACAACGAACGTAGAGCAATCATGGACGCACAGCCGATCGATGTAAGTATCGCAGGTCGTATGATGTTTAAACGTGTTATGGGAAAAGCATCTTTCTGTAACATTCAGGATTTAACAGGAAACATTCAGGTATATGTTGCAAGAGATGCAATCGGAGAAGAATCCTATGCAGATTTCAAAAAATCTGACATTGGTGATATCTATGGTGTAAAAGGATATGCATTCCGTACAAAAACAGGGGAAATTTCTATCCATGCAAAAGAAATGATTCTTTTGTCAAAGAGTCTCCAGATTCTTCCGGAAAAATTCCACGGACTGACAAACACAGATATGCGTTATCGTCAGAGATACGTAGATCTGATCATGAGCCCGGAATCAAAAGAAGTATTCCTGAAACGTTCACAGATTATCAAAGAAATCCGTAAATTCCTGGACGGCAGAAACTTCATCGAAGTTGAGACCCCAACACTTGTCAGCAATGCCGGTGGTGCAGCAGCTCGTCCATTTGAAACACATTACAATGCGCTGAACGAAGACGTAAAACTTCGTATTTCTCTTGAACTTTACCTCAAGAGACTGATCGTTGGCGGCCTTGAAAGAGTATATGAAATCGGTCGAGTATATCGTAATGAAGGTGTTGATACACGTCACAATCCTGAATTTACGCTGATGGAATTATATCAGGCATATACAGATTATGAAGGAATGATGGAACTTACAGAATCAATGTTCCGTTACCTTGCTGAGACCGTACTTGGAAGCACAAAATTCTCATACAATGGTATTGAGATCGATTTTGGCAAACCATTTGAACGTCTCACAATGAATGATGCAATCAAAAAATATGCAGGTATCGACTTCGATACAGTTGCAACAGATGAAGATGCAAAAGCACTCGCAAGAGAACGCGGCATCGAATTTGAAGAACGTCATGGAAAAGGTGATATCATCAACCTGTTCTTCGAAGAATATTGTGAAAAAGAACTGATCCAGCCAACATTCATCATGGATCATCCGTTATCTATTTCACCATTAACAAAGAAAAAACCAACAGATCCTGAAAAGGTAGAGAGATTCGAACTCTTTATCAATACTTGGGAAATGTGTAACGCTTACAGCGAATTAAATGACCCGATCGACCAGAGAGAACGTTTTGCACAGCAGGATGCAAATGCAGAAGCAGGTGACGAAGAAGCCCAGCATACAGATGAAGACTTCCTGAACGCACTTGAAATCGGTATGCCTCCGACAGGTGGTATCGGATACGGTATCGACCGTCTCGTAATGCTTCTGACAGACAGCCAGGCTATCAGAGACGTACTCCTGTTCCCGACAATGAAGAGCATCACTGGCGAAAAGGCAGCAAAATCTGCAAACCAGGGAAAAGAAGTTGAACTTCCGGTTGAAGAAGAAAAAATCGACTTCTCCAAGGTTAAAATCGAGCCTCTTTTCGAAGAATCAGTAGATTTTGATACATTCAGCAAGTCAGATTTCCGTGCAGTTAAGGTTCTCGCATGCGAGGCAGTGAAGAAGTCCAAGAAGCTTCTGCAGTTCACTCTGGATGACGGAACAGGCATAGAACGTACCATTTTAAGCGGTATTCACGCATTTTATGAGCCGGAAGAACTGGTTGGAAAGACTCTGATCGCAATCACAAATCTGCCGCCAAGAGCCATGATGGGTATCGAATCCTGTGGTATGCTGCTTTCAGCAATCCATGAGGAAGAAGGAGAAGAGAAACTTCATCTTTTGATGGTTGATAACCATATCCCAGCTGGTGCAAAGTTGTATTAATTGCTCCATTTTGGCTGAAAAATCATAGTTTTTCTTGACAACAAAATCGGGTTGACAACAAAATGACAACAAATTTCCATCGTTTCGTGATGGATAATGAAGGATTATAAAGTCAGAGTCATAACCAAATATAGACATGCCTAAGGCACCTTTTGAAAGATAATACTTTCAAAGGGTGCCTTTTTTGCATTCTGAATCTTCTGAAGCAGTACAACCGTCATTGAAAATCTATGTAAGGGAGCCTGAATTTATGTCAGAAGAATACTACAACATTGAACGTAGAAAAATGGTGCAGGATCAGATGCGTATACTTCGCAGAAAGTTCCTGACCTACAAGGAGGCGGAGCTGGTCTACAGCATCTCTCATAAGAAACTTTTTGAATTAGCAAGTAAAGCAGAGGCGATTTATCGCATTGATGGAACCGTTCTAATAGAAAGAGAGATTTTTGATAATTATCTGGAACAGTTTCGGAAAAGGGGACGCTTTTTCGCAGAGGAGGATGAGGAATGACCGGTAATGCCTGGAAGTATTCGAATGATTTAGACATTGTGGATTTGGAATTTATGCAGAAGAAGTTCATTACCTACAAGGAAGGGTGTGAATACTACGGTTTTGGCGAGAAGCCAATGGTCAGACTGGCTCATGAAGCAGGTGCAGTCTATAAGATCGGAAAGATGGTTCGCATAAACCGGGAGATATTTGAAGAGTATCTCAGACAGAAGAGGAGGAAAAGAGAATGTGCAAAGTGATTGCGGTAGTCAACCAAAAGGGAGGAGTTTCCAAGACAACAACGGTGGTCAATTTGGGAATTGGACTGGCAAAACAGGGTAAGAGAGTTCTGGGGATCGATGCAGATCCCCAGGGAAGTCTCTCAGCTAGCCTGGGATATCGGGAACCGGACGATCTGAAGGAAACACTGGGAACGGTGCTTAGCGGAATTATCAGGGATGAGGAATTCGACTGGAAGAATGTAGGGATCCAGCATCACGAGGAAGGAATCGATGTTCTCCCAGGGAATATTGAATTGGCTGCCCTTGAGGTATCGCTGGTAAATGTGATGAGTAGGGAATTGATGCTTCGCCAGTACATCGATCAGGTGAAGGAAGACTACGATTATATTCTGATTGACTGTATGCCATCCCTTGGAATGCTGACGATCAATGCCCTGGCCTGTGCCGATAGTGTTCTGATCCCTGTTCAGGCATCGTACCTGCCAGTGAAAGGGTTGGAACAGCTTCTCATGACCATCAGTAAAGTCAGAAGACAGATGAACCGGAATCTTGCTATCGAAGGAATTCTGATCTCCATGACAAATCAGAGAACTAACTACGCAAAGGATATCATTGCCCTGATCCATCAGGTATATGGAGAGAAGGTAAGGATCTTTGATACGCATATTCCATTTTCTGTGAGGGCAGAGGAAGCAAGTGCGGAAGGAATCAGTATTTACAGACATGATCCTAAAGGAAGAGTTGCAGAAGCTTATATGCAGCTGACACAGGAGGTGTTGATCCATGAAGAAGAGTAGTGCATCGAAAATCAATTTGAGTTCCTATGATGATCTGTTTGGAAAGGCACCGGATCTGAAGGATTGTGTGGAAGTGGATCTTTCCCTTCTGTATGACTTTGAAAATCATCCGTTTCAGGTAAATGATGATGAAGATATGGCGGAACTGGTTGCAAGTATCAAAGACAGAGGTATTTTGGAGCCGGGTATTGTAAGACCAAGACCGGACGGAGGGTACGAAGTTATTGCCGGACACAGAAGAAAACATGCTGCAGCACTCGCAGGGCTATCTACCATGCCGGTATTTGTGAAGAATCTTTCCGATGCCGAAGCGGTGGATCTGATGGTCTACAGCAACTTGAAACGAAGCAATATCAGGCCAAGTGAGAAAGCCTTCGCCTATCGGATGCAGATGGAGGCAATGCGGCATCCTGGAAGTAAGGGAATCTCTTCCGCGGATATGGTGGGAAGAAAGTACGGTGATAATGCCAGAAAGGTACAGCGATATATCCGGCTGACCTATTTGCACCCAACATTACTGTCTTATGTGGACAATGGAAAGCTGGCAGTACAGGCAGGTGGATATCTTTCTTACCTGACGGAAGAAGAGCAGGCATGGGTATTGGAAGTATGTGATGCTCACAGAAAGTATCCAAGTGGTGCTCAGGCAGAGAAACTTAAGGAGCATAGCAAGGAAAAGAAACTGACACAGCCAATGGTATATTCCGTTATCATTGGAAAACCAAAGAACAAACGCAGGGTAGTCATTGAGACTTCCCATTTGAATAAATATTTTTCAGAAGAATACAACGAACAGGAAATACAAAAGATTATTTTCCAGTTACTGGATAAATGGAAACAGACACAAGAATAGCGCAGATAAAAGAAAGGAGGGATCGGCGTGAGACAGATGATTTCATTTGATTATTATTACGG
>JAUNCI010000009.1 GCA_030526665.1 Eubacteriales bacterium
GCAGCTGATTTGTAATCAGCAGGTTATCGGTTCGAGTCCGATCATCGGCTTTTTTCATTTTTTATTATCGCGGGGTGGAGCAGTCTGGAAGCTCGTCGGGCTCATAACCCGAAGGTCATAGGTTCAAATCCTATTCCCGCTACTCATGCCCAGATAGCTCAGTTGGTAGAGCAGAGGACTGAAAATCCTCGTGTCGCTGGTTCGATTCCGGCTCTGGGCATTTTATTCAAAAGAATAAAATGAATTAAATATGGAGCATTAGCTCAGTCGGTAGAGCACTTGACTTTTAATCAAGTTGTCCGGGGTTCGAATCCCCGATGCTTCACTTAAAACACTTGCACATGCAGGTGTTTTTTTTATATCAGAATGGATGATAGGAGACACCGGGTATCATGGATTTTACCTATAACTATACATATATTGTGCAGTGCGCTGACGGAACGTTGTATACAGGATGGACAAATTGCCTGAAAACACGTTTAAAAGCACATAATGAGGGCAAAAATGGTGCGAAATATACAAGAGCAAAGAGACCGGTTGAACTGGTTTATTTTGAGGGATTTCGTACGAAAGAAGAAGCTATGAGCAGAGAGTATCAGATCAAGCAGCTGAGCCGGGACAAGAAGCTGCAACTGATAGAGGAGTGAATATTAGAAAGCTTATAGATGATTATAAAATAAGAAGAGCCATGGAAAATAAAAGGAAAAAGGACATCTTTATATACATTTTTGAAAATCTTCGATGTATATAGGAATGTCCTTTTTTTCATTATATTATTGAATCATAACGGACGATAATAATCTATCAGCCAGATCTTCAATTTTTAATTATATCCGTTCGGGTTCTGTGACTGCCATCTCCAGGAGTCTTCGCACATTTCTTCGATTCCGTATTCTGCAACCCAACCAAGTTCTTTTTTGGCTTTTTCCGGTGCGCAGTAGCAGGTTGCAATATCGCCGGGACGGCGTTCTTTGATGACATATGGAAGTTTTTTTCCGCAGGCTTTTCCAAATGCTTTAATTACCTGTAATACGCTGTATCCATTTCCTGTACCGAGGTTGTAGATACGGACAGTTTTTTCTTCATTGAATTTTGCCAGGGCTTTTACATGACCTTTGGCAAGATCTACTACGTGAATGTAATCACGGACACCGGTTCCGTCTACTGTATCGTAGTCATTTCCAAATACACCGATGGAAGGAAGTTTTCCGATTGCAACCTGAGCTACGTAAGGAAGAAGGTTGTTCGGAATTCCTTTTGGATCTTCTCCAATCATACCGGATTTGTGAGCACCGATTGGATTGAAGTAACGAAGAAGGATAACATTCCATTCAGGATCTGCTGTATGAATGTCCATAAGAACCTGTTCCAGCATTGTTTTGGTTGAGCCATATGGGTTGGTTGGCTGTTTTTTCGGGCAATCTTCAGTGATTGGAATGATAGCCGGATCACCATATACAGTCGCGGAAGAACTGAAGATGATATTTTTTACATTGTGTTTACGCATGCTGTCACACAGGAGAAGTGTTCCGGTCATATTATTGTGATAATATTCGATTGGTTTTGCTACAGATTCACCAACCGCTTTGTAACCGGCAAAGTGAATAACTGCATCAATATTTTCTTTGTCAAAAATTGCATCGATTGCAGGCTGGTCAAGAAGATCAGCTTCATAAAAAGTGAGAGTCTTGCCGGTAATTTTCTGAACACGGCGAAGAGATTCTTCTGATGCATTATAGAGGTTGTCAACTACGACAACTTCATATCCTTCATTTAAAAGTTCTACACAAGTATGGCTGCCGATATAGCCGGCGCCGCCGGTAACTAAAATTTTCATGGCGAAGTTCCTTTCTCTATATAGTTATTTCATTCTGAACAAATTATATATTACTATTATATATCGGATGATAAAGTTTGCGCGTTTATTTTACGAAATATTGGTAATGTAAGTAAAGTTTGTACATTTATTTTACAGGGCATTGATAAAGCGCATAAAGTTTGTACGTCCTTCTTCGGTGCATTTGTATACACCGGCGTCTTCCAGTACCTGAACGAATACCTGTCCGATTTCATGCTGAAGAATCTGTTCAATATTTTCTGCATTGACAGCAGCGTATTTCGGAAGGAATTCAGCAACCCAGTCTGCATGTTTTGCAAGTACTTCATCCTGTGTAAGATCATTTCCTGCAAGGATGGCCTCTTTTAACTGACTCATTTCTGATTTTAAACGAGCCGGAAGAACTGCGAGTCCCATTACTTCGATCAGACCGATGTTTTCTTTTTTGATATGATGCAGATTTGCATGAGGATGATAAACACCTAAAGGATGTTCGTCTGTTGTAATATTGTTGCGAAGTACTAGATCTAGTTCGTACAGATCACCTTTTTTACGTGCGATTGGAGTAATTGTATTATGTGGTGTTTCGCCGGTATAAGCATAAATGAATGCTGCTTCATCGGTATAGCCTCTCCAGGTATCCAGAATGTGATCTGCCAGAGCGATGATTCTGTCGATTTCGGTGCACTGCAGACGAATAACAGACATTGGCCATTTTACAATTCCTGCTTTTACATCTTCATAGTCTGGAATGGAAAGTTCTTTTTCAATAGGCGCATTTGCCATTGCAAAGCTGTAATTTCCACCCTGGAAATGATCGTGGCTGAGAATGGATCCACCTACAATTGGAAGATCGGCATTGGAGCCGAGAATGTAGTGAGGAAACTGTTTTACGAAGTCAAATAATTTGACAAATGCATCATGGTTGATTTTCATAGGTGTGTGTTCACCATTAAAAACGATGCAGTGTTCATTGTAATATACGTATGGAGAATATTGGAATCCCCACTGACTGCCATTAATTGTCAAAGGAATGATTCTATGGTTTTCGCGGGCCGGATGGTTTAAACGACCGGCATAGCCTTCATTCTCTACACAAAGCTGACATTTAGGATAAGCAGATGATTTTGCAGCACCTGCGGCAGCAATGGCACGAGGGTCTTTTTCCGGTTTGGAAAGGTTGATCGTGATATCAATTTCACCGTAAGGACTGGTTGTTTTCCATTTCTGATCTTTGACGATACGG
Source organism: Eubacteriales bacterium (assembly GCA_030526665.1). Lineage (GTDB taxonomy): Bacteria > Bacillota > Clostridia > Lachnospirales > Lachnospiraceae > Blautia_A. The sequence goes on from JAUNCI010000009.1 coordinate 3,084, forward strand.
TAGCGGCGAATGTAGTCGCTGTCCTGACTGAATTTATAGAACCAGTCAGTTGCTTCGACAGCAGATCGATTGTATTTTTCAAAAAATTCTTTCTGAACCTGAGCCGGGCGAGGAAGCAGACAATTCATAATTTTGGTATCCAGCAGATCGCGGAAACCAATGCTGTCTTCGATGATTCCTCTGCGGCAGGCTTCATCCAGAAGTTCTTTTAAAATTTCTTCCAATTCTAATTCCGGAACCTGTTCCGGTTCGATGTATTCATCTTCATGAAAAATTTCTAATAAAAGATTTATTGTATAAATGCGTTCGCATGCCGGTGTAAGGCCGGTACGAATACCGTATTCTGTTAAAGCGGTAATATAGGTTGATAACATTTGCATGCCTCCGAATATTTGTTGTGTTTATAAAATTCTTGTCTGTTTATATTCCCGGTCTACTAAGATAACTCGCGTGCACCATCGCCGATGTCAACGACATAGAAATCAGCATCAAGACCGGTTTGTTCTTTGTATCCTTTTTTGACTGTTTCGATAAAAGTATCAACAGATTCGTTTTTTACGATACTAACGGTACAGCCGCCAAATCCGCCTCCGGTAATACGTGAGCCGATCACTCCCGGAATGCTCCATGCAAGTTCTGCCAGAACATCGGTTTCTTTGCAGGATACTTCAAAGTCATCACGAAGAGAAACGTGTGTCTCATTCATAAGACGACCGAATTCTTCAATGTTATTTTCTTTGAGTGCACTTACCGCACGGATGGTTCTCTGATTTTCATATACGGCATGCTTTGCTCGTTTCAGGCAGATTGGATCAGAAATTACATCTTTGTGTGCTTCGAATTCTGCTTCGGTCAAATCACCGAGTGTTTTGATATCGCATACGGTCTGCAGATTTTTCAGAGCTGTTTCACATTCTCTTCTGCGGTCGTTGTAAGCGGAGCCTACAAGACTGTGCTTTACATTACTGTTTGTGATTACGATTTTTGCAGTTGGAAGTTTGATTGGAGCATATTCAAAGTCAAGTGTTGCGGTATCCAGGAAAATGGCGCAGTCTTTTTTTCCATTTGCGCTGGCAAACTGATCCATGATACCGCAGTTCATTCCATTAAAATTATTTTCGGAGTACTGTCCGATCAATGCAAGGTCAGTCATGGAAATATCAAAACCATATGTATCACGCAGCATGATTCCGGTCAGAACTTCCAGTGATGCGGAGGAGGATAAGCCGGATCCTGCAGGGATATCACCGTAGATCAGAATATCGGCACCTGTCGGAATATGATAGCCTCTTTTTTCAAAAGTCCAGAATACACCTTTCGGATAATTGGTCCAGCCAGCCTGTTTGGATGGAGTCAGGTCATCAAGAGAGGTTGTAACAATTCCCATTTTATCAAAATTGATGGAATAAAAACGAATGGTGCGGTCTTCTCTTTTTCGAATCAGGCCATAGGTACCGATGGTAAGGGCACATGGAAAAACATGTCCGCCATTGTAATCGGTGTGTTCGCCGATGAGGTTTACGCGTCCCGGTGCGAAGTAAACTTTCACGTCATCTGAGCCGCCAAATACCTGAGTAAAAGTATCTTTTAATTCATGAATAGAAAGTGCCATTATGGTGATCCTCCTTTATATTGGGAGCTATTGCTTTTCGTTGAGCTCCCTAAATGATTACGATTGATTTTTTCTTATAATATCAATATAATGAGATAAAAGAGCGAATTCAACAATAATATTGGGATTTTTTTAAAGGATATTGAGATTTTATGCAGATTCAGATAGATAAAGAACAAAAAGAAATAAAAAAGCATGGAAGCTATGAATTTCCGGTTCTTCTAAGTCCGGAAGCCTTATCAAATTTTGATACGGAAAGCTTTCAATGGCACTGGCATACAGAGATAGAATTGACTTTTGTTTTAGATGGAATGATTGAATACCAGGTAAATGAAACGTTGTATCATTTAAAAGAAGGCGAAGGGCTTTTCTGTAATACAAATGTATTGCACGCCGGGCATAAGGGAGAGACTAAGGATTGTCGATACCTGTCAGTAACGTTTCATCCGCGATTTTTGTATGGATATGGATCAAGTGCGATGCAGAGAAAATATGTAAATCCGATTTTGAATAATCCGAGACTTTCTTCGATTCACTTTACGAATCAGGAGAAATGGATGCAGCAGGTGTTGGAACAGCTAAAAAAATTACAGCAGCTGCAGCAGATTCAGGAAGCAGAAGATAATAGATCAGAGGCGCAGGACTCGGGGACAGACGCATTGGAAATGCCGGATTCAAAGAGTAATACACTGGAAATTGATGCACAAATCAGTTTGCTGACGATTTGGAAATTGATATTCGAGAATGTAAATCATGAGAGAACGGAAGCTACGGAGGCTGGGGTGACGCGAGATACGGAACGAATTCGTACAATTATTGCATACATACAGCAAAATTATATGGATCCGATTTCCCTGGAAGATCTGGCGGAAGAAATTCATCTGTGCAGATCTGAGAGCTGCCGTTTGTTTAAACGTTATATGAATGAAACGATTTTTGATTATCTGATGCGGTTTCGAATTGAAAAAAGTCTTGAATTTTTAAGAGACCGAAGCTTAAGCATAACGGACGTTGCGGAAAAGGTCGGATTTGCAACACCCGGTTATTATTCCCGTATGTTCCGACAGCTCATGGGGTATACGCCCAGAATGTACCGAAAGAGAGAATAAAATAGTAAAAAGATTTGGGAAAACAGAGTAAAAAGTATGGGAATCATAGATTGGAACAAAAAGGGAGAAATCGTTGAAATATAAAAGCGCCTCATCCACAAATTATTGTAGATGAGACGCCAGAGATTATAATGGCATTTGTGCTACAAAGAAATACATTACGATAAAGTGGCATGCACTTCCCAGCATTACAAAGATATGGAAGATTTCATGCGATCCGAAATTTTTGTGGCGGGAATTGAACAGAGGAAGTTTCAGTGCATAGATGATTCCGCCAACAGTATAAATCAATCCGCCCGCTAAAAGCCATTCAAAACCGGCCTTTGGCAAAGCCTGAATAATTGGTACAAAGGCAAGGACACATAACCATCCCATTCCGATATATAATACGGAAGAAACCCATTTCGGACAGGTAACCCAGAAAAATTTGAAAATCATACCAAGTATCGCGATACTCCATACGAGAACACAGAGAATATAGCCGATGCGATTGTGCAGAACAATCAGGCATACAGGAGTATAGCTTCCCGCAATCATTACAAAAATCATCATATGATCCATTTTTTTCAGAAAACGGTTTACTTTTGGAGAAGAATCAACGGTGTGATAAATTGTGCTGGCTGCGTACAGCAGCATCATCGTCAAGACAAAGATGCTAAGTGCTATGATATGAATTTTATCAGGCTGACGTGCAGACTTGACCAAAAGTGGTGATGCAGCAACCATTGTAAGCAAAAATGCTATGCCATGAGTGATGGCACTACCCGGATCTTTAATTTTTATACTCATAGTAACGCCCCCTTTGAAAAATTATACTCGTATCTATGAAGTAATTTAATAGATACAAATACATCTTGATATAGCAAAGATGATAATATGAAGTAGTAATCAATACTACATAACTTATATAAGAATACTATAACACGCATTTGTGATAATGCAAGTGCTTTTGTAATTATTTAATGATTTCTTAATTTATTTATTTGTGAGTTGGCAATTTAATTTGATAAAGTGAGAAAGCATGCTATAATGTAGCTGTTCAATATTGGAAAATATTAATTTATGAAATGAAGTAATATGTGACAGGATATATGAAAGTCAAGCTCTGCGAGACTTGTAACCGTATGATAAGACAATGAAGTGAGGTAAGCGCGATGAATATGAGAGAAATTACGGCACGAATGAAACAGGACAGTTCCAATATGGCTGCAATGAGTCTGGAACAGAGAAATGCTGCACTTGCTGCGGTCAGAGAGGCGCTGCTTGAGCATAAAGATGAAATTTTTGCAGCAAACCAGGAGGACATGAAAGCAGCAGAAGAAGCCGGTGTGCCGGAATCGGTTCGCAAACGTCTGAAATTTGATGAACATAAGCTTGCCGATGTGACGGCAGGAATTGAGGGATTGATCAAACTGGCAGATCCATTGGGAAAAGTACAGCTGGCAAGAGAATTGGATGAGGGATTAAAATTATATCGTATTTCCTGTCCGATTGGTGTGATCGGTATCATTTTTGAGGCGAGACCTGATGCACTGGTACAGATTTCATCACTCTGCATCAAAAGCGGGAACTGTGCAGTTTTGAAAGGCGGCAAAGAAACTGCACGAACAAATAAAGTTTTATTTGATATCATCTATGCGGCAGCAGTCAAAGCGGGAGCACCACAGGGATGTCTGGTGCAGGCCGAACAGCACAATGAAATCGATGAACTGCTGGAGTGCCACGGAAATGTGGATCTGTTGATTCCAAGGGGCTCTAATCAGTTTGTACAGTACATCATGAATCATACAAAAATTCCGGTAATGGGACACGCAGATGGTATCTGTCATACATACCTGGATGAGGATGCTGATTTGAAAAAAGCAATTCCTGTTATTGTAGATGCAAAAACACAATATACTGCAGCCTGCAACGCGACGGAAACATTGCTTGTAAATCGTAAGGCGGCCGGAGAAATGCTGCCTGCAATTGCAAATGCACTGAGAGAAAACGGTGTAAAGATTCGTGGTACACAGGAAGTTGCAGAGATCATTGAATGCGAAGTAATGACAGAGGAGGAATTCAAAACAGAATATCTGGATCTGATTATTTCGATTAAACTGGTAGATGATGTCATGGAAGCAATTGCACATATCAACAAATATGGATCACATCATACGGATTGTATATTGACGGAAAATGATGAAACAGCAGCAAAATTTATGCAGCTGGTAGATTCGGCAGGTGTATATCAAAATTGTTCGACAAGATTTGCAGACGGATTCCGCTACGGATTTGGTGCGGAAGTCGGAATCAGTACAAGTAAAATTCATGCCAGAGGACCGGTAGGTCTGGAGGGACTTGTTACCTATAAATATAAACTCTTTGGACAAGGTCATACAGTTGGTGACTATGCACAGGGCAGAAAACATTTCCATTTCAGAGATATCTAATCTGATGTTGATAAATCAACAAAAGATGTTGACAATTCAACAAAAATCCTATATTCTATCTGCGTGATACGAGAACTACTTATTATAATAGAAATTGTTTGAATGGACAGATTAGATTTTGGATGGATTAAAATCAGAAAGGATATTATATGGCAATCAGAATAGTTACAGATTCGGCAGCAGATTACAAACAGGAAGAAATTCTCAGACGTCAGATTGAATGTCTGCCAATGTCTGTCACATTTGGATCGGATAGTTTTTTAGATGGAATAGAGTTGGAAAAAGAAGAGTTTTATGAACGCTTACTTGAGGGAAAAGAATTCCCAAAAACGTCACAGCCGGCACCGGGAGCATTTTTGGAATGTTTTGAAGCTGCGAAGGAAGCAAATGATTCCGTAATTGTGATTCTGATTTCAGGAGCACTCAGCGGAACCGTTCAAAGTGCATATATCGCAAAGGATATGGCGGAATACGATGACGTTTATATCATTGACAGTACAACGGCAACATTGGGAATGAGACTTCTGGTAGATACTGCAGTAGTATTGCGTGAAAAAGGTGCAACGGTACAGCAGATCGTAGAAGAAGTAGAACGATTAAAGAGCAAGGTTCATGTATTGGCAGGATTGGATACACTGGAATATCTCGCAAAGGGCGGACGTATTTCAAAAGGCGCTGCAAATATCGGAAATCTGGCAAATTTGAAGCCGCTTATTTCTATTCAGGAAGGAAAAGTAGATGTATGCGGTAAGGCAATCGGAATGCGCCGTGCATATAAAGGCTTGATGAAAATTGTGGATGGATATGAAATCGACGAAGATTATCCCGTATATTTCATCTATTCCTATGATCGCACGAACTGTGCAGGCTTCCTGCATACGATGGAAAAAGCAGGCCACATTTTTGATCCTGTAAAAATTCGTGGCATCGGACCTACCATCGGAACACATATCGGGCCTGGGGCATTCGGAATGGTCTTTGTTGAGAAATAGAGAGAATTAGAAAAGTGGGTGCTGCACGAATTTGGTGCAGTACCCACTTTTTATTAGTATTAGATTATTCCGTAGCAGTATCCTGGAGTATGGCGAGATATTCTTCCGGAACACCGGTATCTTTTAGAATGTTATAGACCATATCCGGGGTGATGGAATTTATATATTCATTCATTTTTTCCTTATCATTAGAGTCGATCACTTCATCAGATGCAGCAGGAAGCGCCGCTTCTTTTTCCACAGAGGATACGACATGTTGGCGAAGCGTTCCAAAAGTCTGCTCGCCGTTCACTACGGTGATTGCAGTATCTACAGAATCAGGAGTGATATCCTCTGTAAGTACAAGTGAATAAGCAGATAGAAGATTCGCAGCCATCGTGGCACCGGAAATATTCTGATTTTCTGAGTGTGATATTACATCGTTAATATTTTCTCCGAGTTTAAGTGTAAATTCGGAATGGCCTTTTTGCGCATCCGGATCGTTATAGTAATCGGCAACGTCAACATTCAGAAGTGTTAAATCCTGTTCGCCGTTATTTAACAGAAGCTGGTAATTTCCGTTTGTAATACCATCCGTCGTAGTTCCTTCTCCGATAACAGATACGATTTTGTTATCATCGGAGGTGATTTGGATATTGCTGTGGAAATTATCTCCGTTTTTGCTGTTTTCATAACTGAATACAGGCTGTTCCATTCCTTCGACGTAAATATTTGCACCTACAAGTTTCTGATCGGTGTCGAATGCGACCTCAAGAACTGCCATGGTATCATCTGTTGCATTGTCAGCCTGGTCAAGGTCGGAAAGCGTCTGTTTGATAGAATCCTGCATAGATTGATACGTCTGTTCTCCGTTTGCGTTTAATTCAGAAGGAAGTGCATCGACAAGCTGAACAAGAACTGTTTTTAATTCCTCATCCTGCTGTGCGGTTGTCAGAACTTCTTTGGCAATTGCCTGGACATCTTTCTGAGAAACAGTAATGGTATAAACGCTGCAATCCTGCTTGTAATCCCCTTCAAACATAGATTTGGTTTCGCCGGAAATATTAGTCATTCCATTAATAATCAATTTTCCATAACGACTGATTAGGGAGGTCAGTGTTCCTGTATCAGGGAGAAGCGATTCCATATTGGAGATTAATTCCTGAAGAGTGATTGGAGTTCCATTGATATTGGCACTGGCCGGGAATGAAATATAGGAATCAGACACTTCCGGAATCTGAATATAAGAAAGCATATTGGCAAAGTCAATCGGCATATTTACTGTAAATAAAGAATGGTCGTTTAACGAAACACCTAATACTACGCTAAATGCTTCAGAGGAAAGCTTTTCGTCTATCGTAAGGGAAACATTTTGTAACCATGAAGTATCGATGCCGAGTGCTTTGATAAGGGCTGTGGCTCCTTCACCTAATTCGACGGTTATATCTGCATGCTTGCCATTCTCGGTTAAATCTGAAAAACGAGATAACGCACGTTCATAATTTTTTTCGAAACTTTCCAGACTATTGTCCAATGCGGTTTCTGCCATGGTATGATATTCAGAGGCTGCATCCTCATTTGCAAAACATGTGCTTGTCATAGCAGTACCGGAAATGGTCATTGAAGCAGCAGTTATAAAAGCCAAAGACTTTTTGAAATTCATAATGGTATCCTCCTTAACAAGTTTTGAACCTATTATATAACAAATGAAAGTGGAAATTGTCATTTGGAATTTTATTTTCACCTGATTTTGAGGAGTGCGGATGATGAAAACACGAAGATAACGTTATATTTTATGGAAAATAAAAAAAATCAAAAAAATTAAAAAAAGGGGTTGCATTTTCCAAAAGACTGATATATAATACGTTTTGTTGTGAGACATAAAGGGCTATCGCCAAACGGTAAGGCAACGGACTCTGACTCCGTCAGTTCAAGGTTCGAATCCTTGTAGCCCTGCTTTTAAGAGTAACTCGAAAGAGTTGCTCTTTTTTTATTGTTAAAAGTGCTAAAAAGAACAAATTGTTTGAAAGTATATGTATATAATTGAGTAGAGTAAAGATATTTGGTATAATTTAATATAAATAGAAGTATATGGATAATAGGGCGGTTGACAGAGAAGGCTAATGATGAACAAGCTACAATAATAGGATATGGAGATGAAAACCATGACAAAAATCTATAATGTAAATCGTAGAAAATCGTTGCAAGTATCTTTCCGTAATATTGCTATGGTAATATTGTTTGCTTTTTGCCTGTTTAAAACCATTTCCGTACAAGCCGGACCCGGTGTGAGCAATGACCGGGCGGTTCAGATCTACAATGAAGAACTTTCCGGAAGTATGCTTGTATGGGGGAATGATGTAGTAAGTACATCCGATGTTGAATTTGCTCCGATTGATATCGATGGAGATGGTGTTTTAGAATTATATATTCATGCAGGAAATAATAAACATCAGAATAATACATTTTATGAACTCTGGTCGATTCAAAATGGTGTGCTTTGCAAAGATACTTCGATTCCGTATTATGAGACGCCGGAATACTATTCTCAGTACAATGAGTTTATACTTTCACATGGCACACATAAAGGATATGAATTTTGGACATATTGGCAGTATAGTGGAGGATATTTGTATAAATATGCAGGCGTAATGACAAATATCGAAACAGGACTGGCAGCATATTCAGATGGAAACGGATATGAAATTACAGAAGATGATTATTATACAAGCATAAATACATTGGAAAATGGAGTTTATGATTCAAAAGAAATAGTATTTTATGAAAACAATGCATCGAATCGCCAATCTCAGCTTGGAATAACTTCTTCGGGTGGCGATATTGATATAGATATAAATATTCACATCCATCCGGATCCATCAAAGCCAAGTCCAATTCCGACCCCGCTCCCTGTGCCTGATCAAATTAATGTTGGAGATATCGTAACATTTGGAAGTTACGAGCAGGATAATAATCTGGCCAATGGTCAGGAAGCGATTGAATGGCAGGTTTTGCGAGTACGTGGCAACGAAGCTTTATTGCTCAGCAGATATGGTCTTGATGCGCAGCCGTATCATCAAAATGGAACGGATGTAACATGGGCAAACAGTACTCTGAGATCATGGTTGAACGGCAGTTTCTATCAGCAGGCGTTTTCACCTCGACAAGCGAGTTCTATTGTAACAAAAACGATAGAAAACAAAAATAATTCGAATTACGGAACCTTAGGAGGAGTCAATACTACGGATCCGGTATTCCTACTGAGTTATGATCAGGTGTATTATTATTTGCCTTCAAATGAGCAGCGTATGTGCTATCCGACAGAGTATGCAAAGGCACGTAATGTTTATGTAAATAGAAGTCGGGGCACCTGTTGGTGGTGGCTTCGTACACCGGGATTTGCAAGTTACAGTGCAGCGGATGTGGATAGCGATGGGACCGTCAGCGATGATGACGGAAGTGTAGCAGAACCAACCGGTGCTGTTCGACCGGCGATTTGGGTTAGAATAAGTTAGTAACAAAATAAAAGCCAAAATAAATTAGCAATAGAAATAAAATGAAAAAATACCGATCTCTTAAGGAGGGCTGATAGTGCTTTAAAGACTATCAGGTGACCCTTTTGAGATCGGTATTTTTAGATTCATTATCTTGTATTTGTTACCTTGTCGGTCGTTTTCCCGGTGATGCACCGGTGTGTTTTTTGTACAATCGATAGAAATTCGACAGGTTATTGAAACCGCATTCGATGGCAATCGTCTGGATGCTTTTGTTTGTGTTGTCCATCATTTCATTTGCTCGCAGGATTCGCTGCAAAGAGACGTAGTCAGAGAAACTCGTGTCTGTTGTTTTGTGGAAAAAGTGCGAGAAATAGTTGGGACTCATGAAGACAGTGTCGGCGGCTTCTTTTAATGTGATTTTGCTACAGCAGTTTTCATTGATATAAATCAGGGCGGCGCCGAGGCGATCCATGGCCTTTTGTTTTTGAATCAGAAGCTCTTCTGATTTTGGCTTGCCCTGATAATATCTGGTCAGAAGTGTGAGCAGATATAGGATATCGGAATGGATGATCGTTCGGTATCCCATTTCTTCATTAGACCATTCTACTAACAACTCTTTCATTATCGTATGAATCTTTTTTGAAATAATTCCATTAGAATCGATTTTGTTCTGGAAATTACTTCCGTGCTCGACGAAAGAGCGAAGGAAGTCCAATTGCTCGCTTTCGGAATAAACCGAGATAAAACTGGTCTCAAAATTTATAACGATGACATCCATTTCCCGGTCGAGGATTTGCCAGCCGTGAGGCTCCGCGCTGTTAAAAATCATTGTGTCCCCGGCCTGCACCTCATAAATTTTTCCGTTTGCGTAGTAACGTCCTTTTCCGGAACGGATGTATGTGATCTCGAAATACGTATGCCAGTGGAATGGATTTTTTACATTGTCGCTGGCATACAAAGGAATTTCGCGAATGCAAAATGGAAAATCCTGATCAAGCTCTATAACGTCCTGTTCTTGCGTAATATTTATCATTTTCTAATAACAACGGTTTGTTCGGTACCGTCGTAATCGACCGTAAGTACTTTATTGTCAAAAGAAGCCAGGTGAATCTCAAATTGGCGTGAGATTTCCATTCCTTTATAGGAACCGATACGGGCACCGATGGTGAGCGTGCCTGTAGCGTCCTTCCATGTAAGCGGAATCATGCTGTACTGTCCGTCTTCAAACGCATAAGTGTCCCCTTCATCTTCGTAGAGTGTAAAGGAGGCATCTTTGCCGGGATAGATTACGAGTTTTACCGGCTGTTCCGGAATCTGAGCTGCATACTGCAGGTTTTCGGCAGCAGGAATGATGCTTCCGGCTTTTACAAATATTGGCATGATATCTAATGGAGCAGATACAGTAGTGGTCTGCCCGCCCTCGTAGCGTATGCCGGTCCAGAAATCAAACCAGGAAGCACCCTTTGGCAAATAGATTTGCCAGTCTTTGCTATGCTGAACAGGTTTGCTGTTTGGCATGTAATACATTGGTTCGGTTACCGGACTCACCAGGAAAGATGGTCCAAACATATACTCTGAACTTTGTTTTACTGCTTCCGGATCCTGAGCAAAATCAAAAAGCAAACTGCGCATCATAGTATAGTGATTGAAATGCACGGCACCTGCCAGTGAGTAAATATATGGCATCAGACGGTAACGCAGCTGAATATATTTTTTCAATGTATCATAAACCGGCTCGCCTTCTTTTCCGAAATTCCAGATTTCACGAGGCGTGTCTGTTCCATGCGAACGGAACATTGGCAAAAATACGCCGAACTGTAACCATCGGGTGTAGAGTTCCTGATAGCCTTTGTCACGAATGCCTTCCTCGAAATCACCCTGCCAGAACCATTTTGGTTCCGGATCATTTTCACAGCAGCAGCCGCGGTTTTGCCATTTTTCCTTTACGGTAAAAAATGCACCGATATCCAAAGTCCAATACGGATAGCCGCTCATACTCATGTTGAGACCCTCGGCAATCTGGCGGCGCATTGTTTCCCAGGTTGCGGTAATGTCCCCGGACCACAGGACGGCACCGTATTTCTGACTCGATGCGTAGCCGGAACGAGTTAAATTCAGGACACGTTTCTGATCCGTTGCTTTTCGCTGATTTTCATAAATGCCTTTTGCGTGGAGCAGGGAATATACATTTGCAAATTCCGGATCGAGGAAGTGTTTGTGTTCGCCGCCGACGATAGAATAACGTTCCCATGGCTCTCTTTTGACCGGACCATTCCAATCGGGACCGCTGAACGGCTCGGTGGAATCACACCACCAGGAGTCAAAACCACTGTTAAACAGTTCGATTTCTGCCTGCTTCCAGTATAGCTCGCGAGCTTCTTCATTAAATGCATCATAGGTGCAGAGATCATTGAGAAGGAAGCCTTTTTCCATAAATTCTGTATGATCGATGGTTCCGTTGTTCATATTGGGCCATACGGAAACCATTGCGTGAACGTTCATTTCATGAATTTGATCAATGCAATTTTTTAGATTTGAGTAGCGAGCCGGATCAACTCTTTTTTCGCCCCAGTGATCTTCGCTCCAGGAATACCAGTCCTGCACGACGCAATCGAGCGGAACATTCAAATCGCGATAATGTTTTGCAACGTCCACAAGTTCCTGATCGGATTTGTAGCGTTCCTTGGACTGAATATACCCAAAAGCCCATTTTGGCAGCATAGACGCACGGCCTGTGAGACGACGATAGGAGGCAATGATCTCATCAGCGTTTTCGCCGACAATGAAATAGTAGTCTAATTGTTTCACGGTATCCAGAAATAGGTAAGAACCATTGACATCATCATTGAATGTCATCAGCGAACAGCAATCGACAAAAATTCCATATCCTTTGTCGGACAGCATAAAAGGCATTGGAATGCGCATATTATGCTGATAGAGATACTGATTCTGGCGGCGATGATCGTAGATGCCTTCTTCGGCCTGACCAAGGCCGAAAATGGATTCGTCAGAAGCAAAATCAAAAAACAGCTTTGCACGATAGGCCTTTCGATCGTTAATCGCTTTCAGATTCAGGATGAAATTTCGCTCGCCGTCGACAGTTTTCACACGTTTGATCACGGGGTCTTCATCCCCTGTGGTATAACGAACAACATCGGTCTCACTTAACTCTTTTCCGGCTTCCTGCAAGAGGAGGCGATCTTGTGTAGAGTTCGATATAGGCTGCGATACAGAATCCAATGTCTGACCGGATTCGGATTCTGAGCTGAAATCAGAAGCTGATTCGGGTTTGAGAGCACTCCATGTAAAGTGCTCGGTATTTTTGTCGATGGAGAGCTTTAATTTTGAAGAGCAGATTTGAATATCATTTTTACTTTCGAATATTTCCGTCGAAACAGGAAGAAAAGTTTCTGATGTATTGACAAGCAAAGATGGTTCCGCAAATTCTTCTTTTAATGTATATACACAGCGAAAAATATTGTCTGCGATTGGCTGAATCAAATAATTTCCTTTTTTGCCGGTGCACTGAATTTGGCCATTTATATTTGAATGTTTCATATTCCCTCCTAAATTTTGATGCAAACGCTCATTCAAGTTCGGCGTTGCGAGACTTGGCGTTGGATTCGGAACAGTATTAGCTGGTATCTTCAAATCCGAATCTGTGCACTCGTCTGCATCTGCACATCTGTATATCTTTAGTTATAGTTGATAGCAAGGGACAATGTCAATTAATTTCCATTATTTTGATGTATAGTTAGTATAATAGAACACAAAACTGCGTAAGATAGTATAATTTTATCATAATATAAGCAATTGTTATTTGACAGGGTGAAAACTAAAATAGAATCATACAGAGGTGAAAGCGGAAAATTGCCTCAGGAGGGAACTTAGAAAATGATTATTATTGGAGAGAAATTAAACGGCTCAATTCCACCGGTTGCGAGAGCAATTGCGGAGCGTAACGAGTTGTTTATCAAGGAACGTGCGCGTATGCAGGCGGAATGCGGCGCAACGTTTTTGGATGTATGTGCTTCCGTAGATGAAGATGTAGAAACAGAAACTCTGAAATGGATGATCGATCTGGTTCAGGATGTAACAGATGTACCGATCTGTGTGGACAGTCCGAGTGCAAATGTTTGTATCAGTGCCATTCCGTTTTGTAAACGTCCGGGATTGATCAACTCCGTTTCTCTGGAAGGCAACAAAATTGATATTGTTTTTCCGGAAATCGCAGACACGGATTGGGAATGTGTTGCACTTTTATGTGACAATGACGGAATTCCGACAACCGTAGAAAAACGTATCGAAGTATTCCATGGAATCATGGAAAAGGCAAAACAGTATGGTATTGCACCAAATAGACTGCACATTGATCCATTGGTTGTGACTTTGGCAACAGATCAGACAGCACTTCTCGTATTTATGGAATGCTGCCGCCAGATCAAAGCGGAATATCCGGATATTCACATCACCAGTGGACTTAGTAATATTTCCTTTGGACTTCCGGTTCGAAAAAATGTGAATTTTGCATTTATGGCATTGGCGATGAGCGCAGGTATGGATAGTGCTATTGTGGATCCGACGAACCAGCAGATGATGGGAATTGTATATGCGACAGAAGCACTTTTAAACAAAGATGAATTTTGTTTGAATTATATCAAACACGCCGGAAATCAGAAAAAAGAAGAAGCTGCAACGAAAGCTGCACCGAAGGCAGTCAATGCTGCAGAAGAAAAAATGCAGATGGTCGCCAATGCGGTTGAAAATGGAGACCGCAAAAATGTCGGTCAGTATGTGAAAGACGCTTTGGCGGCCGGCTGTAAAGCAATTGATATTTTGAATATTGGAATGATCGGGGCAATGGATATTGTCGGCGATAATTTCAAAAAACAGGTTATTTTTGTTCCGCAGATGCTGGCAGCAGCCAGAGCAATGAAAGCCGGTGTGGATGTTTTGAAACCATATCTGGCAGATGGAAATTCCGGAAGTATCGGAACAATGATTTTAGGAACCGTTGCAGGTGATTTCCATGATATCGGAAAAAATCTCGTAGGCATGATGATCGAAAGTGCCGGTATCGATGTGATCGATATAGGCGTGGATGTACCGATCAGCACATTTATTGAAGAAATCAACAATCATCCGGAGGTTACAATTGTAGGTTTATCTGCACTTTTGACGACCACAATGCCATCTCTTCGCGATACGGTAGCTGCTTTAAATGCAGAACCTTTCCGCGACCGAATCAAAATTATGGTAGGCGGTGCTCCGATTACACAGGAATTTGCAGATGAGATCGGTGCAGATGCATATACAGCGGATGCGGCGGCAGCTGCGAAAAAAGCAAAAGAATTGATTTTGACCTATGGCGGCATGACAGTAACACAGGACGGTCAGCAAAATGTCACGGCTCCTGATTTAAATGCGGCAGCAGAGATGAACGCATCCGGAAATGCTGCGGAAGATACAGGGGAGACGGCTGCAGAGGCTGAAAGAGTCTTTGATGACAGCAGACTACAGGAAATTCTGGCAAAACCGGTTCCGGCTATGAATCTCTCAGCGAGCCCTTACAAAAAGAACTGGGCAGCAGTGCAGGAGAAATGGAAAGGCTATTGGAAGCACGAAAATACAGGACGCCCACTGATGTGTGTAATTGTTCGTAAACCGGAAGTGGAACAGTATTCTGACGGAACACCGGTTGAAGGCGGTTATCTGGATCAGATCTGTCAGGGTAAATATTACAATATGCCTGAAGAACTGAAATGGAAAGATATGGAAGACAAATACCAGAATGCGCAGCGTATTGTAGATCGTTATCGTTACTTCTGCGAAACACATGAATTTCTGGGTGAAAGCTTCCCGAACTTAAATATTGACTTCGGCCCCGGCTCATTGGCTTCTTATCTCGGTTCCGATATTGGATTCAAAGAAGATACCGTATGGTTTAAATCCTGCCTGAACAGCTGGGATGATGCACCGAAGTATGTATTTGACCCGGAAAATGAATGGTTTTTGAAACACATTGAACTTGCACGTGAATGCCGTAGATTATCCGGAAATGATTTCTATGTGGATATGCCGGACCTGATGGAAAACATCGATGTACTTGCATCTCTGCGCGGTGCGCAGGACGTGTTATATGATTTGCTGGACGAGCCGGAAATCATTGATGAGAAAATCAAGGAAGTAACAGATCTTTACTTTGATTATTATGATAAATTCTATGACGCGATCCATGATGACGAAGGTGGTAACGCATACACGGTATTCCAGATCTGGGGACCGGGAAGAACGGTAAAACTGCAGTGCGATTTCTCAGCAATGATGGATCCGAAAGATTTCAAGGCATACATCAAACCATCGCTGGAAAAACAGACAGAAAAAGTCGATCAGGTACTTTATCATCTGGATGGGCCGGATGCAATCAAACATCTGGATGCGTTAATGGAAATTGAGGGAATTGATGCCCTTCAGTGGACAAGCGGCGATGCAGGCCCGGACGGAACGCTTCCGGATTGGGATGTGATTTATGACAAAGCTATTTTGGCCGGCAAATCTATTTGGGTAAAAGTTTATTCAGGCTCCTTTGAAGATTGGCTCACGAATGTAGACAGAATTGTACAAAAATATGGTTCACACAGCTTATTCCTTCTGTTTCCGGAGATGTCTCAGGAACAGGGACAGCGCCTGCTTGCCTATGCGGAAGCGCATTGGAGCGATGTAAAAGGAACATTTTGTGAGGAACACGGACTTAGATAATATTGTACTCAGATAATATAACACTCAGATAACATAGTATTTATCGGGTGAGATGCTTGAGTTGTGTGAAATGCACAAAGAACTGATACAGCGTTTGTAAAAACGCGAGTATCAATTGTGCGTAATAACGAAAGGCGTTGTAATTATATAAATGCAATATAGCAAATGTTGACAACGTTATTTGAGCAGAGTATGATATATTGTACATAATGAAAAGCGGAAACAGAGACTCTTGGTAGAAGGAGGTACAAGTGAATAAGCGGAAGGTATATCCCTGGTACTTCGTGCTGGTTCCATTGCTGATTTACTGTGTGTTCAGTGTAATCCCGGGAATCATGGGTATTGCATATTCATTCACAGACTGGTCGGCATACGGCAAAGAACTTCACTTTGTCGGCTGGAAAAACTTTCTCGAAGTATTTAACGGAAAAGGTGATTATTTAAAATATATTACCAACACAATGTTGTTTACTGCGGTAACAGTAGTTGCAAAAATGCTGTTTGGTCTCATTCTGGCGGTAATATTGGCAAAAAATATTAAGGGGAAAAATTTTCACAGAGCGGTTATGTATTTACCATCGGTTCTTCCGATTCTGGTAACCGGTCTTACATTTACATCAATATTGAATCCGAAAAACGGATTTTTGAACGAATTCCTTCGTGCAATCGGACTTGGCAAGCTGACACAGATGTGGCTGACTAATCCGAAAATTGCATTCTGGTCTGTCATGGGCGTAGATATCTGGCGTGGTACCGGTTATATCATGACACTTTTGATCGTCGGTATTCTGGCTATCCCGAAAGTATATTATGAAGCGGCTTCGATCGACGGTGCAAGCTGGTGGGCACAATTCAAATACGTTACAATGCCAATGCTTCGTCAGACACTTTCTGTTTGTATCGTATTGAACGTAATCTATGGATTGAAAATCTTTGATATGGTTTATGCTCTGACAAACGGCGGCCCGGGAAAACGTACCGAGGTTCTCTACACAGCGGTATACAAGATGATGTCAAAAGGATTGTATGCACAGGCAACGGCAATCAGTTCTGTATTGTTCATCTTTATGCTGATTGTAGGATTCTTTATGGTTAAGATCCTGACCAGAAACGAGGTGGTGGAATAATGAATGCAAAGACTAAGAAAAAAGTGCAGACAGTATTGAAAAATATTGTTGCATGGATCGCTTCACTGATCGTCATTGTTCCATTGTTTCTGATTATACTGAATGCCTTCAAAGGGAATGGAGAGGCGTTGACGATGACGATCTCTCTTCCGAAAAAATGGGTGTTCACAAACTTCATGACGGTTATCGAAAAAGGAAAGCTGATTCGAAGTTTTGTAAACAGCGTAATCTATGCCGGAGGAGCAACGATCCTGTGTGTGTTCTTTGACACCATGGCAGCGTATGTGTTCTCCAGAAGACGCTCAAAGGGAATGAATGCCTTGTATATGTTCGTGGTTTTGGGTATGGTCATTCCGATCAACTATGTAACATTGACAAAGGTAATGCAGTTTACACATTTAAACAACTCGGCAATCGGAATTATTATTCTGTACATTGCGATGCAGACGCCATTTACCATCTTTCTTACCTATGGATTTGTCTCAAAAATCCCGGTGGAACTGGATGAAGCAGCTTTGCTGGATGGATGTTCACCATTCCAGTTGTATTTCAAAATTGTATTGCCATTGTTAAAACCGGCGGTCGTTACAGCAGGGGTTTTATGTTTCCTGAATTGCTGGAACGAATTTATGATGCCGTTGTATTTCCTGAATTCCTCAAACAAATGGCCAATGACACTTGCGGTATATAATTTCTTTGGTCAGTTTGAGATGAATTGGAATCTGATTTGTGCAGACGTTATCCTGACATGTGCTCCTGTTGTCATTATGTATCTGGCATGCCAGAAATACATTGTAGGCGGACAGACATCAGGCGCAGTGAAAGGTTAAGACGTTAAAAGGTTACTTGTAAAAAATGTATTGGGAACTTTACAGAGAGGGACTCTGTTAAGAAATAATGAATAACCTAGGAGGGAATGAAATGAAACGAAAAGCATTATCCGTATTACTCGCAGGTGCAATGGCAGTATCTATGGGGACAGTAGCCATGGCTGAAGAATGGACACAGGATTATTCCGGAACAACTATCACATTGATGGCCAGCCAGGACTGGATTGAAGATTCAGAACAGGAACTTGGAGCGAAGTTCGAAGAAGCTACAGGTATCCATGTTGATTACCAGATTCTTCCGGCAGATCAGTATCAGGACAACCTTCTGAACAGACTGAACAATGGTGAATGTACAGATATCTTTATGACACAGTCCGGTTTTGCTGTTGATACTACATATCATGTGGATGAAAATGCAGTATCACTTGCTGACGAGCCATGGGCAGATGCATATTCTGTCTTCTCAGCAGCACAGACATCTGTTGACGGTGTTAACTATGGTCTTACCTATTATGATACAACAACAGACTACTACATGATCTACAACAAGAAAATTCTTGCTGATGCAGGCGTAACAGAAGTTCCTACAACATTTGAAGCATTCGAAGATGCATGTCAGAAAGTTCTCGATGCAGGTGTTACACCAATCTATGAGCCTGTAGCAGATGGATGGCATCAGACAATGCTCTGGACAGCAGCAGCTCAGATCCTTGATATCAAAAATCCTGGAACAATCGAAAAATTGAACAAAAATGAAGCTACATTCGCAGAAAACGAAGATATGAAAACAATGCTGGAACAGCTTGCTGATCTTGCTGCAAAAGGATACTTCGGCGAATACTACATGAGCGATGAATTCGCAAATGCAGAAACAAACCTTGCAACAGGCGAATATGCTATGTGCTTCCTTAAATCCGGCGCAATCAAATCTATCGTTGCAAACGAAGCAAATGCAGGATACACAGAAGAAGATTTCGGCATCATGCTTCTTCCACTGTTAGACAACCAGAACCTGAACGTACATCCTACAGGTCCTTCAAAATTCATCTACAGCAAATCTGAAAACATTGAAGCAGCTAAATTATATCTTCAGTACATCACAACAAAAGATAGCCTTCAGTATGTAATCGATAATGCATCAGACGTAGAAAACTTCCCGATCGACATGGGACAGACACCTGAATACAGCGCCACAACAACAGAATTCCTTGCACAGTTTGACGACTCTACATCAGGAATGGTTCTTCAGGATGTTGCTACATACTTCAACGAACAGTGGATGGAAATCTCTGCAAACATCGCAGCTATGTTCATCGGCGACATGACAGCAGAAGAAGTTCTTCAGGCAATCGATGACGGACGTGCACAGCTTGCTGCAGCAGCCGGCGACGAAGCTTGGCAGTAAGTCTTGCAGAGCTTGATTTGAACGGGTTCAAAAGTCAATTGGAAAATCAGTGAATAAATAAGTTTTGCTCCCGGAAAGTTATGGTTTTTCTGTAACTTTTCGGGAGTTTTTTGCGGTGATAATCTATTGTAAAAAAATATCTAAATGATATAATTCTGATATAGGTTAGAGGAGATAAACCTGAAAAAATAATATCGGAAAGGAAAATATTTATGAAAAAGATAACATGGCTTCTTACAGCAATGATGGCTGTATCTATTCCATTTACGGCAGGTGCTGAAGAACAGACAACAGCAGTGGAGAGCGCGGAGCAATCAGCAGATACAGATTTTGACAGTCTTTCATGGGATAGTTATAAACTTATGATTGATGACATCGTTTATCAGTTTCCGTTCATGGTTTCCGACCTTGATGCTGAAAAATGGACAACCTCAGAAGATTTGACCGCAGAGCTTTCGCCAAACAGCTATGGCCTGTTTTATTACAGCGAAGTAAAAACGGGAAGACAAGTAATGTTCCAGATCGCAAATATGGCAAATAATACTATCACTGCCCAGGAAGGAATTATTTTTGGTATAAAAATTGATAATTATGACTGGGATTTGAACGATGCGAATATTCGCCTTCCTAAAGGTATTGTTTATGGTAAGTCTACCAGAGAAGACATTGAAGCAGCATATGGAACTCCGTCAGATGTCTATGAGGGCGATCTTTATACGAAGCTTACCTATTCGACAGATTATTATGAGGAAGTAGAATTGCAGATTGGTACAGAAAGTGGAGTCCTGGAAGGAATTGATCTTGAGTGCTATCGTCAGCCGGAGGGTTTTGATACAGGAGAGGTAAGCACAGAGGTTCCTGCTGAGGTTGCTGCATATACGGCTCCTACTGAACTGTGAACTGGGAGAGGATATTACATCTCCGGTGATTCGAATCAGAGATAAATACTATACAATGCCGGTTCCGGTAAGTACTTTGATTGCAGATGGATGGACCATTCGAGAGTCTGAGACTGCAGAATACATTAAAGGAAATGGAAGTGATTGGGTTGGACTGCAGCTGGAAGGACAGTATATGCATACCATCGCTAAAAACTTCAATGCAAATGCGGTTACACCGGAAAATGCATGGGTTACCGAAATGACTTTTGGAGAGAGTGATTTGAATTTAGATGCGGAATTTTCCGGAGGTATTCGTCTCGGAATGTCCGAGGCTGAACTTCTGTCTCTGTTAGAGAATACAAATCTGCAGTATGAGAAAGAAGAGTCCGGGGATTACTTCTATTATGTCATCAATATGAAGACAAATGAGTCAGATGAGCAAAGAATTGTAAGTTTTTATCAGGGTGAAAGTGGTTATCATGATATAGATAGTGCATATGCGATTGAAATCGTTGATCGAGAACCGGATTTTTCCGCTGTGGAAGCTAAGTCGGAAGAAACAGAGGAATCTGCAGAAGAAACAGGAGATAAAGACAATGCTGCAGCAGTTACATTGCTGGATAGTGCCCAGGCGCTGGTAGATGCAGGAATTGATCAGAACAAAGACAGTATCAAAGTGATTCTGGAACAGATTAAAACTTCACTGGGCGACTCCAATGCAAATGCAGTACAGCTGCTGGACAGCGCGATTACACTTCTTGAATCAGACAGTGTGGATGCTGCATCTGTATCGGCTCTGCTTTCCAGTGTAAAGGTGCTGCTCTAAAATTAATTGAAAATAAAAAATATTGAGGTGCTTAAAAATCAGTCGTACATATCAATCATTGTACGGCTGATTTTTTATATAAAACGCTCCGCTTGCGGACTTTGTTTTTACAATAGGAAACTAAACTATAAAGGGAATTTGTGATATGATAAGTGAAGAAACCGGAATCAAAAAAGTACGAGAAAAATGATTTTCAGATATCCGAAAGGTTGTAGATATGGAAAGAAAAGTCTTTTTTTCAAGAGATAATAAAGCAATTGAAGTGCAGGAAGGAACCACGGTTCAGCAGGCGCAGATCATAGCTGGGAGAATACCGGATGCTGTTTGCGGAGGAAAAGGAACTTGCGGAAAATGTAAGGTTCGTGTAAATGGAAAGGAAGTGCTGGCTTGTCAGACAAAGATTTATGAGGATGTGGTTGTTGATGAGCCTTTTAGTACAGAGGAACAGACAGGTGCAGGTGATGCAGATATAGAGACAGAATATTATGCCACGGTTGAGAAAGAATACTATGCGGCAGTGGACGTGGGAACAACGACACTGGCTGCTTATTTATTGGATGCAAAGTCCGGTGAAGTTGTCGGGACAAATAGTATGCTAAATCCGCAGAGAAAATACGGTGCAGATGTAGTGGAACGCTGCAATCACAGCTTTTCGGAGGGGTGGGCAGCATTAAGCAGTGTGGTTCGTGAGGCGGTGAACCGACTTTTGGAACAGCTTGCCGGACGAGTAGATGCTTCGGTGACAGACATTACCAGAATCGTTATGGTCGGGAATACAGGAATGCATCATTTGTTTCTGGAACTTCCGACGGAAAAACTTGCGTTGGCACCTTACATGCCATATACGAAAGAGGCGGTGCGTATGCCTGCTTGTGAGTGTGGAATCAAAATAAATCCTAAAGCGGAAGCTTTCTGGCTGCCGAATATCGGAGGCTTTGTTGGGGCGGATACGAGTGCCTGCATTTTGGCTTCGCAAATTTATGAAGCAGAAGAGATGACATTGCTCGTGGATATAGGAACTAATGGCGAAATGGTATTGGGAAAACGAGAGACAGGACTTCTGGCGTGTGCAGTGGCTGCTGGACCTGCATTTGAAGGTGCAAAAATTTCCTGTGGAATGCGGGGATATGCCGGAGCTATTGATCATGTATATGTGGAAGAACGAGATACTTCAAACGCAGAAATCAGCTATCATGTAATTGGTGAGAAGAAACCGATTGGAATTTGTGGATCCGGATTGGTAGATGCGGCAGCGTGTCTGCTCAAAAAAGGTCTGATCGATGAAACCGGGCGTATGGAGAATAAGTATGTTTTTGCAGATGGGGTGTATTTGTGTCAGCAGGATATTCGGGAACTCCAGCTGGCAAAAGCGGCCATCGCGGCAGGGATTCGGATCATGTGTAAGCAGAAGGGAATACGAGTGGAGCAGATAGAGAAAGTTCTGCTGGCGGGTGCGTTTGGAAATTACATGAATCCGAAAAGCGCTTGTGAGATTGGCATGCTTCCGAGTGTGCTGCAAAATCGAATTACTTCCATAGGAAATGCAGCAGGTGAAGGTGCTGTGATTGCGGCTGGAGATCTGCGAGAATTTGAAAAAATGAAAGTGATTGCGGAAAAAGTAGAATATCTGGAATTGGCGACAAGCAGCGAATTTCAATATATTTATATAGAAGAAATGGATTTTGACCATTTTGAGAATGAATAAATTTTTTTTAATGAAATAGAAGACTGGATCCGAGTATAGATAATAGGATAATAATTTTGATATTGATATAGAAGGAACTGAAAATATTATGAACGATCTGACGATAAAAGATCTGATTGCAGAAGCACAGAAAATAGGATTTACTACGGTAACGCAAATGAATCCTGCGACAATTGAACTGCTCGATGAAGTACGTGATATGTGCAGTGCAAATACATGTGGAATGTACGGGAAAAACTGGTCCTGTCCTCCGGCATGCGGTGAGTTGAGTTTCTGCCGAGAAAAAATCCGGCAGTATTCCGATGGCATATTGGTGCAGACGGTCGGTGATGTTGAGGACAGCTGGGATTTTGAAGCGATGATGGAAATCGAGGCGATGCATAAAGCGCATTTTTCAGAACTGATAGAAGCACTTGCGCCAGAAGTCAGCGATAAGCCGGAATGCAATGATAAACCATCTATGGAGAACAGAGCAATCCTTGTGCTTGGCGCAGGGGCATGCACGATCTGCAGGGAATGCACCTACCCGGAAAAACCTTGCCGTTTTCCAAATAAAAGGATTTCTTCATTGGAGGCATATGGAATCGTAGTGAGTGAGCTGTGCAGACGAAATGGAGTGGGATATTATTACGGATCTCAGAAAATGGCATACACCTCTTGCGTGTTGATGAAATAGGGATGAAAATAGGAATAAATAAAAATATCCTCGATCAGGAGTAACTCTTGATCGAGGATATTTTACTTTTGAGCTTTATTTTTTGAATTATCCGGTCGACCGGACTTCATTATTTAGCTTCGTGTTTTGTATAGATTGCAATCAGATGAAGCATGATTTCTACGTTCTTTTCAAGAGACTGGATAGAAACCATTTCAAAACGTCCGTGTGCGTTTTCATAACCTGCGCTGATGTTCGGACACGGAAGACCTTTCTGAGAAATGAATGCGCCGTCTGTGCCTCCGCGCATTGGGATACATTTCATTTCGATTCCGCATTCTGCCATAGCCTGTCTTGCATAATCAACCATATATGGGGCTGTCATTACAGCATCGAGCATGCTTGAGTAACGGCCTGTATAAGTATGTTCTACGGTTCCTTCACCGTATTTTGCATTCAGAGCTGCAACGCATTTTTCCAGATAATCATGTCTCTGGCTGAAACGGAATTTGTCGTGGTCACGGATGATTGCACGGATGAATGCATTTTCGATATCGCCTTCGAATACGAGTGGATGATAATATCCTTCACGTTCTTCGGTATGTTCCGGACGTTCGAATGCCGGAAGCATGGAAAGGAATTCATTACCGATTGTGATTGCGTTTTTCATGATGTTTTTGGCTGTTCCAGGATGAACGGCAACACCGTGAATACGCAGCTGGATTTCTTCACCATTGAAGTTTTCGTAGATGAATTCGCCAAGTCCATCACCATCGAGAGTGTAGGCAAGGTCTGCACCAAATTTTGGAATATCCATTTTGGATGCACCGAGAAGACCAACTTCTTCGTCGCTTGTGAAACAAATCTGGATTGGTCCGTGTGGTACTTCCGGATGTTTGCAATAGTATTCCGCCATTGTCATGATGGAAGTAACGGCTGCTTTGTCATCTCCGCCGAGAAGTGTTGTTCCGTCTGTGAGAATGAGGTCATCACCAACATATTTTGCCATACGTGGGAATTTTGCTGCTTCAAGAACAATATTTTCTTCCTTATTTAAAAGAATATCTCCGCCATCATAGTTTTCAAGAACCCATGGTTTTACATTTGTTCCGCTTGCTTCAGATGCGGTATCGATGTGACCGAGAAAACCGAGAGAAATTCCGCCACCGTCCGGCATTGTGGAAGGAATGGTTCCGTATGTATTGCAGTATTCATCCTGCCATACATTCTGTACGCCCATTGCTCTCATCTCATCTGCGAGCATATTTGCGAGATCCCACTGTTTTTCTGTACTAGGTACTTTACCTGCACCCGGAACAGATTGCGTATCTACTTTGGCATAACGTATAAAACGTTCTTTGCACTGATCATAAAATTCTGACATAACTACCTCCTTGTGATAGGTATGTATATACCTATAGAATACACGATAAATACGTGCATGAAACTGCAAGAATATTATACAAAAAACAAAGAAAAAAACAAGGCTTTCTTGTATAAACAATGGATAAATGAATCAGAAAGAATTGCTAAATGTGTCTATTTTGTGAAAAAGTAAATTGACAGTATCACACTAAAGTGATAAAATTTTCCTAAGATTTTAAAAAAATCACCAAGAGGAGGCACTATGAAACTTAAATCTATCAAAGCAATCTTAGTTGCCGCTGCAGTTACACTTACAACTGTATTAGGCGGAGTTTCAGTTATGGCTGAAACAACACAGGACACTCTCGTTGCAGCAATGAGCTCAGATGCAACAAACATGGACCCATCAGCGGTTTGTAACGTATACTCTTCAATGGTTCATCAGCAGATTTTTGATCGTCTGATCGACGTTGCAGAAGATGGTACAGTTACACCAAAAATCGCAGAAAGCTATGAAGTTTCTGAAGATGGTCTGACTTACACATTTAAAATCAGACAGGGAATTAAATTCCACGACGGTTCTGACCTTACAGCAAAAGACGTTGAATATTCTCTGAAACGTGCAGCAACAAGTGCAGCAGTTGCTCATATCTATGGAGATATCGATCCGGATAGCTTCAACGTTCCGGATGATTACACAGTATCATTCACACTGAAAAACCCTAACGCAGGTATCATTGCAGGTCTTGCTCATACAGGCGGATCTATCGTTCCTATGGCAGTTGTAGAAGCTGATCCTGAAGGATTCGTTTCTAATCCGGTTGGTTCCGGTCCTTTCAAATTCGTTAGCTGGACAAAAAATGACTCTATCGAACTTGAACGTTTCGATGACTACTACGGAGACAAACCAGAACTTTCTAAAATCACTCTTCGTGTTATCACAGAAGCAACAAACCGTGCAATCGAACTTGAATCAGGCGGCGTAGATATGTCATTCGATATTTCTACAAACGATGTTAGCCGTGTTGAAGACAACAGCGATCTTCAGCTGATCCGTAAAGTTGACAACCAGACAACATTCATGGCATTCAACTGTGAAAAAGAACCATGGAACAACCCGGATGTTCGTCAGGCAATCTCTTATGGTATTGATACAACAGCTATCTGCAACGCAGTATGGCGTGGAATCGGTGCACCGGCTGCAGGCCCAATCGCTCCAAACGTAAAATATCATGATGCAGAAGCAACACCACACGAATACAATCCTGAAAAAGCAAAAGAACTTCTTGCAGCTGCAGGTGTAGAAGAAGGACAGAAACTTGTTATCTCTACAAACGAACGTCAGGAACGTATCGACATGTGTACAATTATGCAGGCTCAGCTCAAAGAAATCGGTATCGATGTAGAAATCGAAGTTCTTGAATGGGGCGCACTTCTTGACAAAGCAAACAGACGTGAACAGGATGCAATCATGGTTGGCTGGACATGCCAGACAGCAGACCCTGATATGGCTGTATACGCAGTATTCCATTCACAGAGCAACGGCGAAGTTGGTAACAACTATGCAAACTTCTCAAATGCAGAAATCGATGAACTCCTTGAAAAAGGTAGAGCAATGGAAGATTCAGACGAAAGAGAAGCAGTATATGTAGAAATCCAGAGAGCAATTATGGAACAGGCTCCATGGTTATTCTTCAACAATGCTGAAGCAGTTGTAGGTGCAAAAGCAAACCTGAAAGGTTTCGAACCAACAGCATTTGGATATCATTCACTTTACAACATCTACTTCGAATAATTTTCAGAAATGATACGAACGTATCGATGATGCTAAATGAAATCGTGAAATTGATAAAGTAAATTTTGAGAAGCAGGGAGAAATTCCTGCTTCTCTTTTTTCAAATTTTTAAAATGTGAATCTCGCAGGAGAAGAACATATTATGTAAAGTAAATTAATCGAAACAAATCTAGACTTTTAGTGCCTGGAATATTATACTAAAGAGATGTAGTGTTGCTTTTTCCGTAGTAAATACAAAGGAAACATGTGAAAAAGACAAAACAAAAAATAAAATAATAATGAAAGGAGAATAAAGATGCTTAAATATGTAGGAAAACGTTTATTAATGCTGATACCGGTATTAATCGGTGTTACTTTTATCATTTTCTCTATGTTATATGTAACTCCAGGAGATCCTGCCAGAATCGTGCTTGGTGAATCTGCTTCACCGGAAGCTGTTCAGCAGTACAGAGAAGAACAGGGTCTGAATGATCCATTCCTGGTACAGTATGGAAGATATATGAAGAAACTTATTTTCCATGCGGATCTTGGTACATCTTATTCTACAAAGAAACCTGTAATCGACTTAATCAAGGATTGCTTCCCGGCAACAGTTAAACTGGCTTTTGCCTCAATGTTTGTTGCGCTGTTGTTTGGTATTCCAATCGGAATCATATCGGCGATCAAGCAATATTCCGTATTTGATATGTGTTCCATGGGATTTGCGCTGCTTGGTATCTCCATGCCGGTATTCTGGCTTGGACTTCTGCTGACACTTCTGTTTTCTGTTCAGCTGAAATGGCTTCCATCATCAGGATTTGATTCCATTAAGCATATGATTCTTCCGGCCGTATCACTTGGTGCTCAGTCAGTTGCGGTAATTACCCGTATGACAAGATCAAGTATGCTTGAAGTTATCAACATGGACTATATCAAAACAGCTCGTTCCAAAGGTCTTCGTGAAAAAACAGTTATTCTCAAACATGCTCTTGGCAATGCGTTGATTCCGATCATCACATCTGCAGGTCTGCAGTTTGGTACACTGCTCGGCGGAGCAGTTCTGACAGAATCTATTTTCTCAATTCCGGGTATCGGACGTCTGATGGTAGATTCCATTAAAATGCGAGATTTCCCAACTGTACAGGGAGGCGTATTAGTTATCGCTCTTGCATTCTGTATCGTAAACCTTCTTGTTGACTTATTGTATGCATTCGTTGATCCACGAATCAAAGCGCAGTACAAGTAGGGGAGGGGAGATAAAGTATGAAGAAAAAGAAATTTGCCCAAACCAAAGAAATATGGGGACGTCTGCGTAAAAGTAAACTCGCAGTTGTGGGCCTTATAATTATCGTTGCAATGATTTTAATCGCGATTTTTGCTGATTTTATTGCACCATATAAATTTGATGAACAGAATCTGATCGATTGTTTCCAGGGACCTAGTGCAGCACACTGGTTTGGAACAGACGAATTCGGTCGTGACATTTTCAGCCGTGTTGTATACGGTACCAGAATTTCACTTCTGATCGGTTTTGTTGCCGTTGCAATCGCTATGGTAATTGGTGTATTGCTTGGTGCATTTTCCGGATATTATGGAAATAGAGTGGATAATATCATCATGCGACTGATGGATATCCTGTTATCTATTCCACAGATCATTCTTGCAATCGCAATTGTAGCGGTTCTTGGAAACGGTCTGTTCAACCTGATGCTGGCGGTAGGTATTTCTTCTATCCCGCATTACGCACGAATCGTACGTGCATCTGTTCTTTCAGTAAAAGATCAGGAATTTATCGAAGCTGCAAAAGCTGCAGGTTCTTCTAATTTCAGAATTATTTTTAAACACATCATTCCGAACTGTCTTGCACCAATCATCGTTCAGGCAACACTTGGTGTAGCTATGGCGATTCTGACAGCTGCCGGTTTGAGTTTCGTAGGTCTTGGTATTTCACCGCCGACACCGGAATGGGGTTCTATGCTTAGCTCCGGACGTCAGTACATTCGTGATTATTCCTACATGACAATGTTCCCGGGACTTGCAATTATGGTAACAATTTTTGCACTGAACGTTTTAGGTGATGGTCTTCGTGATGCGTTAGACCCGAAACAGAAGAAATAAGGGGGACATTATGGAGAATACAAACAAGAAACTGTTAGAGATTAACAATCTCACAGTGGAATATCATACAAATGGCGGTATTGTTCATGCGGTTAACGGACTGAGCATGGAAATCGGCCAGGGAGAAACGCTTGGTTTCGTAGGTGAAACCGGTGCCGGTAAAACAACTACGGCCCTCAGCATTCTGAACATTCTTCCTCATCCGCAGGGAAAAATCCTGAGTGGATCAATTAAATTTAAAGGGGAAGAAATTCTCGGAAAATCCAACAAAGAAATGACATCCATTCGTGGAAAGAAAATCTCAATGATTTTCCAGGATCCGATGACATCTCTGAACCCTGTTATGACAGTTGGAGATCAGATTGCAGAAGGAATCAAACTTCACGAAAAATGCAGCAAATCCGAAGCCCACAAAAAAGCATTGGAAATGCTCAAAACAGTAGGGATTCGTCCGGAACGTGCGTCAGATTATCCGCATCAGTTCTCAGGCGGTATGAAACAGCGTGTTGTTATCGCGATTGCACTTGCATGTAATCCGGAACTTCTGATTGCCGATGAACCGACAACCGCTCTCGACGTAACGATTCAGGCACAGATGCTTGAACTTATGAAAGGTCTGAAAGACAAATACGATACATCTATGATCATGATTACACATGACCTTGGTATCGTTGCAGAAATCTGTGATAAAGTAGCGATTATGTATGCCGGAAATATCGTGGAATATGGTGATAAAGTAGATGTATTTACACCTGAAAAACCGCATCATCCATATACGATCGGTCTTTTCAATTCCATCCCGGATATCTTTACAGAACAGGAAGAACTGAAGATTATCAAAGGTTTGACACCGGACCCGACAGATCTTCCAAAAGGCTGTACCTTCCATCCTCGTTGTCCTCATGCCTGCGAAGCATGTCAGAACGCAGCGCCTGAGTATGTAGAGATAAGTGAAGGACATAAAATCAGCTGTCATCTGTTCAAAAACAAAGAGCAGGAGGTGAAATAGGTGGCAGGAACAATTCTCGAAGTTAAGAACCTGAAAAAATATTTTAAAACCAAAAAAGGAATGCTCCATGCAGTCGATGATGTAAGTTTCTCTATCAATGAAGGAGAAACACTCGGTCTCGTAGGAGAATCCGGATGTGGTAAATCAACAACAGGACGTGCGGTTCTTCGTCTGCATGAGCCGACCAGCGGTGAAGTTCTTTTCCGCGGTCAGGACGTTGTAAAATTAAATGCAGCGCAGATGAAAAATATGCGTAAAAAAATGCAGATCGTATTCCAGGATCCATATTCATCATTGAATCCGCGATTAAATATCGAAGAACTGATATCAGAACCTCTTCTGGTAAATAAAATTTATTCAAACAAAGAAGAGCTTGAAAAACGTGTACATGAGGTTATGGACATTGTAGGTCTCGAAAGTCGTCTTGCAAATTCTTATCCTCACGAGCTCGATGGTGGTAGAAGACAGCGTATCGGTATCGCCCGTGCACTTTCTATCAATCCTGAATTCATCGTAATGGACGAACCTGTTTCAGCACTGGACGTTTCCGTACAGGCACAGATTTTGAACCTGATGAATGAGCTGAAAAAAGAACTGGGACTGACATATCTGTTCATTTCCCACAACTTAAGCGTTGTAAAACATGTCAGCGACCGTATCGCTGTTATGTATCTTGGAAAAATTGTTGAAATGGCAGACTACAAAACAATCTTTGAAAATCCACTTCATCCATATACACAGGCATTGCTTTCTGCAATTCCGATTGCAAAACTGGATGTTGAAAAACGCCAGAGAATCATTCTGGAAGGTGACGTACCAAGCCCGGTAAATCCACCTGCAGGATGTAGATTCTGCGGCAGATGCCGTTATCGTCATGAAGGATGTGACACAAACGAACCAAAGCTTGTTGATGTAGGCGGCGGACATATGGTTGCATGTCATTTGACAAACAAATAAGAAATATTTAAATTGTGAGTATACAGATCGTGAGTATATAAGCAAATGAATGTAAGAAGGCCATTCGGTCTCGCTGGTTGAATTTCATTCTAAAAATCAGATATCACTTCTGATATTTGGAACGTAAATTCCTGCGAAGCCGAATGGCCTTTTTATATTTTGACACGTCTTTTTTGCATATATTGAAATTCCGAGAGGTTTGTATCACTTCCACAAACTGTCAGAATTTCCATCGCTTGAAGAGGATTCGATCATTCCTTCTTCGTCATGGACAATGATCTCATCGCCTTCGGCACCGTCGCCGACATCGATGAAATAAAGTACATCGGCAACGGGACGTTCGTGTCCGTTGTCAGTCAGACGATTGATGACACGACCTTTGAAAACGAGGGTAACGGATCCGCCGCCGTCCAGGTTGTAAGCGTACTGACAGCCGAGATCCAGGAATAGATCCTGCATTTCTTTGTAATCAAATCCGGAGGAACCGCCTGCACCTTTTCCATCACAGCACATGATGTAGTAATTTCCCGGATGAACCATTCCGATTGCCGCCCTCTGGTAACGATAGGTTTCATGAAACTGATCATTGATTTCATAGGCTTTACCGTTTTCTACCAGGGTTGGACCGAAACAGAACGTATCGCGAACGCCCTGAGAAAGCATGTCGTCGGTCGGCATGCCAGCGAGTGCGGTGAACATTCCGCCGTCCTCAGTGATACACATAATATTTCCATTGGAGTAAATATCGCTGTAAACAACCCCATCCTTGATCAGGCTTTTTCCCGGAGCCGGGACACCGCTTCCATAATCAAATCCACTTCCGTTAACACCGATAACGGCATTGTGTGCACGAAGCTCTTCGGAAGTTGTTGTACGGGGATTTCCATAGGTTCCGTCGCACAGTGCGGAGCGTGCCTGCTGAATGCTGAAGGTTTCGATGTGTGCCAGATAGTAAGTAGTATTGTATGAGGTGGTCAATGTTTCCACAGATACTTTCAGCGTTCCTGTTTCATAATGCCAGTCATCATTGAGATAATTCCAACTTTCGGAAATTCGATCGACTGCAGTATTATACAGGTCGGTCTTGCAGGTGAATTGCCCTTCCGGAATTTTCCAAATCAGAGATTGGACATTTTGAAATATTTTGTCGCTTTTTGCCGAGTTTTCTACAACAGTATCGGAAGCAGCATCATATAAAGTGGGAATGATTTCGTCGATTTGTGGAATGACTTTGAGTGCTTCTATTGTATGTTCTGCCTCGTTAATTATTTCATCAGCAGGTTTGCGCAGATACGAATCCGCATCTTTGTATTTGGTTTCAAATTCTGTGATTTGCTCTTCGTAGGAAGGCAATTGGCTGATCAGTTCATCGATATGATTACAGACCATATCATCGGTTGCAAGATTTGTCAGTGAATCTCGAATGTGCATCGCTTCTTTTTTGTAAGTTCGAATCTGGTTTCGTTCAACGGCGGTCAGATGAGAACGAATTCGCATTTGTTCCTGAGCGTATTCTAAATCGCCTGCCTCCACTGATTT
Source organism: Eubacteriales bacterium (assembly GCA_030526665.1). Taxonomy (GTDB): domain Bacteria; phylum Bacillota; class Clostridia; order Lachnospirales; family Lachnospiraceae; genus Blautia_A. Next base: position 35,655 of record JAUNCI010000009.1, read on the forward strand.
GCCGGTTGATGTTTCTGCAGTCGGCGATTCTGCAACTGCTGACTCTGCATATGCACTGCCGGAAGAAAACGCGGCCAGTGAAAGTAGTGTAACAATTGTAAATAATGTATATTTTTTTAAATTCATAAAATTCCTTATCCCTGCTCATAATGGAGCAGATAATTGCATACTAATAGGTATATTTGCATAAAAGTATATGCTTTGCCCGGAAGACTGTCAACTTATGTGGGGATGCCTGTGCGTCAGATGTGAAACACATGGCTGGATACCATCTGAAAATTATTCGCCGACATAGTTTGAAGTATGCTATAATAAATGATAATACCCAAAAATCAGGAGGTTTGTTTTTTATGGAACGTCATGCTTTTGCAATGGAAATAAAAAAAGGTCAAAAAAATATATATCGTAAAAAACTGGGAGAAATCTGGCCGGAATTAACAGCGTTTCTGGATCGCAATGGAATGAAAAATTTCAGCATCTGGAATACGGATGATTTGATTTTCGGATACTATGAAAACAAAGATGGAGCGGTTCTTTCTGCAGAAGAAGCGGAAGTACAGAAAAATCTGATTGCCAAAATGGAAGATACGTTTACATGGATTTCCACTCCGGGGAAAGATATGCGTCTGATGTATCATAACTTTGGTATTGTCAGAGAAAATAAAGAACTGATTCGTCATAGAATGTTTATGACAAAACTGAAACCGGGCTGTGAAGAAGAGTATAAAGCACGTCATGATGCACTGGTGGAACAGCGCGGAGATAAAATCGATCCGGGTCCGGACAGTAACTTCAGTATCTGGAGTGCCGGCGGTTATATTTTTGGTTATGATGAAATCGATACGACTATGGAAGTCGAGGAAACACCGGAAGCCAGAGAGGCAACAATTGCGTGGGAAACCCGTCAGTTAGGCATTATGGATTGGATTACAAATGACGTTGACTGGATGACAGGAGAACATCACTCTTCCAGCGTGCGCCTGGCATGGCATGAAGGAGTGTAAAGGTTCATGAGTTATTCTTTTAGCAGTAGAGTTCGTTACAGCGAAGTTGGAGAAAACGGACAATTAACACTTCCGTCCTTGCTGAATTATTTTCAGGATTGCGGAACGTTTGAAACAGAAGATATTGGTTTTGGAACAATGGTATTAAAGGCGAGAAATAAAGCCTGGGTTCTCGCAGCGTGGCAGGTAGTGATCGAACGCCTGCCTATGCTTGGAGAAGAAGTGATAATTACAACTCTTCCATACGAATTTCACGGCGTTATGGGAATGCGTAACTATTATATGGAAACAAAAGATCATGAACGTCTGGCATATGCGAATTCATTCTGGACATTTTTTGACACAGAAAAACAGATGCCGTCCAGAGTTTCACAGGATCTTATTGACAGTTATACATTGGACGAAAAACTTGACATGGAATACACACCGCGTAAAATCCGCGCGCCAAAAGAATGGGAAGAGCGTCCGACATTTGTTGTGCAGAAACAGCATCTGGACACAAATCATCACGTAAATAATGTTCAGTATATTACAATGGCTGCTGATTTTTTGCCGGATTCTTTCCATATGCATCAGATGAGAGCGGAGTATAAAGCACAGGCAAGACTTGGCGATGAAATCCATCCATGGATAAATCAGGATGGAGATAAAGTGACGATTATGCTTGCAAATGAGGAGCAGAAACCATATGCGGTCGTCGAATTTACAAAGGCATAAATGTCAGGTATAAAATACGGGATGTAAAATACAAGGCCCGGAATGGTTAGGCTATAAATTTATAGGAGGGGCGTTATGTTTCATAAAAAGATAAAGATTCAGATTCCGGAATCGGAATTTGATGCGGAACTGGTTACCTATTTTTTGGATAATTCAGAAGAAATGGATCCAAATAGAAAACGTCCGATCGTTGTGATCTGCCCGGGCGGTGGATTTGAATTTACATCGGACCGAGAAGCAGAAGCAATTGCAATACAATTTTTGGCACATGGATTCCATGCGGCCGTTTTGAGATACAGTGTGGCACCTGCGAGATTCCCGGTTGCATTGCTTCAGCTGGGGGCAGCAGTTGGTATGCTCAGAGAAAGTGCGGAAGAATGGAATATTGATCCTGACAAAATTATTGTACAGGGATCTTCGGCAGGCGGACATCTGGCAGCCAGTCTGGGTGTGTTCTGGAATAAATTGTTTTTGGCAGAGAAACTGGATGAGGAAGTGGAGATGGTCCGTCCTAATGGACTGATCCTGAGTTATCCTGTAATTACCGCCGGTGAAAAAAGGCATCAGGGATCTTTCCAAAATCTGTTGGGCAAGGGCTATCAGCAGGAACAAAATCGCCGGGCAATGTCTCTGGAAAATTATGTATCGATAGATACACCTCCGACATTTTTGTGGCATACAATGGAAGATGATACGGTGCCGGTGGAAAACTCACTGCTGTTTTACGAAGGTCTTTTAAAAGCCGGTGTGCCGTCAGAACTTCACATTTATCCTCATGGCGACCATGGTCTGGGATTGGCCAATGAGGAAACAAAAGGCTGGCAGGGAAGAGGCATTCAGGAAGAATGTCAGAGCTGGATTGAACTGGCATGCACATGGCTGAAACATTTATAAAAAAGAAATTATTAAAAGCATCTATATAAAAACATATAATTATAGAAACTATACAAATATATGATTCAAAATTAGAATGGAGAATTTATGATAGAACTTGGAAAAAAACAGTCCTTGATGATTGTGAAGACTGTTGATTTTGGAGTGTATCTTGCAGAAGACAAAAGCGCAGATGCACAGCATAGAGTATTGCTTCCGGGAAAACAGGTTCCGGCAGGCGCAAAAGAAGGAGAGCGCATAGAGGTTTTTATCTATAAGGACTCACAGGACCGATTAATCGCAACAACACAGGAACCATATCTGACCGTTGGACAGACAGGGCTTCTGAAAGTAAAGCAGGTTACAAAAATCGGAGCATTCCTTGATTGGGGATTGGAAAAGGATCTGCTTCTCCCGTATCATGAGCAGACATTGCGTGTACGTGAAGGAGAAGAATGTCTGGTTGCATTGTATGTAGATAAAAGCAACAGACTTTGTGCAACAATGAAAGTATATCGTTATCTGTCAACACATTCACCTTATGTAATCGGAGAACAGGTTACAGGACGTGTTTATGAAATCAGTGAACGATTTGGCGTATTTGTGGCTGTAGATGATAAGTACAGCGCATTGATTCCGGCGAAGGAAGCACAGGGAAAATATCGTCCGGGTGCTGTTTTGACACTTCGTGTTACGGAAGTTAAGGAAGATGGAAAACTGAATGTCAGTGATCGTCAGAAAGCATATAAACAGATTGAAGAAGATGCAGAAAATGTACTGAGTGTAATTGAAGAATTTGCCGGAGTGCTGCCATTTGATGACAAAGCATCGCCGGAAGTTATCGCCCGTGAGTTTGGATTGAGCAAAGGTGCATTTAAACGAGCAGTCGGACACCTTCTCAAAGAAGGCAAGGTTGAGATAAAAGACCGCCGCATTTATATGAAACATTAGAAATAAATTTATCTAAGGAGCAAATATGAACTTTGCACATCTTCATACCCATACAGAATATAGTCTTCTGGATGGGTCGAACAAGATAAAAGAATATGTTGCCAGAGTCAAGGAACTGGGAATGAATAGTGCGGCCATTACCGACCATGGAGTTATGTATGGCGTGATCGAGTTCTATCGTGAAGCAAAGGCAAATGGAATCAATCCGGTTCTCGGATGCGAAGTTTATGTCGCGCCGGGATCTCGATTCGATCGAGAGCTTGGAAGCAGCGAGGATCGATATTATCATCTGGTGCTTTTGGCAGAAAATGATCAGGGATACAGCAATTTGATGAAAATTGTATCGAAGGGGTTTGTGGAAGGTTTTTATTATAAACCACGAATCGATATGGAAGTGCTGGAAACCTATCATGAGGGCATTATTGCCCTGAGTGCCTGCCTGGCCGGAGAAGTAGCCCGTTATCTTACCAGAGGAATGTATGAGGATGCAAAAAATGCAGCACTTCGCCTGGAGCGCGTGTTTGGAAAAGGAAACTTTTTCCTGGAATTGCAGGATCATGGAATCTCAGAACAGAAAATGGTAAATCAGCAGCTGCTCCGTATGCATCAGGAAACGGGGATCGAGCTGGTTGCTACAAACGATATTCATTATACGAACGCTTCCGATGTGGATTCACATGATATTTTGCTGTGTCTGCAGACCGGAAAAAAAGTTTCGGATGAAAATCGTATGCGCTATGAAGGCGGTCAGTACTATGTGAAATCGCCCGAAGAAATGGCACAGCTGTTTCCGTATGCACTGGAAGCACTGGAAAACACACAGAAAATTGCAGATCGCTGCCATGTAGAAATTGAATTTGGAGTAACAAAACTTCCGAGATTTGATGTGCCGGATGGTCTGACATCATGGGAATACCTGAACAAGCTTTGCTTTGAAGGGCTGGAGCAGCGATACGATCCGGTGACACCGGAACTTAAGGAACGTCTGAGATATGAGCTGGATACGATCCAAAATATGGGATATGTAGATTATTTCCTGATTGTATGGGATTTTATTCGGTATGGAAGGGATCATGATATCATAGTTGGCCCCGGACGAGGATCGGCAGCAGGAAGTCTGGTTGCCTACACATTGGGAATCACAAAGCTGGACCCTATTCGTTACGACTTGCTTTTCGAACGATTCCTGAATCCGGAACGTGTATCAATGCCTGATATTGACGTGGACTTTTGTTTTGAGCGACGTCAGGAAGTAATTGATTATGTTGTGCGAAAATATGGAAAAGACAGGGTTACACAGATTATTACCTTTGGAACAATGGGAGCGCGAGGTGTTATTCGAGATGTGGGACGAGTACTGGATATGCCATATGCACAATGCGATGCCATTGCAAAAATGATTCCGCAGGAATTAAACATGACAATTGATCTGGCACTGCAGATGAATCCGGAATTAAAAAAAGTTTATCAGGAGCAGGCGGAGGTTCATTACCTGATCGATATGGCAAAACGTCTGGAGGGACTGCCGAGACATACATCCATGCATGCGGCTGGAGTTGTAATCTGCCAGAAAGATGTCGATGAGTATGTACCATTGTCCAGCTCATCGGATGGCGCAATTACGACACAATTTCCGGCACCTGTATTGGAGGAATTAGGTCTTCTGAAAATGGACTTTTTGGGCCTTCGAACATTGACGGTTATTCAAAATGCGGTAAATCTGGTTCGAAAAACAACCGGAAAAATTATCGATATTGATCAGATTGATTATAATGACAAAAAAGTTCTGGATTCTCTGGGAACAGGAAGAACAGATGGTGTGTTCCAGATTGAAAGCGGCGGAATGAAAAACTTCATGAAAGAACTGAAACCGCATAGTCTCGAGGATCTGATTGCGGGAATTTCACTGTACAGACCGGGACCAATGGACTTTATTCCGAAATATATTAAAGGCAAAAACTATCCGGAAACGATCAAGTACGATTGCCCGCAGATGGAACCGATTTTGAAGGCAACACACGGATGTATTGTTTATCAGGAACAGGTCATGCAGATCGTTCGAAATCTGGCGGGATATAGTCTTGGACGAAGTGATTTGGTTCGTCGTGCGATGTCCAAAAAGAAAGCGTCCGTAATGGCGAAGGAACGTCAGAATTTCGTTTATGGTAACAAAGAAGAAAATGTAGCAGGCTGTATTGCAAACGGTATCTCAGAAGAAATCGCAAATAAGATTTATGATGATATGACCGATTTTGCCAAATACGCATTTAATAAATCACATGCAGCGGCATATGCGGTCGTTTCCTACCAGACCGCATATCTGAAGTACTATTATCCGGTTGAGTATATGGCTGCGCTTATGACATCTGTAATTGATGCTCCGGCAAAAGTTGCCGAATATATTCAGGTATGCCGTCAGATGAATATTCAGATTTTGCCGCCGGATGTAAATCAGGGATATTATGGATTCTCTGTTTTCGATGGAAAAATTCGCTATGGACTTTCGGCTATCAAAAATGTAGGACGCCCGATTATTGAAAGCATGGTAGCGGAGCGAAAAGAAAGAGGACCATATACTACACTCAAGGATTTTATTGAAAGAAATCCGCAGATCAACAAGCGTGCGATTGAAAACTTTATTAAATCCGGAGCACTGGATTGTCTGGAGGGAAATCGCCGTCAGAAAATGATCGTCTATGGAAATGTCATGGACGATATCAACAAGAACAAAAAGCAGTCAATGGCAGGACAAATGTCGCTGTTTGATATCGTGCAGGAGGATCTCAAAAAGGATTTCGAGATCCATATGCCTAAGGTGGAAGAATATGACAAAGATACACTTCTGGCCAATGAAAAAGAAGTACTTGGAATTTATCTGAGCGGTCATCCACTGGAAAAATATCGCAGTATTATGGAAAAAATGATTACTGCAAAAACAACGGATTTTCAGCCGGCAGAAGCGGAAGAAGGACAAAATCCTGATGCGATGATGAATTCCGGACGTCTAAGAGACGGACAGAAAGTAATTGTTGGCGGAATGATTACCGAAAAGCAGATTCGCTATACCAAAAAGAATCAAATTATGGCAAATCTGACATTGGAAGATTTGTATGGCACGATGGAAATTATTGTATTCTCCAGAGATTATGAGCGATATCAGAGCATATTGACGGAAGACGCACGTGTATTTATACAGGGGCGTGTGGATGGAGATGATGAACGAGGCAGTAAATTACTTTTTGAAAAAGTATTGAGTTTCGAATCTCTTCCAAGAGAATTGTGGATACAATTTGAAAACAAACAGGAATTTGTGGATAACGAAGCAGAACTCCTCCGGGAACTTGGAAAATATCCGGGGAATGATTCTGTAGTAATTTATCTGAAAGACGTAAAAGCGATGAAACGCCTGCCGGCAAATTGTCAGATTCGTGCGGACGCAGAAGCGCTGGAAGCATTAGGTGTGAAGTACGGTGAGGGCAACATCAAACTTGTCCAAAGAGTATTGAAAAACTTATAGAAATAACTTATAATTTTTATCATATATGCATAATTTGCTTTAAAGCGTCGATTTTACGGAGGTGTAAAAATGGCTGAGAAAAAAATAAAAACCATCGGTGTGCTGACCAGCGGCGGAGATGCGCCGGGCATGAATGCTGCAATTCGAGCAGTTGTCAGAAGAGGTCTTAGCAGTGGTTTGAATGTAAAAGGTATCTATAAAGGATACAATGGACTTTTAAATGAAGAAATCGTAGACATGACGGCAAAGGATGTTTCCGATACAATTGAACGAGGCGGAACATTTCTCTATACAGCACGCTGCGCTGAATTCCGTACGGAAGAAGGACAGCAAAGAGGTGCTGAGGTTTGCAGAAAACATGGTATTGACGGACTGGTAGTTATCGGTGGAGATGGTTCTTTTGCCGGTGCGCAGAAACTTGCAAACCTGGGAATCAATACAATCGGTGTTCCGGGAACGATCGACCTTGATATTGCCTGCACAGAGTATACGATTGGTTTTGACACAGCCGTAAATACAGCCATGGAAGCAATCGATAAAGTCAGAGATACATCTACTTCTCATGAGAGATGCTCTATTATTGAAGTTATGGGACGTGCCGCCGGATATCTGGCAATGTGGTGCGGTATTGCAAACGGAGCAGAAGATATTTTGATTCCGGAAAAATATAACTATGATGAAGAAAAGCTGATCAGTAATATTATCGACAGCCGTAAAAAAGGCAAAAAACATCACATTATCATTAATGCGGAAGGTATCGGACATTCTGAAGCAATGGCGAAACGTATTGAAGCCGCAACCGGTATCGAAACAAGAGCAACCATTTTGGGCCACATGCAGCGAGGCGGAAGTCCGACATGCAGGGACCGTGTGTTTGCATCTATGATGGGTGCCATGGCGGTAGACCTTCTGCTGGAAGGAAAAACATGTCGAGTTGTCGGATATCAGAACGGAAAATTTGTAGACTATGATATCAATGAAGCACTTGCAATGCAGAAGAATGTAGATCCATATATGTGGGAAGTTTGCAACTCACTGTCTCATAATTACAGCAAGAATGATACCGTTTAATATATACTGAAATTGATAAATGTAATATGCAGAATATGAGAAGAAAAATTCAAAAATTAAATACTGCACAAATAATTGCCCTCGGTTTTGCGGGGGTGATTTTTGTAGGAGCTATAATTTTGTGGCTGCCGTTTTGTACAGCCCCCGGACAGACGACTTCGTTTACAGATGCAATGTTCACGGCTACGACCAGTGTCTGTGTAACCGGCCTGTCAACGGTAACGATGTCCGAGCATTGGACATTGATTGGAAAATTAGTCATTCTCGCATTGATTCAGATTGGCGGTATTGGAGTAATTGCAATCGGAACATTGATATTCATCGCGTTTCGCCGCAGACTCAGTATGAAAAATCTGAAAATGATCAGAGAATCTTATAATGTGGATGGACAGATCGGAATGTCGAAACTGGTTGTCCGAATCGTAAAAGATGTGTTTCTGGCAGAAGGAATCGGAGCGGTTTTGTATCTGTTTTGTTTTATTCCTCGTTTTGGTGTGGGGAAAGGAATTTGTCAGGCATGCTTTACGGCGATTTCTGCATTCTGTAATGCGGGTATTGATATGCTCGGGGCAGATAGTTTAATCGCATATCGAGATGATGTGCTGATGAATTTGATAACAATTGGACTGATTATCGTATCCGGTCTCGGGTTCATTGTCTGGTGGGACATCGGCGGCATGTTCAAAAAAGTATTGCGACGAGAGATGACATGGAAACGGGCGCATCGCGGTCTGCGTTTCCATACAAAGCTTGTACTGGATATGACACTGATCCTTGTGGTCGGAGGCACGATTCTTGTATTTATTTTCGAATTCAATAATGCGGATACATTGAAAGCATTACCTTTTGGCAACAAATTGCTTGCTTCTGCTTTTCAATCCGTAACAACAAGAACGGCCGGATTTATGACAGTTCCGCAGGAATTACTATCACAGGCATCCGTAGTGCTTTGTCTGTTTCTGATGTTTATTGGCGGATCTCCAATGGGTACCGCAGGCGGCGTCAAAACAACAACAATCGGCGTGCTGGTTCTTGCTCTGATCGCTAATATTCGTGGGAAAAAAGACGTAGAATTACATCATCGAAAAATTCGAAATACATATGTGCAGTCAGCGCTGGTTGTAACTGTAATTGGATTTTTGACGGTCTTTATAATGTCAATGGCACTTGCAGTGGCAATGCCGAACTTATCTCTGGCAGATGTGCTTTATGAAATTACATCCGCTGCAGCAACGGTTGGTCTGTCACGCGGAGTTACCGGAACATTGAACATGGCAGGGAAATGGATCGTTATCAGTACCATGTATTTAGGACGAATCGGTCCAATTACAATGGGAAGTGCAGTCGTGATCGCAGCTGCAAAAACAGGCTCTAAAACCAGTTTGGTGGCAGAAGATATGATGATTGGATGATAAATATCGCTGATGAATTTGAGATAATAGGAGTAACTAACTATGGTAGAGAAAAAATGTGCAGTCATCGGGCTGGGCTTGTTTGGCATGGCTGTAGCTCAAACACTTGCTGAAGCAAACTGTGAAGTGCTGGTTGTTGATAATGAAGAGGAAAAATTGCAGGAAGTCGTTGACTTTGCGACATATGCAATTTGCGCAGATGTAACAGAACCAAAGGCATGGAAAGCAATCGATCTTGAAAATATTGATGTGGTTATCATTGCTATTTCAGAAAATATGGAAGCAAGTATTATCGCTGCCATGAATGTTTTGGAACAGAATGTTCCATATGTAATTGCAAAAGCAATCAGCAAAATTCACGGAAGAGTTTTGGAAAAATTAGGTGTTAACGAAGTTATCTATCCGGAAATGGAGATGGGAAAACGAGTTGCCAGAAATCTCACCAATACAGGTGTTGCAGAAGTGTTTGAAATATCAGATACCTTCAGCATGATCGATGTAGAGATTCCGAAAGCCTGGGGAGGAAAAACACTTCAGGAATTAAAGATCCGTGACAAATACCATGTAAATGTGGTAGCGGTATGTGAAACTGATAAGGTTGATGTTGGATATAATCCAATGCAGGGGCTTCCGGAAAAATGCAAGTTGATTTTGGTTGGAAATAATACGGATTTGGAGAAGGTTATTTCGTTGCCTAAGTGATTTTGAAATTCAAGAGTCAAAATCTTTATTGGAATATTTTTTGAATAGCAGCATGAAATTTGCTCGCAAACCTTTGCAACGCGCTTGCAAACTAAGTTTAAGAAACACTATATAAAATC
>JAUNCI010000039.1 GCA_030526665.1 Eubacteriales bacterium
TGCTTTCAAAAAATTCTTCTGCAACATCTTCGTATTCTTCATGATCAACATCAACTTTTGCATTTAATGCAGTAATTGTTGCAGTATCCAGTGCAGAACTGATGTTATTTAAAACATCTGCGATTTCTGCATTGTCTGCCAGAACATTGTCACGAACGACCGGTGCCAGATTGTATGGAGGCCATACCTGTTTGTCATCTTCCAAAAGTACAAATTTATCTGTCTGTGCCAGATTTCCTTCTGTTGTATAAGCCGGTGCTGCATCTGCTTCGCCGCTTTCAACTACCTGGTATTTTAAACCATTGTCATATACTTTGGAGGATTTCCAGTTAAGAGGACCGTAAACTGCTTCCAGACCAGGAATTCCATCTTCACGTTCATCAAACTCACCCTGTGAAGCGAAATTGATATTTTCTGCATTTGCCTGAAGATCTGAAATTGTTTTAATTCCATATTCATCAGCGACTGCTTTGCTTACGAAAATTCCCTGTCCGTCATTTGCCTGTGCATAATCAAGCCATGTCAGAGAAAACTGTTTTTCATACTCTTCTTTTACCTTGCTGTACACTTCTTCCGGATCTGTGAGAAGATCTTCCTGAAGGATAGACAAAAGTCCTGTTCCTGTGTATTCCGGATAAACATCAATTTCATCATTGACGATACTTGTATGGATAACAGAAGATGAAATATCAAATACTCTCTCAACTTCATATCCTGCATCTTCCAATGCAAGTGCATATAATTCTGCTACAATCTCATTTTCTGTAAAATCTTTGGATCCAACTCGAATCGCTGCATCAGAAGCATTTACTTCTACCGCTGCAAAAAGTCCTGTTATTAAAGTTGCTGTCATAAGTACTGATAATTTCTTCATATCTTTCTCCTCTCATTTACTACCTATACACCTACTTGTTTGATAGGCGTATTATATAATATAAAACTCATTTTGGAAAATAAAAAGTTTTTATAATCAGTTATAGTTTTAGTCTATATCCGTTCAATATTTTTTTATCATGTTTATATAATATTATTTATTGTAATATCTAATTTTCATAATTCTTTGTACTTTAATAATTCTTCTACATAAGCTTTTCCAAATTTTGACAATTTATCATGACGCCGAATTATATACCCGATCATCAATGGATCATCTTCCTTAAGTTTTACCGAAATCAGACCTTTTAATATGGCATCATTTTCACCCAATATTCCGGTTCCAATTGAATATCCCTGAAGCGATGCAATCAATTCCATGGATACGGCTCTATCTGTAGATTTTATTTCTTTTTCAAATTCATTATTCTGCATTGCTTCTTCATGCAGATAATATTCGCCTTCACTTTCCTGATCAAAGGAAATATAAGGATATGCCTCCAATTCCCGCAAAGAAATACTTTTTCTGCCGGCAAGTTCATGATTTTCCCACAAATACACATAAGTATCTTTTTTCATCAAAGGAAAAAAGCTCAGTCCGTACTCCTTTATCAGCTTTTTGATAATCTTCTCATTATCTTCCGTATAAGAAACAATTCCCACTTCACTTTTTAAATCTCTGACATGTTTTAAAACTTTATTTGTTTTTGTCTCATAAATAGAAAAAATATATTTTTCCGGAGAAAACTGCCTGAGAACATTTGCAAATGCTTTGATTGAAAATGAAAAGTGCTGTGTCGAAACAGAAAACTTTTCTTTATTTCGGTCTTTCGACAAATATCGTTCTTCAATAATCTCATATTGCGCTGCTGCCTTTTTTGCATACGTCAGAAATTCTCTTCCCTCCGTAGTAATCGAAACACCTCTATTACTTCTTTCAAAAATTGTGATTCCCAATTCCTGTTCCAATTCTCGAATACTTGCAGATAAGGCAGGTTGTGTAACAAAAAGTTTTTCAGCCGCTGCCCGCATGGAAGATGTTCTATATATTTCCAGCACATATTTGATTTGATTAATATTCATTTTTTAGCTTTGATCCTCTTTATTACTGTGCACTCATTTCTTCATTGATCAAATCTTCACTTTCAGCCATTGCTTTTAATGTGGATGAAAGTAATTTTTCCAATTCCCATCCCAGCTGAGCTGCACCTCTTTCAATAACCTCTCTGGAACAGCCGGCTGCAAAACCTTTGCTCTTATATTTTTTCTTCAAAGATTTTAACTCCATATCTTTTGTACTTTTAGATGGACGCATAAGTGCCGCTGCCCAGATCAGGCCGGTAAGTTCATCTGCCGCAAAAAGAACTTTCTCCATTTCGTGGGTTGGCTCTACATCGATAGTTGCACCACATCCTACCGTAATTCCATATCCATGAGAAACAACACCATGAATAATATCTTCTGAAACGCCTGCTTCCCGGAGCAGTTCCGGTGCTCTGAGACAGTGTTCTTCCGGATATAATTCAAAGTCTATATCATGGAGAAGTCCTATAATTCCCCAATATTCTGCCTCATTTTCATAACCTAATTCTTTTGCATACCATTTCATAACCGCTTCTACCGTAAAGGCATGCTGAATATGAAATGGATCTTTATTATATTTTTTCAACAATTCCAATGCTTCTTCTCTGGATATATTTCCCATATTTCTTTACCTCAGTTTTCTATATAATCCTTTTTATATATTATTTATTTTCTATGCAATCTGTTTTCTTACAGCATCTGCCAATGCTCTATGTCCAAAGGAATCCATATGTTCCTGATCCGCCTCGGATGGTGCAGCAACTTCTGATGCTGCCAAAAATCTGCATCCATACTTATCTGCAATTTTTTTGTAAACATCAGCCAGTTTTTTTGAAGTCTGTATAGATTCCTCATCAAATTCCGGATCAAATTTTTCTTCCCATACATGCTCTCCCAAATAAATCGGAGACATTAACAGAATTTCTATACGCTTATCATAATTTTTAACCTGGCTAAGTAAATTTTCTATTCCAAGACCAATCACCTGTGCAGATGCCTTATAACGCACCTTGCAATCATTTGTTCCAAGCATTAAAACAAGTGTATCTACCGGTGCATGTGATTCGATAATCGGAATCAGAAAATCACTTCCTTTTCTTCCGACCCTTATATTATCTTCGAAAACAGTCGTTCGCCCTACAAGTCCTTCCTCTATTACATCAATATTTTTTTCTCTTAATTCATTTTTCAAAATACCTGTCCAACGAATATCTGAAGGATATCGTTCTCCATTATCCGGTCTGTAACCATATGTATTTGAATCTCCAAAGCACAATACTGTTTTCATAATTAAAGGCCTCCCCTTTCTTCAATCTTATTATCGCTATTTTATTACTATTAACCTACTATGTCAATAGGTATTATAAAGAGAAAGGGTATTTCATTTAGAATAATTCAAAAAATGAGCATGGACTTTACCGCACATACAGCGGCATAATCCATGCTCACATAAAATTGTTACTCACCACCTACACTACATTTAGGGATGGGAATCATCTCGCATCTGATATAACTGTTCGAATTATACTTTAAATCTGTATCCCACGCCCCAGATTGTCTCTATGTACTGAGGTTTTGCAGAATCAAATTCTATTTTTTCTCTGATTTTTTTGATATGTACCGTAACGGTTGCAATATCACCGACTGATTCCATATCCCAGATTTCACGGAAGAGTTCTGCTTTTTTGAATACACGATTTGGATTTTCTGCAAGGAACAGAAGTAAATCGTACTCTTTTGTGGTAAAAGTTTTTTCTTCTCCGTTTACCCAAACCCTTCTGGCTGTTTTATCAATTTTGATTCCTCGAATCTCTATGACATCATTTTTCGGAAGTCCGGATCCAACCAAACGATTGTATCTTTCTAAATGTGCTTTTACGCGTGCTACCAGTTCACTTGGACTAAATGGTTTTGTCATATAATCATCGGCTCCCAGACCTAAACCTCTGATTTTGTCGATATCGTCTTTTTTTGCGGATACCATGATGACCGGTATATTTTTTTCCTGTCTGATTTCTCTGCAGATATCAAATCCATCTATGCCCGGAAGCATTAGATCCAAAATCACCAGATTGAAATCTTCTCCCAATGCGCGTACGAGACCTTCGTCTCCACGAGTCGAAATCTCAACCTCAAAGCCGGACAATTCTAAATAATCCTTCTCCAGATCCGCAATTGCAACTTCATCTTCTATTATCAATATTTTACTCATGAATTGGCACCTCCTGATATTTTCTAATGACGAAATAAATTGTGGTTCCTTCCCCTTCCCGACTGGTTGCCCAGGCTTTTCCGCCATGATCTTCCAATATTTTTCGAACTACAGACAAACCGATTCCGCTTCCGCCTTTTGACGAATTTCTGGAAACATCCGTGCGATAAAATCGATCAAAAATATATGGAATATCTTTTGATTTAATTCCTTTTCCATTATCTTCAATTTCAATTTGAACAAAATCGCCAACGTCCTTCAGACGCAGGATAATTTTTCCATTTTCCCGTTCCATATATTTCACGGAATTGCTGATGACATTGTTGATGACACGACGAATCTGTTCTCCGTCTGCAATCATCTGAACATCATCTTTGACATCTTCATTTATATAACTTAATTCGATTCCTTTTGTTTCCAGTTCAATTCCCATTTCTTCCGCACAGTCAGAAAAATAATCATTTACATCAATTTTACTGAAAGAATATGGAATACGGTTCGTATCAATTTTGGAATAAATCGTAAGTTCATTGATCAAATGATCCATTTCATTTGTTTTATTATAAATTGTTCGAACATAACGATCCATTTTCTCCGGCGTATCGGCTACACCATCCATGATACCCTCAATATATCCTTTTACTGCAGTAATCGGAGTTTTTAAATCATGAGAAATATTACTGATCAGCTCTTTGTACTCTTTATCAAGCATTATTTTTTCTTCTGCCGATTCCTTCAGCCTTATTCTCATATCTTCGAAATCACGGAAAAGTTCAGAAAACTCATCATTTCCTTCAATCTTCATTTCAAAATCCAGATTACCTTCTTTGATATTCTGTGTTGCTTTTTTCAGCTGTACCAAAGGTGCTGCCACACTTCGGTAGATCCAAAGACCAACGGAAATTGCCGTAAACAGCAAAATAACAATTACTGAGAAAAAAAGATCTTTCATCATGATTAAAACATGATTTTTTTTGTTCTCGAATTTTTCCTTATCCGAAATCATAATATCATATACGGTGGAATCATCTTCTTCCGTATTTTCTGAAATTCCGTCATTATCCAAATTGTTTTTATTTTCTGTATTTGTTTCTTTTTGCAATTGCTCAGATTGCTCATCATCAGACACGGAACCTTGTGTTTGATCATTTGAAGATTCATTTTGAACTTCAACCATCATAGATTCTTTATTTGCCCTACTGTTTTGTGAATAACGAATTCCATACAATGATGCAGAAAATAAAATCATCGGCATGATAATAACCATTAAAAATCCGATGATAATTCTAGTTCTAAATTTCATTCCTATATCCTTTCAGTACAAAGGTTTTTATAACTTTTTTAGTTATCTTTTTTAGATATAAAAGAATTATATCATATTGTGAATGAACCATTTATAAATTTTATATAAAAAAAACACACAGAGAATTTACCATGATCCGCACCCTTATTTTCGGTTATGCATTTCATTGTTTCTCTGTGTGTCAGCTTTTAATTTAATATTTTAATACCAGATGATTATAACTTTTTTATAAGATATTATGCATTGTATTTTTTCAAATCTTCAACTTTGTCAAGCTGTTCCCATGGAAGAGATACATCTGTACGTCCAAAGTGACCATATGCTGCAGTCTGTTTGTAAATCGGACGACGAAGGTCAAGCATTTTGATAATTCCTGCCGGACGAAGATCAAAGTTTTCACGAATGATTTCTACAAGTTTTGTCTCAGAAAGTTTTCCTGTTCCAAATGTATTTACATTGATAGAAGTTGGCTGTGCAACACCGATTGCATAAGACAGCTGGATTTCACATTTGTCAGCAAGTCCTGCAGCAACAATATTTTTTGCAACATAACGTGCTGCATATGCAGCAGAACGGTCAACCTTTGTACAGTCTTTTCCGGAGAAAGCACCACCGCCATGACGTCCTGTTCCGCCGTAAGTATCAACAATAATTTTACGTCCTGTCAAACCGCTGTCACCGTGAGGTCCGCCGATTACAAAACGTCCTGTAGGATTGATGAAATATTTTGTATTTTCATCTACCATATCTGCAGGGATGATTTCATCAAATACATATTTTTTGATATCTGCATGAATCTGTTCCTGTGTTACTTCAGGATCATGCTGTGTAGAGCAAACAACTGCATCAAGACGTACCGGTTTTCCACTTTCATCGTATTCTACAGTAACCTGTGTTTTTCCATCCGGTCTTAAATATGTCAATGTTCCGTCTTTACGAACTTTTGTAAGCTGACGAGCAAGCTTATGTGCCATGTTGATTGCGTAAGGCATATATTCTTCTGTTTCGTTTGTTGCATAACCAAACATCATACCCTGGTCACCGGCACCGATTGCTTCGATTTCACTATCATCCATTTTGTTTTCTTTTGCTTCAAGTGCTTTGTTAACACCCATAGCAATATCCTGTGACTGTTCATCAATTGCTGTAAGAACTGCACATGTTTCACTGTCAAAACCGAATTTTCCACGATTATATCCAATTTCTCTAACCGTTTCACGAACGATTTTCTGAATATCTACGTAAGCATTTGTAGTAATTTCACCCATTACTAAAACCATACCTGTTGTAACTGCTGTTTCGCAGGCAACACGGCTCATTGGATCCTGTTCCATTAAAGCATCAAGAATCGCATCAGAGATGGCATCGCACATTTTATCCGGATGACCTTCTGTAACAGATTCTGAAGTAAATAATAATTTCTCCATTTTTTCTCCTTCTTTCTATTTTTTATAAACATTTACCTAATAGAAAAAATTTTTTTTCTATTGTATGAAAAAAACAGCCCGCAATAAACGGACTGTTTTTGATGTTATCTTTACAATCCTCTTATTGTTCGATTGATACTCGCTCAGGTTGGCACCTTCCTTTATCAAAAGGGGTTGCCGTGGCTTCATAGATCCTTTGTATCTCCACCACTCTGAATAAAAGGCCATTTTTTATTTTATAAAAAAGATTCATTAACCAACGCTAAGTTTAAATTTCTGAATCTCTTTTTCTGTAGATACTCTCTCAATCGTTGCACCAAGGCTGCGAAGCTTCTGTTCAAAGCATTCATAACCTCTCTGAATATACACAATATCATCAACGACTGTAATTCCCTCTGCAGCAAGACCTGCAATAACAAGCGCTGCACCGGCACGAAGGTCAGGAGCACTGACTCTGGCACCTTTGAGTTTTTTGCCTCCTTCAATAAAGGCTGTGTTTCCTTCTACGCGGATAGATGCTCCCATACGGTTGATCTCATCAACGTATTTGAAACGATTTTCAAAAATACTTTCCGTAACAATACTGGTTCCTTCAGCCATAGTAAGTGTAATTGCAATCTGTGGCTGCATATCAGTAGGATATCCCGGATATGGAAGTGTCTTTACATGTGTACGATGAAGTTTTTTACCTGCTCTTACACGAACAGCATCATCATACTCATCAATAATACATCCGATTTCCAGAAGTTTTGCTGTTGTTGCTTCCAAATGTTTCGGAATAACATTTTTTACCGTAATATCACCGCCGGTCGCTGCTGCCGCAAACATAAATGTGCCGGCTTCAATCTGATCCGGAATGATAGAATATTCTGCACGGTGAAGTTTTTCTACACCACGAATACGAATTACGTCCGTACCGGCACCTTTAATATTGGCACCCATACAGTTCAAAAAGTTTGCAACGTCAACAACGTGTGGTTCTTTCGCTGCATTTTCAATAATTGTACGACCTGGAGCCATGGAAGCAGCCATCATAACATTGATTGTTGCGCCAACAGATACTACATCCATGAAAATATGATTTCCTCTGAGTTCATCTGCTTTTGCAATGATTGCGCCATGATCAATATCGACTTCTGCACCAAGTGCACGGAATCCTTTTAAATGCTGATCGATCGGACGACTTCCGATATCACATCCACCCGGAAGCGGTACCTCAGCATGTTTATATTTACCAAGAAGTGCTCCTAACAAATAATAGGATGCACGAATCTTTTTGATATATTCGTAATCTACACTAATATCAGTGATTGTAGAACCATTGATCTTTACTGTAGATTTATTGATTCTATCTACCTTAGCTCCAATTTCAGAAATTGCTTCGAGTAATACATTAATATCTCGTACGTCCGGAAGATTCTCAATCAAAACGGTATCGTCCGTCATTATCGCTGCTGCCAAAATAGCAAGGGCTGCATTTTTTGCACCTGCAATTTCAACTTCACCGACAAGAGGAGTTCCACCTTTTATCACATATTGTTCCATAATACACCTCTAAATTATTCTTACTCCTCGAGCAGAAAAAGCTTTTATAAAATAGCTAATTCCGTATTATAACATAATTACTTCTTTTGTAAACAAATATTTATGAATTTCCCCTCAAAAATTCAAAAAATAAATATTTGCGTCCTTTTATGTTAACATAATTCTTTTTGTACTTCAATCCTAATATTAACGTTTTTTCTTCTTTTTTTTGACACTATAGCCAAAAGTTCCCAGTTTTTTGCCTGTTCCCAGGTATTCTCCATGAGAATAAACCAGCATTTTTGCCTGATTCAAATCAAAACGATTATTTTCATTCATATACTTTTCATCGGCATGTACTGCCAGAACATCGGCAAGAAACATATGATGCGATCCCAGTTCATACACTTCTCTGACTTTACATTCAATATTTACCGGAGATTCTCCTATCATCGGTGCCTGAACAAAATCACCTTTTTCCCTGGTCAAATGAAGTTTTTCAAACTTATCTACGTCCCTTCCAGAACGTACTCCACAATAATCCGTGGCATACACCAGATCTTCTGTAGTCAGATTCACAACAAATTCTCCCGTGCTGCGAATCATATCATAAGAATATCTGGATGGTCTGACGGAAATAGAAAGCATTGGCGGATTCGTACAAACGGTACCGGCCCAGGCAACAGTGATAATGTTATCGTGCCCTTCTCCATCTGCTGCACTTACCATTACCGCCGGCAAAGGATAAAGCATATTTCCTGCTTTCCATGATTGTTTTGCCATAACGCTTCGTTCCTTCGTTATAATTTAAATATTTTTCTTGTCTTTTTACTCATTACGAGTACCGGATAATTTGATTTTGATTTAAAAAGCATTCTGCATTGCAAGTGCAGCTTCCATAAGCGGAGGAATCAACTGTTTCTTTCTCGAAACAACACCCTCCAGATAACAGCTATGTCCATCCTCTTTGATATCGCTGCCTTTAAATGCCATTTTCAACATTTCTCCACTGTCTTTGCCGTAATAAATAATTTCTGAAGACTGTTTCATGATATCTGTAAGCATAAAGAATACTTTTGTAACTTCTTTTCTCTCACATTCACTGATCATACACGGCAGTAAACGTTCATTGACTTCATGAAGTTCCTCAATATCCATGGATGTAATCTGTCCAACACCAAATGTGATATTCTCCACAATGAATTTTTTGTAATCCTGATAGAAAATTTCCTCGATGGATTTATTTTTCAGATCACTTCCTGCACGGAACATTTCTTTTGCAAATTTGTAAATGTCGATATCCGCTATTAAAGCAAGAGCCCCTGCAGCCATCTTGTCCTGAAGTGTACAGGTTGGTGAACGGAATAATAATGTATCCGAAATAATAGCTGCACACAAAAGTCCTGCAATCTGAGGAGAAATTTCTAATTTTTGCTCATCATAAATCTGATAAAGAATTGTTCCTGTACATCCTACCGGCTGATTTCTGAAATTAACCGGCTTCATTGTTTCCAGTGAACCTAATTTATGATGGTCAATAATTTCCATAATTTCTGCTTTTTCGATATTATCGACTGCCTGGCTTCTTTCATTATGATCCACAAGAATTACTTTTTTCTTGTGCATATCCAGAAAATTACGTCTGGAAATTGTACCGATACATTTTCCTTTTTTATTGATAACAGGGAATGATCTATGTTTATTTTTGATCATAATTTCCTGAATGTCATCTGTAAAATCTTCTGTACTGAAAGTTACCAGATTTTCTTTTTTCATAATATGGCCAATTGGAATACTCTGATTGATTCTTCTGGCAATTGTGAATGTATCATGTTTTGATACCATTACCACAATATTTTCTTTGTTTGCTTTTTCCAGAATTTCATCATTTATTTTTGTATCCATCCCAACTACGATACAACTGACACCTATATGAAGTGCTTCTTTTTGATCTTCAATACGGTCTCCTATGATAACCAGATCACCGGCCTTTACCACTTCCTTCATTCGATCAGGATTCATTGCTCCAATGACAACTTTTCCATTTGTAAATGAACCCAATTTATCATCTGTCAAAATTTCTGCATCTATGGTTTCTGCTATTTTTTCGTAAGATGTTTTTGCATTGGAAAGAAGGCAGTTATCTGTATACTCCATATTCGTATAGGCGATATCACTAATGGTAATCAATCCTTCCAGTTCATCCTGCTTGTTACGAACCGGAAGTGTAACCAGACCATTTTCTTTCATTAACTCCCATGCTTTTTTTACTGTAGTTTCTCCACCAACCGTCGGACTGATACGGATATCCATATCTTTTACCTGTGTTCCGATATTACTGATGTATTTCGGCACTTCTACCTCAAAACGATTTAAAACATACTTTGTTTCGTCATTGATCTGTCCGGCACGCATAGGAATATATTTTTTTTGCTGACTTGTTCTATTTTTAATATCAGCATAGGCAATTGCCGAACAAATAGAATCCGTATCAGGATGTTTATGTCCTATAACAACTATTTTTTCTTCTTTAGCCATGTATTATTTTCCTTTTCGTTCTCTATATTATTTGGTTTATGAATAAATCATTATTTTTATAATTTAATGTTTTATACTTTAATACTTTATAA
>JAUNCI010000040.1 GCA_030526665.1 Eubacteriales bacterium
TTTGTTCTGGTATTTGATGTTCATGAATTCCTGCTGTGCTTTTTCATCATCTGCATACACTTTGAGTTTGCTCATCTGAGAAAGATCTGTGATCCATTCCGGTCCGATATGATCTGTTACCCAGTCAGCAAGCAGCTGGTTTCCGTGAAGAAGGAAACGTCTCTGTGTAATACCGTTTGTTTTATTGTTGAATTTTTCAGGCATCATTTCGTAGAAATCACGAAGTTCCTGATTTTTCAGAATTTCTGTATGAAGGCGTGCAACACCGTTTACAGAGTAACCTGCAACGATTGCAAGGTGTGCCATTTTAACCTGTCCATCATAAATGATAGCCATTTTCTGGATTTTGCTGTAATCTCCAGGATATTTAGCCATGATTTCTTCGATGAAACGACGGTTAATTTCTTCGATGATCTGATATACACGTGGAAGGAGTCTTGAGAACAGCTCGATTGGCCATTTTTCAAGTGCTTCTGCCATGATTGTGTGGTTTGTATATGCAACACAGTGTGTTGTGATATCCCATGCTTCGTCCCATCCAAGTCCTTCTTCGTCCATGAGGATACGCATCAGCTCTGCAACTGCAACTGTTGGATGTGTATCGTTCATCTGGAATACAACTTTTTTCGGAAGGTCAGCAAGATTGCTGTGTTTCTTTTTGAATTTTGCAATTGCTTCCTGAATACTTGCAGATACAAAGAAGTACTGCTGTTTCAGACGAAGTTCTTTACCTGCCATGTGGTTGTCATTTGGATAAAGTACTTCAACAAGGTTTCTTGCAAGGTTTTCCTGCTCAACTGCTTTTTTGTAATCACCTTTGTCAAAGGAATCAAGACCAAAGTCAATGATTGGTTCTGCGTCCCAGATACGGAGTGCATTTACAACATTATTATCATAACCTACGATTGGCATATCAAATGGTACGGCACGTACTGACTGATATCCTTCGTGGATGAATTTATTTACGCCTTTTGCCTGATCATATTCAACGCGAACATATCCGCCGAATTTTACTTCTTTTGCATATTCAGGACGACGAAGTTCAAATGGGTATCCGTTTTTCAGCCAGTTATCCGGCACTTCAAGCTGGAATCCATCTTTGATTTCCTGTTTGAACATACCGTAACGGTAACGAATTCCACAACCATATGCTGCGTAATTCAATGTTGCAAGAGAATCAATAAAGCAAGCTGCAAGTCGTCCAAGACCACCGTTACCAAGAGCCGGGTCCGGTTCCTGATCTTCAATTACGTTAAGGTCAAGACCAAGTTCTTCAAGTGCTTCTTTTACTTCTTTGTAAGCTGTCAGGTTGATAAGGTTGTTACCCAGTGCACGACCCATAAGGAATTCCATTGACATGTAGTAAACGATCTTTGGATCCTGTTTGTCATAAGCATTCTGAGCTTCCATCCAGTTGTCAATGATGACATCTTTTACTGTGTAAGAAACCGCCTGAAAAATCTGTTCCTGTGTAGCTTCTTCCAGTTTTTTACGATAAAGGAATTTTACATTCTCTTTAACGCTTTTCTTGAAAGCCTCTTTTTTAAACTGTTTGTTAATCATTTATTCCTCCTATAATTTGGTAACTCCCAACGTCACCTTTTCTTTGTTGATGTTCCATTCCTTCACATAACCTTCTGCCTCGCCATAGACAACGTTTTCTGCAAGTACTTCGGATGTAATTGCAGACTGGTTTTTGCGAATAATTTCTTCGACTTTTTCATTGTCTTTTGCATAGATACAGATTCTGTCAAGGATTTCAAAGCCGGCTTCTTTACGCATAGTCTGTACTTTACTGATAATTTCACGTACAAAACCTTCTTCAAGAAGTTCCGGTGTAAGGTTCGTGTCGAGTACAACAGATACGTTACCGTCTGCTTCAGATACAAATCCTTCTGTCTGAGCTGTCTCGATCAGAAGATCTTCTTCTGCCAATTCAACCGTATTTCCATTGATATCCAATTTCAAAACGCCGTTTTGTCTGAGTTCATTCATTGCTTCCGTTCCATTGATATCAGTCAACGCCTGACGAATACCTCCGAGCAGTTTTCCGTATTTCGGTCCAACTGTACGAAGCTGTGGTTTGAAGCTGTAAGAAATAAAGGATTCTACATTGTCTGCGAATTTTACTTCTTTTACATTTAACTCATCTGCGATGATATCGGTAAAGAAAGAATCCATAGCCTTCTCAGCTTTCACGTACATTGTGCCGATAGGCTGACGGTTCTTGATGTTAGCAGTATTTCTGCATGCACGTCCAAGAACAACTACTTTCAGGAGTTCTTCCATATTTTCTTCCAGTTCTGCATCGATCCATGCTTCCTCTGCAACCGGATAATCACAAAGGTGAATACTCTGCGGAGCATCCGAATCAACGCTTCTGACAAGATTCTGATAAATATCTTCAGTCATAAACGGTACTAACGGAGCAGCTACTTTAGCAACAGTAACAAGTGCTGTGTAAAGTGTCATATAGGCATTGATCTTATCCTGTTCCATGCCTTTTGCCCAGAAACGTTCACGGCTTCTTCTAACATACCAGTTACTCATTTCATCTACAAATTCCTGCAGTGCTCTTGCACTTTCCGGAATTTTGTAGTTTGCCAGATCTTCATCCACTGTTTTAATCAGTGAATTCAGTTTTGACAGAAGCCATTTGTCCATTACCGGAAGCTGCGTGTACTCAATAGTATATTTGCTGGCATCAAAGTTGTCAATATTGGCATAAAGCACAAAGAAAGCATAGGTATTCCACAATGTGCTCATGAATTTTCTCTGACCTTCCACTACTGCTTTGCCATGGAAACGGTTTGGAAGCCATGGTGCACTATTAATATAGAAGTACCAGCGGATCGCATCTGCTCCGTATTTTTCAAGAGCATCGAACGGATCAACTGCATTTCCTTTTGATTTTGACATTTTCTGTCCGTTTTCATCCTGTACATGACCAAGGACGATTACGTTTTTGTATGGAGCCTTATTGAAAAGCAATGTAGATTCAGCAAGTAATGAATAGAACCATCCTCTTGTCTGGTCAACTGCTTCAGAGATGAAGTCAGCCGGGAACTGCTGTTCAAAAAGTTCTTTATTTTCAAATGGGTAGTGATGCTGTGCGAATGGCATTGCACCTGAGTCAAACCAGCAGTCGATTACTTCCGGTACTCTGTGCATATCCTTTCCACACTGCGGACACTTGATTGTAATAGCATCGATATATGGGCGATGAAGTTCTACTGTTTTGGCAGCTTCATTCTGGCTCATTTCAAAGAGTTCCTGACGGCTTCCGATTGAATGCTGACATCCACATTCACATTCCCAGATGTTCAGTGGTGTTCCCCAATAACGGTTACGGGAAATACCCCAGTCCTGAACGTTTTCCAGCCAATCTCCGAAACGGCCTTTTCCGATACTTTCCGGAATCCAGTTGATTGTGTTGTTATTGCGGATCAGGTCATCTTTGACTTCTGTCATTTTGATGAACCATGATTCTCTTGCATAATAAATAAGTGGTGTGTCACATCTCCAGCAATGTGGATAATCATGTTCAAATTTTGGTGCATCAAACAGATATCCGTTTGCATCGAGATCTTTGAGTACTTCAGGGTCTGCACTGATTGCAGGCTCTTCTCTGTTTAATTCTGCTGCAGATGGTTTTGCACGCATTCCGGCAAATGGTGTTTCTGCTGTCATGCATCCTTTTTCATCTACGAATTTAACAAGAGCGATATTGTATTTACGGCCGACACGGGCATCATCTTCACCGAATGCAGGTGCAATATGAACGATACCGGTACCATCGGACATTGTTACATAGTCATCACATACTACGATGTGCGAATTTTTGTGCTGTTTCTGAGCTTCTGCTTTCGCTGCTTCATACAGTGGTTCGTATTCTTTGTATTCCAGTTCTTTTCCTGTATATTTTTCAAGAATTTCATATGCAGGAGTTTCTTCGGATCCAAGACGGCCAAGTACTTTGTCAAGCAGCGCTTCTGCCATATAGTATACATATCCGTCTGCAGCTTTTACTTTGCAGTACACTTCTTCCGGATTTACACAAAGTGCAACGTTAGAAGGCAGTGTCCATGGTGTTGTTGTCCATGCAAGGAAATAAGCATCCTCACCAACAACTTTGAAACGTACAACAGCGGAACGTTCCTTAACAGTTTTGTATCCCTGTGCAACTTCCTGTGAAGAAAGCGGTGTTCCGCATCGTGGACAATATGGAACGATTTTGAAACCTTTGTACAAAAGTTTCTTGTCCCAGATTGTTTTGAGTGCCCACCATTCAGATTCGATGAAATTATCATCGTATGTTACATATGGGTTATCCATATCTGCCCAGAAACCTACGGTAGATGAGAAATCTTCCCACATACCTTTGTATTTCCAGACACTTTCTTTACACTGCTGAATGAATGGTTCCATACCATACTCTTCAATCTGTTCTTTGCCGTCGAGTCCAAGTTTTTTCTCAACTTCAAGCTCTACCGGGAGACCATGTGTATCCCAGCCGGCTTTACGTGGAACCATGCAGCCCTTCATTGTACGGTATCTCGGAATCATATCTTTGATAACACGGGTCAAAACATGGCCGATGTGTGGTTTGCCGTTTGCTGTTGGCGGTCCATCGTAGAATGTATAAGTCGGACCCTCTTTGCGGCTTTCCATACTTTTTTCGAAAATGCGGTTTTCTTTCCAGAACTGTTCAATTTTTTTCTCGCGTTCAACGAAGTTCAAATTCGTATCAACTTTCTGGTACATCTTCATTTCCTCCTTAAATTTAGGTGTTTTAGGTATATTTCTGCATTTGTATTAACAAAACAAAGTTCACTAGCCTCGTGCGCATCCTCGCGGAGCGTTTTGTATATTAGGAAATAAATTTTCCTGGTATACAAAAAAATCTTCATCCTGTAAAAGGACGAAGACTACACTTTCGCTATACCACCTGTTACATTGTACGGGCAAATTGCCGATACACGTTCCCGATAACGGGGGAATCCGTCAGTTCCTACCAAATACGATTTACGATTTTATCTGTCAGATTTATTCTCCTCACAGATCATCCCAAAACACGTTCAGAACTGAAACTCCGGAGTGATTTTCAGCTATGCATACTTAGCATCGGGCTCACACCCTCCCCGATTCGCTGAGGCGTTTCACATAGATTACTGTCTCCATCAATGTTTTATTATATTCTACACACTTTGGCATTATAAAGAAAAGAAAGGGTTCCGTCAAGCCTTTTTTCCCGGCGCGTTTCTGAATGTGCCCGATTTTCAAGGGATTTATGAATATGATCGTCCACATTATTTCATATTGTTCGGTTTACTTTACATAAAAAATTCGTTATAATAAAATTTAATCTTGTTATAAATGACATTATTAAGATTATTAAGGGAGTACTTACATAATGATAAAAAACAAATTTATTCGTTCTTTGTTCTGCTCCGTACTGGGTGCCACGCTGTTCCTCACTTCAGGTACAGGTGTTTTTGCCGAGCGCGAGTATTATCCGGGGTATTACGATGAATATGGATACTATGATGATTCCAAAAAAGAATTCATTTTCTATGATGAATACAGTAAAAATGCAGCCATTGCTGCAGGTGTTGTTACTCCAACTCCAACACCGGATCCACATCTGGCCTCTTATTATGAAGGAGCACAGTCCGATAATATCAAGGACTGGCCTGCCGCACCAGCAATTGAAGGGGCAGCGGCCATCGTTCTTGATGTCAATACACAGGCTGTTTTGTACAGCAAAAATGCCGATACTGCAATGTATCCGGCCAGTATCACAAAAGTAATGACTGCTTATCTGGCAGCCGAAAAGCTGAATATGTCTGATACGCTGACAATGTCTCAGGCAGCCGCTTATGGTATTGAGCCCGGAAGCTCCAGCATTTACGCAGATACCGGAGAGGTCTTTACCAACGAACAGGCAATGATGGGACTTATGCTCGAATCCGCCAATGAGCTCGCACTTGCACTTGCCGAGGAAACCTCCGGATCCGTAAAAAAATTTGTCGAATTGATGAATGAACGTGCCCGCGAACTCGGATGTACCAACACACATTTCAATAATCCGAATGGACTTCACGAAGACAACCACTATACGTGTGCAAGCGATATGGCCAAAATAGCTCGCGCCGCCTGGGCTAATAAAACATTTCGTAAAGTTGTAACGACCGGATATTATGAAATTCCTCCGACAAATGTACAGACCGAAACCCGTTATCTCGGAAACCATCACAAAATGATGGAAGGCAAAGAGCGTGCATATGCCGGTGTTCTCGGAGGAAAAACCGGTTATACGACAATGTCAGGAAATACCCTGGTAACCTATGCATATAACGGAAAGATTGGTGTAGTCGTTGTTGTTTTAAATTCCATTGACGGTGCCTATACCGACACTGCCTCACTCCTGGATTATGTATTTGGCAATTTCCAGCGCGTCAGTCTGAACTATGATTTAGACGCGAACGCATCCGAGGAATTTCATGCAGACAGACAATACTACGCAACACTTCCTATCAATGCACCGATCAAAGAATTAGAAAAGCGATCTCATGTTGAAACACTTACCGATGGAAAAAAAGCTCAGATCGACGAGTATTATTTCAATGACCAGCTCGTAGGCAGTGCTACATTGAATTCTTAAATAAAAGTGGAAGACCGATAATCATCGTATGATGATATAGGTCTTCCACTCTTTTTATGCTTTTCGCAATATTTATTTACTATTTATCCTTATTTATTTTCTGTCTGTTTTGTTTTCTTTTCATACGAACATGTTCTCGCTTTTCGCGAATTTCGCCTGCCTCAGTTTCATTGATCAGTTTCAGAGTTTTCACAATATAATACTTTCCTTCTTCTGTTTTTCGAACTCTGTTTTTTCCTTTCACAAGACCATGTTCTGTACAAACCGAAACACTATAACCGGTTTTTCCATTGTTCATAAACCAGCGAATAGTTCTTTTTGCAGGTTTTTTACATTTCGGGCATTTCGTACTGCAAACTTCCCTGTCTCTCAGTGCTTTCTCTTTTGTCAGAAATTCTCTCGAAATATATTTATCGTATTTCGGATAGGATAGATGGATTTCTTCCCGTTTCGACTTTGGATTCTGATACACATCGATAGAAGTCATCGTACTCACCAGTTCAGGTTTTAATTTCTGCAGCACCAGAGCTGTATAATAGGCATCCGCAAGCGCACGATGAAATTCCATTTCATGAGGAATGCGAAAAGTCTCGACCGCACTCTCCAACGCGCGCATAGCTTTTTTCCCTTCACATTGGATCGTGTATAATTTCTGCACATCATAATAAACAATCGGTCCGGGCATCAAATCCAGCATACCATAAAATTTCAGATTTCTCTGCAACTCTTTGATATCCTGATCCCCCCAGACATAAAACTGATGCTCAGGCCCGCACCATTCAAAAAACTCGTTCGCAGCCTGTTCAAACGGCAATCCTTTTTTCAGCTCACGATAGTTCAGGTGAATCACTTCGTGAATATTGGAATGTATCCATGTATACACCTTTGGACGAATCAGGCACTGAAATCGATCAACAATTTCATTTTCGTTGTTCAGTTTTACCGCACCTATCTCAATTATTTCGAAAGGAAGGTGTTTATTCGAATATTCTTTCCCTTTTGGACTCTGGTTCCATTCAAGGTCGAAAACAATCTTGTTCATTCAAGGCTCCTTTATCAGCGAACAACTTTGACACTTTTGTATTTACATTTCATTAATAATATCGTTATCGTAACTGTTCACATATTCACAGTTACTCGTTATCTTACTATAGTGTCAAAAATATTGCAACACCGACAAAGAATGCCGCCTATTGTATATCAGTCACTCATCCCTTTAAATATTTCAATCGTTCTGTCCAGGATTCCGTTGATGTAGGAGATGCAGATTCCGTAATTTGTAATCGCAACATTCTGGTCTTCTGCACATTTGAAACGATATTGCATTTCTCTCGCATTTAACATGCATCCGCCGCAATGTATCACCATTGCATATTTATCTAAGTCTTCCGGGAATTCGTTTCCGGAAGTGAATTCAAATTGCAGGTCTTTTTGAGTATAGCTGCGAATCCAGTTTGGAAGTTTAACGGTTCCAATGTCACCGCACTGGCGATGATGGGTACATCCTTCCGAAATCAGGACGATGTCGCCGTCTTTCAGCTTTTCAATATGTCTGGCCCCTCGTATCGGAATTTCCAATCCGTTTTTGTATCGCATCATAAGAATGGAAAATGAAGTCAGATAGATATCTTTCGGTACAATCTGCGAAACTACTTTGAATGCCTGCGAATCTGTGATTACCATCGCCGGTTTTTGTTTCAAAGCATCTAATGCCTGTGCGAGTTCCGTTTCACGAACGACAAATGGCAATGCGGCACTTTCCAAAAGGTCTCGAATCACTAACTGCTGCGGCAAAATCAGACGGCCTTTTGGTGCTGCCGAATCAATCGGCGTAACCAATATGACAACATCGCCCGGTGATACCAGGTCTCCTACCAGACGTTTCGAATTCTCAGTTTCTTTTACAAGGTGTCCTATCTTTTCTTTTAATTCATAGATATTCGTACCTTCGGATGCGCTGACATAGATAACCGCTGATTCTTCTTCGACAGATATATCGGCATTCTGTCTTGTGCTTTCGTCTACCGACAGAACCGACTCGTCTTTTGTTTCCTTCAGTAGGTCTGCTTTATTATATGCAATGATATAAGCAATTTTTTTCTTTTTGAACAATGCTATCAATTCCCGATCCGTCGGTGTCAGTCCCACCAACACATCCACACACAGTATCGCAATATCCACATCATTCAGGATGCGAACGGTTGCTTTGACACGCATCTCTCCGAGCGTTCCTGTGTCGTCAAATCCCGGCGTATCGATAATTACCACAGGCCCCAGCGGCAGCAATTCCATTGTTTTTTTCACCGGATCTGTTGTCGTCCCCTTGATATCGGAAACTAATGCCAGTTTTTGTCCTGTCACAGCATTTACCAGACTTGATTTTCCGGCATTTCGACATCCAAAAAATCCAATATGAACGCGTTCCGATGCTGTTTTGTCCTGCATACTCATATTTTCACCTCATGTCCTTCTACAAACAGATCGCACAGTTTTACCTGTGCGATCTCCTTTGATCTAGAATCTAAAATCTCGGCTGTCGGATGTTTTGATCAGCTCGATTCGTTCTTTGGCAATTTCTTTTGTTCTCTCTCTCGGAATTTTTTCCAATTCGCGTTCGATCAGATCATATCCAACTTTTTTGGTCTCGTCGGAAGCATAATCCTGAAGATATTCACAAAGTGTCATCAATGCATTTGGATGACAGCAGTTCTGGATCTGTCCTGTTTTGCAAAGTGACATGAAGCGGTCGCCGGTTCTGCCTTCACGGTAGCATGCGGTACAGAAGGAAGGGATGTAGCCCATATCCATCAGCCATTTTACAACTTCATCCAGAGTTCTCTGATCGGAAACATCAAACTGTTCTGAATCATGCGGGCGTTCTTCTTCTGTATATCCACCAACGGAAGTACGGGACGCACCACTGATCTGAGAGATTCCTTTTTTGAGTGCATTTTTTCGAACCTCTTCGCTTTCTCTTGTTGAGATAATCATACCGGTATACGGAACTGCAATTCGGATGCAGGCAATAATTTTTTCAAACATTTCATCCGGAATACCGTTGTCAAATACATCCGGATCAATATCGTCTGCTCGTTTTACACGAGGTACACTGATGGTATGCGGTCCAACACCGTGAACTGCTTCAAGATGTTCTGCGTGCATCAGAATTCCGGCAAATTCATATTTGTACATTTCAAGTCCAAACAATACGCCAAGTCCTACATCGTCAATACCACCTTCCATTGCACGGTCCATAGCTTCTGTGTGGTATGCATAGTCATGTTTTGGTCCTGTCGGATGAAGCTGCTCGTAGCTTTCTTTGTTATAAGTTTCCTGGAAAAGAATATAAGTTCCGATTCCGGCTTCTTTGAGCATACGATATTCTTCAACTGTCGTTGCGGCAATGTTTACATTTACTCGACGAATCGCACCGTTTTTATGTTTGATGCTGTAGATCGTTTTGATACTTTCCAAAATATATTCGATCGGATTATTCTTTGGATCTTCACCGGCCTCAATCGCGAGACGTTTATGTCCC
Organism: Eubacteriales bacterium; assembly: GCA_030526665.1. GTDB lineage: Bacteria > Bacillota > Clostridia > Lachnospirales > Lachnospiraceae > Blautia_A. Next base: position 10,203 of record JAUNCI010000040.1, read on the forward strand.
ATATCCTGAAGCGCGATAACTTCCTGACGAATTTCATCCTGTGTCAGTTTCTTTCTGGCAATGTGTTTATTTTTTCTGTGATATGGACAGTATACGCAGCCATTTATACAATAGTTTGACAGATATAATGGTGCAAACATAACAATACGATTTCCATAAAAAGCCAGTTTGATTTCTTCTGCCAGACGAGAAATTTCTTCATTTATTTCCGGAATCTCACATGCTAAAAGTACAGATGCCTCACGATGTGTAAGACCTTTACAGGTGGTACCCTTTGCATCTTTTACCGGTTTTGCTTTATCCAGAATCTGACGAATCAATTCTACATTGTTTTTATTTTCTTCTGCGTACTGAATGGTTGCGAGGATTTCCTCATGATTAATAAAATCTTCTGCTTTTAATGATTTTGGATTATAAACTGCCATCTTTCTTTGTTCTGCCGTTTTTTCATTTCAAGTCGAACTCACCGCTTAGAATGGGAGCATTTTCTCGGCTGAGATGAAAGCGACTATCTCCTTTTCGTTGATTTACTGTTATTTCTATTTTTGTTGGTTCTGTTTTGTTGCGTCTATTTCTTGATGTTGTTTTTTTGTA
>JAUNCI010000010.1 GCA_030526665.1 Eubacteriales bacterium
CTGTTGCAGGTGCAAAAGGATATATTGTCTATCGTAAGGCAGGCAATGAATCCTCCTGGACAACTATAGCGAACATCAAAAATGGACAAACCGTAACGTACAAAGATACAAAAGCAACAACAAATGGATCAAAATATACATATGCTGTTCGCGCATATTTCGGCGGTTTCAAAGGAGCGTATGCTGCAAAAGCATATTATCGACTTGGTACACATAAAATATCATCGGTAACCAATAATGCAGCCGGCACAATTACTGTTAAATGGAATCAGAATGGCCATGCTACAGGATATCAGGTAAGATACAAAAACGGCAGTACAGATAAAACCGTAACCATTAAATCAAATAAAACCTTAAATACAGTGATTAAATCTCTGAAAAAAGGACAAACCTATAATGTATATGTCAGAGGATATCTGAATGCAGATGGTGTGAATTACTATTCTGCATGGAGCGCAGCAAAAGCTATCAAAATATCCAAATGATGATAAGTTTATGAATTAGTTTATAACCTTTTGTAAATTGAAATCGTTTAGTTCTTGATTTATAAGATGAACAAAATTTAAAATATGTATAAAAGATCTCATGTTTCGTAAATTTGAAGCATGAGATCTTTCGTTATATACAAATATTGATTCATATATCATTGTTTCAAAAAAATGAAAAAAGATGTATAATACTGTGCATTACAGAGAATGACTTTTTGATAAGTCAGAGAAAGGTTATGACGTGAATACCCGAAAAGTTTACAACAGAAAAAAGAGTATTGAAAAGAATAATAAATTGAAATCTGAAAATAAGTTAAAGCTTTTAAAATTGATTCCTGCTTTTTTGCTTCTGATTCCGTGGACTTTGATCGTACATATCGAAACACTTCGAAGTAAGTTGGAGAATCAGCCATGGTATCCGAATCTGGAATGGAACGATGATTTCTTTCTTTGGGACAGAAGTTGGGGACTAGTTGGCATCGGCATTTTGATGTTAGCGGTACTTCTGATAACGAAATACAAGGACATGAAACAAAATAATAATTGCTGCATTTCATTCAGACAGGATTGGCCATTGTATATATATGGAATATTGGCAGTATGTTCGTCATTTTTATCACCGAATCGATTATTTGCAATAGAAGGAATGACTGAACAATATGAAACGATCTGGGTGTTATTGACGTATCTGATTATTTTCTTTTATTTCAGAATAATCTTTCGAGACGAGAAACTTAGAATATGGATTTTTTATTTTATTCTGATTGAGGCTGCTATTCAGACAGCAATCGGATTAAGTCAGTTGATTGGAAGAGATTTTTGGAGCAGCCCGATTGGAATAAAGCTGATTACATTTGGAACACAAAGTGATAAAAATTTAGAATTTATCTTTTCGGAATCCGGGCAGGGGAGCGTATATCTGTCTTTTTATCATCCCAATTACGCTGCAGTATATCTGATCATAATTATACCGTTGATCGTAGCAGCAGTCAGACTGGCCGAGAAAAAATGGCAGAAGATTGTCTGTACGATTTTAGTAATCGGGATGCTGGCATGTCTCTGGGGAACCGGTTCAAAGACAGGGCTTTTCACACTGTTTGTAATGATTATACTCGCAATTACAAAGTATGTTGGAGAAAAAAGAAAATTGATAATTATGTTAGTTTGCTTTTTAGGAAGTGTGATGCTATATGTCTTCATTGGTTATTTCATTCCGCAGGACACAATGCTTGAAAAAACAGTGAAGAATGCATTTCCGACAAAACAGGAGCAAATGCTGACGGAAGTTACGACTGGGAAAGATGTGAAAATTGTATACAATGGCAAAGAATTACATCTATCCGTAGAAGAAGAGAATGGAAAGGCTTATTTTCAGATTGCTGATAAAAACGGTCAAACACTTCCATTGGATTATGACAAGGATACTAAGCGATTTTCCCTGCATGGCGAGAAAACTTCAAATTTAAAATTTTATGCATATCGTGAAGATGGTACCTGTCATTTAGAGATGGATCTGGGGGAAATCCCATGGTATTTTCAAAAGGGAAAAGATGACGAAACATATGATTATATAACTTTATATGGAAAAAAAGATAATATTCTCAATGCAGTGCATGTATTTCCGGATGGATGGGGAAGTGCATTGAGCGGACGATGGTATATATGGAGCCGAACAATTCCGCTTATAACAAAAAACATCCTGCTCGGAAGCGGTGCAAACACATTTGCACTAAACTTCCCGCAGAATGATTATGTGGCTCGAACAAATATCAGTTCTGAAATGCTGTTGACCATTATTTCAAAGGCACATAGTTTCTATTTGCAGACTATTGTGCAGACAGGCTTACTGTCAATGATGGTATTGATAGTATTTATGATTTCTCTGCTCAGGAGAATAAGAAAAACCGGCTGTCAAGGTAATTATGAAATTTTCCTGTCAATAATCGGATACCTGTTAATGGGACTGACCAATGATTCTATGGTTGTAACGGCACCATTTTTCTGGGCGATTTTAGGACTCGGAGCAGGAATATCCTTTTGCAAAAATTAATTTATTCGCTGACTAATTGAATATCTGAAATATCCGGAGAAGCTATCAGAGAGTAATTTGTATAGTAAACTACAAATCCAGGTTTGGCTCCGTTTGGTTTTTTTACATGTTTTTTCTGGATATAATCAATTTCAACTTTTGGTGCAGTGCGTCCTTTAGAATAATAAGCGGCAAGTCGACCTGCTTCTTCGAAAGTACGGTCCGGAAGTTCAGTATCGCCGGTTTTCACTACAACGTGGGAACCGGCCATTTTTTTTGCATGAAACCACCAGTCGTTTCCTGTTGCAAATTTAAATGTCAGTTCATCATTCTGGTAATTGTTTTTACCGACATAAATGTCATAACCATCACTGGATATGTAATGGAAAGGTTTCGATTTGGCTGTTGCTTTTTTGTTCTTTTTATTCCCGGAATAGTGTTTTTTGATGAAACCATATTCGGTTAGTTCTTCTTTGATCTGCGCCAGATCACTTTCGGAGAGAGCAATGTCCAAAGCGTTTGCTATGGATTCCAGATGCTCAATTTCTTCTGTAGTCTCGGCAATCTGAATGGTTAAAGCTTCTTCGGTACGTTTGAGTTTGGTATATCGATCAAAATATTTTTTGGCATTTTCCTGTGGCGTCAGAGTAGAATCAAGGGGAATCGTAATTTCTTCGCCGGTATAATAATTTGTTGCAGTGAAAGATTTACATCCCGGTTCGAGACCATATCCATAGGTGTTGATCAATTCACCATAGACTTTGTATTTGTCTTTTTTATCCGTATCCTTGATCTGTTTGCTCTGAAGAATGTATTTTTTTCTGTTTCGATCCAGAGCTGTCTGAACGATTTTTCTTAAATCTGCCGATTTTTGTCTGATTCTTGTATACAGATCTCTGGAAGCGTAGTAAGTTTCCAGCATTTGCGATACACTTTCGAAGTGCTGAACAGAATATTCATCACCATATTGTGTATAGGGAATGACACCATATTCTATCGGTTCATCGTCTTTGTATACAATGAATGGTGTGAATTCACAATCAATCACCATTTGAATAATTCTTTTAAAGGTGTGAAACAAATGCATCCTTTCTGTTTCGGTAAGGGACTGTGCCGGTACACCGCCATCGATTGAAGCACGATAGCAGATTTCTTCTGAGATAACCGGGCTCAAACCTGTTACAGAAGAGTAGAGCGCTTTTGAGATGTTACATGGTTTTTGGCAGACAACACTGTTGAATTCTTCTTTTGTGATTTCAAAAGGACTGAATTTTTCCTGTGTTTTTGGAATAAAATATTCACGACCCGGCAGTACTTCTCGCACAGAGCTGGTATTTAGAGAGATATGCTTGATACTGTCGAGAATCATTTTTTTATCATCACAGAAAATGATATTGCTATGTTTTCCCATTAATTCCATGATCAAAACTTTTTTGCATGGATCACCCATTTCATTCAAATGTTCGAGATGAAATTCGACAACACGTTCCAGATCAGGCTGAACAATGTCAGAAATGCGTGCACTTCCGATATGCTTTCTGAGAAGCATACAAAAGTTTGGTGCTGTCAAAGGGCTGATTTTATTGGTAGATGTAAAGTAGATCAATGGGAGAGAAGCACTGGCAGATAACATTAGTCTTTGCTGCTTCCCATTTCCTTTACAGGTAATCATAAGTTCATCCGGTTCCGGCTGTGCGATTTTATTAAATCGGCCTCCCAGAAGCGAATTTTTTAATTCTGCCGTCATGGCAGCAATTGTAATTCCATCAAATGCCATAGTTTGTATAACTCCTATATTTTAGATACATAAAATAAAACTTATAAAAGTATATCATATGTAAAAAGAGTTTGACTAGCAATATTGATTGAATTATAATAAATCTATATGTATAAATGGGTTCATTGGCGATATGTAAGACAGTATTATCGAAAATGATTCATCTGTAGATATAAATTCAACACGAATAACAGAAGTTAGTGAGAGATAATTATGATAAAAAGTATGACAGGATTTGGCCGTGCTGAATCTGTTACAGAAGCACGCAAAATTACCGTGGAAATTAAATCAGTAAACCACAGATATCTTGATTTAAGCATCAAAATGCCTCGTAAATTCAACTTTTTTGAAGTGGCTGTTCGTAATTTGATGAAAACTTATATGCAGCGCGGTAAAGTTGATGTATTTATTTCTTATGAAGACTATACTTTAAGTAATGCAGCTGTGAAGTATAACAAAGAGCTTGCACAGGAGTATCTTACTTATCTGAATCAGATGGCAGAGGAATTCGGAATTGAGAATGATATTCGAGTTTCCACTTTGTCCAGATATCCGGAAGTTTTAAGTATGGAAGAGCATTCTATGGATGAAGATGAGATCTGGAGTGAGCTTGAAGTTGTTATCAGGGAAGCCTGCGATAAATTTGTCAGTACAAGAGAACGTGAGGGCGAACATCTCAAAAATGACCTCATTCAAAAACTTACTGCATTAAATGAAAAGGTTTCTCAGGTTGAAGAAGCTTCACCGGCTGTTGTGGAAGCATATAGACAGAAACTGGAAACAAAAGTTCATGAGCTTTTAGAAGATGTGCAGATTGAAGAATCACGTATTGCCGCTGAGGTTATCATGTTTTCCGATAAGATCTGTAATGACGAAGAAACTGTCAGATTACACAGCCATATCAAAGGCATGGAGAAAATGCTTTTAGAAAATGAAGGAATCGGTCGTAAACTTGATTTCATGGCACAGGAGATGAACCGTGAAGCAAATACAATTTTGTCAAAGTCAAACGATCTGACCGTTTCAAATATAGCAATCGATCTGAAAACGGAAATTGAGAAGATTCGTGAACAGATTCAGAATATAGAATAAAAGAGGGCTGCTTATTGGCAAAACTAATTAATATTGGATTTGGTAATGTAGTAAATTCGGATAAAATCGTTGTGATCGTCAGTCCGGATGCTGCACCGGTAAAACGGTTGATACAAAACGCAAAAGGTTCTGCTTCACTTATTGATGCAACACAGGGAAGAAAGACAAAGTCTGTAATCGTTACGGATGATGATCATATCATTTTGTCAGCAGTTCAGGCAGAGACGATTGCAAAACGATTTAGCGATACGATAAATGAACGAAATGGAGATAAAATATGAATAAAGGAACACTTGTAGTTCTATCCGGTTTTTCCGGAGCAGGAAAAGGTACGATCGTTAAGCGTCTTATGGAGAAATATGACGAATACATCTTATCTATTTCAGCAACAACCAGAAAACCTCGTGAAGGAGAAGTCCATGGAGTTCACTATTTCTTTGAATCAAAGGAAACATTTGAGTCAATGATTCAAAATAATGACCTGCTGGAATATGCTCATTATACAGGATCAGGTTCTTATTATGGTACTCCAAAGGAATTTGCAATGAAGAATCTTGAGGACGGAAAAAACGTTATTCTTGAAATTGAATATCAGGGAGCCATGCAGGTAAAGAAACAATATCCGAACGCCTTACTTGTGTTTATTACACCTCCTTCTATTGAAGAACTGAAGAGACGTTTAATTTCAAGAAATACAGAAACAGCCGAGCAGATTCAGAGTCGATTTGAAACTGCCAAAGTGGAAGCGCCGATTATGTCATCCTATGAATATATTCTTATTAATGATGACCTTGAGGAGGCTGTTGATGATTTGCACAAGATTGTAAAAGCTTCAAGGTATAGCACAGAGCGTCAGAATTCATTTATTAGTATGATCCAAAATGACGTTAAATCTTTATCTTTATAAAATGGCTTGAAATTTTGTCAAAAATTTGTATAATACGATAGTTGGATAGTGAATTCTATCTACAGATTACGTAAGTTATATTTGTAATATTTAAAACGATACAATGAAATTATTATTTTAGAAATAAAGGAGATAAATTATGATCCATCCATCTTATTCAGAACTTATCGAAGCAATCAATACAAACAATGAAGATGATGACAACACAATGCTGTTAAACAGTCGTTATTCTCTTGTACTTGCAGCAAGCAAAAGAGCACGTCAGATCATTGCTCAAAGCAAAGATAATGAAGAAATCAGTACTATGAAACCTCTTTCTAAAGCGATTGACGAGCTTTACAAAGGCGAAGTTAAAATTCTTCCTGCAAAAGAAGAGGAAGAAACAGAAGAGGTTTTGGATGATCTTTCTATCGAAGAAATTTCTGCTGAAGAAACAGAATAAATTTTATTATTAAATAAACTATAAAAAGTATAAAATGTATAGAACAGGCTGCTTTGGCAGCCTTTCTATTTATGAGGAAAGTATATGAAAATATTGTTTGTTTCACTGGGGTGTGATAAAAACCTGGTGGATTCCGAAGAAATGCTGGGATTGCTGACCAGAAATCATCATGAAATTACAGATGATGAAACAGAAGCGGATGCAATAATAGTAAATACCTGTTGTTTTATTGGAGATGCGAAAGAAGAAAGTGTAAATACAATTCTCGAAATGGCAGAATACAAGAAAAGCGGCAGCTGTAAAGCACTGATCGTAACCGGATGCCTTGCACAGCGCTATAAATCTGAAATTATAGAAGAAATACCGGAGGTTGATGCCGTAATCGGAACCAGTTCCTATACAGAAATCGTAAAGGCTATGGAAAGTGCTGTTGCCGGAACCGCATTTGAATGTTTCCGCAGTATTGATGAACTGCCGGAAGATGTCGGAGAACGAGTTCTGACAACAGGGGGACATTTTGGATATTTAAAAATTGCCGAAGGATGCGATAAACATTGTACTTATTGTATTATTCCGAAACTGCGAGGAAAATTCCGAAGTGTTCCAATGGAACGTCTTGTAAAACAGGCAGAAGCTATGGCTGCAAAAGGTGTCAAAGAATTGATACTTGTTGCACAGGAAACGACAGTGTACGGAACAGATATCTATGGCAAAAAGTCTCTTCATATTTTGCTGCAGGAACTTTGTAAAATTAAAGGAATTCGATGGATCAGAATTTTATATTGCTATCCGGAAGAAATTTATGATGAATTAATTGAAACCATAAAAACTGAGAAAAAAGTTTGTCATTATCTGGATATTCCTATTCAGCATGCAAGTGATAATATTTTGAAACGAATGGGCAGAAGAACTTCAAAACAGGAGTTGATAGATATTATTACAAAACTTCGTAAAGAAATACCGGATATTGTGCTCAGAACCACATTGATTACAGGATTCCCTGGAGAAACAGAAGAAGATCACGAAGAAGTTATGGAATTCGTTGATGAGATGGAATTTGAAAGACTCGGAGTATTTCCATATTCACCTGAGGAAGATACACCGGCAGCTTCTATGCCGGACCAGATTCCGGAGGAAGTGAAAGAACTGCGTCGTGATCGTATTATGGAACTTCAGCAGGAAATTTCTTACGATAAAGGAAATGAACGTATCGGGCAGGAAATGCTCGTTATGATCGAAGGACAGGTGTCCGGTGAAAATGCTTATATTGGCAGAACATATGCGGATGCCCCAAAAGTAGACGGATATATCTTTGTGCAATCACCGGAATTAATGGTTACGGGAGATTTTGCGAAGGTAAAAGTAACCGGCGCTTTGGAATATGATCTGATAGGAGAGGTATATAATGAATACACCGAATAAGCTTACATTGATTAGAATGATTATGGTTCCGTTTCTTGTTGTTTTTATGCTGACAGGCTGGTGTGGAGAGGCAAACCGATGGATCTGTCTTGCACTGTTTTGTATCGCAAGTATTACGGACTGGTTTGATGGATACCTTGCCAGAAAAAATAATCTGGTAACAAACTTTGGTAAATTTATGGATCCCCTTGCAGACAAGCTGTTGGTTTGCTCCGCACTGATCTGCTTTATTGAACTGGAAAAACTTCCGGCCTGGGTCGTAATTGTAATCATTGCACGTGAATTTATCATTAGTGGTTTTCGCCTCATTGCGGTTGAAAATGGTGTTGTAATTGCAGCAAATTACTGGGGAAAATTTAAAACCGTTTCACAGATGATCATGATTATTCTGCTTCTTGCAGAAATCAATCTTCCTATATTTAATGCTATCACACAGATATTTATTGTTTTATCTGTTGCATTGACTGTGATTTCACTGCTGACCTATATCTGGCAGAATAAGCAGGTTATTTCATTTAAATAATGCTAAATAATGATATACAATGATAAAAAAAGGATGCTTCGCATCCTTTTTTTATGTTAAACAGGATTTTTTGAAAACCTCTTTTTGCTTAACCAAAAGATATCGGTAAAGTAAATAATTTGTAAAAAAATAGTGTTTTTTGTAGTGAAATAAATAATTAAAAGTGAAAATATTAAAATTTTATAAAAATAATTAAATATCACGAATCTATCAAAAAGCCCACAAAATAAGGGAGTCTTGACATTGTTATATGTTTTATATATAATAATAGTATGTAATAATATTGTAACTATTATAGTAAAAACAATAATAAAAAAACAGGCTTCGAAATAAAAAGAATGGAGAAAATTAATAAATATGAAAAAAACAAGTAAAGTAATAATTGGTTCTTTGTTACTGTTGTTAACTGTAATGTTTATGCCGTCTTCTCAGGTTGTTACAAAAGCCGCTGCCAATGGGTTTGTAACACAAAATGGAAAAACCTATTTTTTTGAAAATGGAATCAAACATACCGGCTGGTTGAAATACAATGGAAAAACATATTATTTCGACAAAAACGGTGTTCAGAAAAAAGGATGGGCTTATTATCAGGGGAAGAAATACAGATACTTTTCAAGCGGATCCGGAGTAATGCTAACCGGGTTTGTAAAGAATTCTGCAGGCATTTACCATTTTGCCAATAACGGTGTTTTGAGCTATGGATGGGTAAAAATCGGAGCTGATCGTTATTATGGAAATACAAGAACAGGTCTTTTGGTTAAAGGCTGGGTGAACGCAGGAAATAACAAACGTTATTTCTATTCTTCAAATGGCAGAATGGCAAAAGGCTGGGTGAAATCAGGTAATAATATTCGTTACTTTGATGAAGCTACAGGATACATGTCTACCGGTTTTAAAGTCATTAATAAAAATTTATATAATTTTAATACGAAAAATGGTTATATGAATAAAAACTTGATTTTGAAATATAATGGCAGCAATTATTATTTCGGAAATGATGGTATTGGTATTAACATTTCAAAACTTAAAGTCGAGGATCTTGAAGTGACTTCAACTGAAAATCTTAAAAATTTAGGAAATTTCAGAATCACTTTCTATTGTCCTTGTGCTGTATGTAACGGAAATTCTTCCGGCTTATCCGCAACCGGTACAAAGCTGACTCCTAAACATACCGTTGCAGTTGATCCTTCTGTTATTCCGTTAGGTTCTGTTTTATTTATCAATGGACAGATCTATTTTGCTGAAGATACCGGTGTACGTGGAAAGGTTATTGATATCCTGGTACCTACACATGCAGACTGCTACAAACAGAATTTTGACAGTGCGAATGTATATCTTTTAGGTAAGCTTTAAAATGAATTTGGATCATAATGGATTATAAATTTGTAAAGAGGACTCGATGAGTCCTCTTTTTTGTATTATATGAAATTTTAATTTTTTATGATCAAATTGAATTTAATTGCTTATTTGCATATTAAGGAAAAGCTTGGTAGTATAGAGAGTAAAGTATTACAATATTTAACAATGATTTTCTGATAAGGAGTATACAATGAAAGTTAGTTTATATACAGATGGATCTGCCAGAGGGAATCCGGATGGTCCGGGTGGATATGGAGCAATTTTGCGTTATATAGATGCAAATGGAACCGTTCATGAACGCGAATATAGTCAGGGCTTCAAAAAAACAACAAATAATCGCATGGAATTAATGGCAGCGATTGTTGGTCTGGAAGCATTGATCAGACCATGCGAAGTTGATTTGTATTCGGATTCTAAATATTTAACGGATGCATTTAACCAAAACTGGATCAACGGCTGGCTGAAGGCAAACTGGCGAATCGGAAAAAAGAATGAGGTTAAAAATATCGATCTTTGGAAACGTCTTTTGAAAGCTATGGAAATGCACAAGGTTCATTTTATCTGGGTGAAAGGACATGCCGGCCATCCGGAAAATGAAAAATGTGATGAGCTGGCTACAACAGCTGCCGATTCAGGCGATTTGATCGACGATGTTGCCTATGAATGGTAGAGGAATGTCAACGTTTCGAGGATGAAAAATACTTGACAAATAATTGTGGCGTTTGTACACTTAGATATTAGTTATAAAAAGTGAGTTCGTATACACATTTTTACGAAGAGTTTTGTATAAATGTAGTTTTGGGCTCATATAATAATCAATAAAAAAGAATATTCATTTACAAGTTTAGGAGGATAAATATGACACTTTGGGATGAATTAATCGCGCGTGGTCTGATTGCTCAGTGCACAAATGAAGAAGCAGTGAAAGATCTGATCAATAACGGTAAAGCAACTTTTTACATTGGCTTTGACCCGACTGCAGATAGTCTTCATGTAGGACATTTTATGGCATTATGTCTGATGAAACGTTTACAGATGGCGGGAAATAAACCAATTGCACTGATCGGCGGCGGAACAGCAATGATCGGTGACCCATCCGGAAGAAGTGATATGCGTCAGATGATGACAACAGAAACAATTCAGCATAACTGTGATTGCTTCAAAAAACAGATGGAAAGATTTATTGATTTTTCAGATGGAAAGGCTCTCATGGTAAATAATGCCGATTGGCTGCTGGATCTGAATTACGTAGAAGTTCTCCGTGAAGTTGGAGCCTGTTTCTCAGTAAACAAAATGCTTACTGCAGAATGTTATAAACAGCGTATGGAAAAAGGACTTAGTTTCCTTGAATTTAACTATATGATCATGCAGAGCTATGACTTCTATAAATTATATCAGGATTATGGCTGCAATCTTCAGTTTGGCGGCGATGATCAGTGGAGCAACATGCTTGGCGGTCGTGAATTGATTCGTCGTAAACTCGGTGTTTCAGAAGATGACGACAAAGCTCAGGCAATGACGATTACTTTGCTTCTCAATTCCGAAGGCAAAAAAATGGGTAAAACACAGTCCGGTGCTGTATGGCTTGATCCTGAAAAAACATCTCCATACGATTTCTATCAGTACTGGAGAAATGTTGGTGATGCAGACGTACTGAAATGTATTCGTATGCTGACATTCCTTCCTCTTGAACAGATTGAGGAAATGAACGATTGGGAAGGCAGTCAGTTAAATAAAGCAAAAGAAATTCTTGCATTTGAACTTACAAAACTTGTTCATGGTGAAGAAGAAGCAGCAAAAGCTCAGGAAAGTGCACGTGCATTATTCGGCGGTGGAGCAAATGCAGCCAATATGCCTAAAACCGTTCTTGCCGTAGCCGATTTTGCAGAAGACGAAACAATTGATTTGATTTCTGTTCTTGTTAAATCCGGTCTTGTTCCAACACGTTCAGAAGGAAGACGTGCTATTGAACAGGGCGGCGTTTCCATCGATGGAGAGAAAATTACAGACATCCGTTATTCAATCGCGAAAACAGCACTTCAGGGTGAGGGTATTGTCGTAAAACGCGGTAAGAAAAAATTCAATAGAGTAAGTGCTGAATAATTACTGAATAACAGCTATATAAGGAGTGTATATAAAAATGAAAAAATATGGTGTTAACGAACTTCGTCAGATGTTCCTGGATTTTATGGAAAGTAAGGGACATCTTGTAATGAATAGTTTTTCTCTTGTGCCACAGAATGACAAAAGTCTTCTTTTGATCAATGCAGGTATGGCACCTTTGAAACCATACTTTACAGGTGCTGAAATCCCACCTAGAACACGTGTATCTACATGTCAGAAATGTATTCGTACAGGTGATATTGAAAACGTTGGTAAAACTGCTCGTCATGGTACATTCTTTGAAATGCTTGGAAACTTTTCCTTTGGCGATTACTTCAAACATGAAGCAATTGCATGGTCATGGGAATTCCTTACAAAGACAGTAGGATTGGATCCGGATCGTTTGTATCCTTCCATTTATCAGGATGACGATGAAGCATTTGATATCTGGAACAAAGAAGTGGGAATCCCTGCAGAACGTATTTTCCGTTTTGGAAAAGAAGATAACTTCTGGGAACATGGCGCCGGTCCATGTGGTCCATGTTCTGAAATCTATTATGATCGTGGTGAAAAATATGGCTGTGGTAAACCTGGCTGTACAGTAGGCTGTGATTGTGACCGCTATATGGAAGTATGGAACAATGTATTTACACAGTTCGAAAATGACGGAAATGGAAATTATGAGGTATTAAAACAGAAAAATATTGATACCGGTATGGGTCTTGAAAGACTTGCTGTTGTTGTTCAGGATGTAGATTCTATTTTCGATGTTGATACCATCTGTGCACTTCGTAATCTTGTTTGTGAAACAGCAGGCAAAGAGTATGGAAAAGTTTATTCGGATGATGTTTCTATCCGTCTGATTACTGACCATATCAGAAGTGCAACATTCCTTATTTCAGACGGTGTTATGCCGACAAACGAAGGAAGAGGATATGTGCTTCGTCGTTTGATTCGTCGTGCAGCTCGTCATGGACGTCTTCTCGGTATTAAAGGAACATTCCTTGCTAAACTCAGTGCTGAAGTAATTAATGGTTCCAAAGATGGATATCCGGAACTGGAAGAAAAGAAAGATTTCATCTTTAAAGTACTGACAAATGAAGAGAATCAGTTTAATAAAACAATTGACCAGGGTCTGAAAATCCTTTCCGATCTGGAAGAAGATATGAAAGCAAAAGGAGAGACCGTTCTTTCCGGAGAAAACACATTTAAACTTTATGATACATATGGATTCCCTATCGATCTGACAAAAGAAATCCTTGAAGAAAAAGGATACAGCATCGATGAAGAAGGATTCCATGCAGCAATGGATAAACAGAGAAAACAGGCAAGAGAAGCTCGTGAAGTAACAAACTACATGGGTGCTGATGCAACTGTTTATGATCAGATCGATGTTGCTGTTACAACTGAATTTGTTGGATATGAAAATACAGAATTTGCTTCTGAGGTAACTGTTCTCACAACAGAAAAAGAAATCGTTGATTCACTGGTAGAAGGACAGAAAGGTACAATTTTTGTAAATAAAACACCTTTCTATGCAACAATGGGCGGTCAGGAAGGCGATACAGGCGTAATTGAAACAGCAAATGGTGTATTTGTAGTTGAGAGCACGATCAAACTTCTTGGCGGTAAATTCGGACATGTCGGTGTTATGAAATCAGGAATGATTTCAAAAGGAGAAACTGTTTCTCTGAAAATCAACGTTGCTGAAAGAAAAGATACAGAGAAAAATCACAGTGCAACACATCTTCTTCAGAAAGCGCTGAAACTTGTTCTTGGTGCTCATGTAGAACAGAAAGGATCTCTGGTAACACCTGACAGACTTCGTTTTGACTTCGCTCATTTCCAGGCTATGACGGCAGAAGAAATTCAGAAAGTTGAAGCTATCGTAAATGAAGAAATTCAGAAAGGTCTTCCTGTTGAAACTGCTGTTATGAGCATTGAAGATGCTAAAAAATCCGGAGCTATGGCTCTGTTCGGTGAAAAATACGGTGACAGCGTTCGCGTTGTATCAATGGGTGATTTTTCAAAAGAGCTTTGTGGTGGTACACATGTTTCCAATACTTCAAATATTCAGCTGTTCAAGATCGTTTCAGAAGCAGGTGTTGCTGCAGGCGTTAGACGTATTGAAGCACTTACCGGAAATGGTGTAATTGAATATTACAAGAAACAGGAAGAAATGCTGGTAGCTGTTGCAAAAGCATTGAAAACAACTCCTGCAGAAGCAGTAGAAAAAGTACAGCATTTACAGGCTGAATTAAAAGCGGTAAACAGTGAAAATGAATCTCTGAAGAGCAAACTCGCACAGGGTGCTTTAGGAGATGTTATGAACCGGGTTGTCGAAGTAAAAGGCGTGAAAGTTCTGGCAACAAGTCTTGAAGGCGTTGATATGAACGGTCTTAGAGATCTGGGAGATCAGCTGAAAGAAAAACTTGGAGAAGGTGTTGTAGTACTTGCATCTGTAAATGATGGTAAAGTAAACCTTCTGGCTATGGTAACCGAACAGGCTCAGAAAGCCGGAGCACATGCCGGTAACCTTATCAAAGCAATTGCAGCAATCGTTGGCGGTGGCGGCGGCGGTCGTCCGAATATGGCTCAGGCAGGCGGTAAAAATCCTGCAAAAGTTCCGGAAGCAATCGCTGCAGTAGCAGGCGTTCTTGAAGGTCAGATCAAATAGAAATTTTTCTCTTTTTTTCAAAAAAAATATTGAAAAAATATTGACGAATGAATATTGTGTGATATATAATAATGTTCGTGCAATAAAAATACCCAGACAGTTGTATTTAAGCACAATCTACAACTGGAGGGAGGTTAGGTGTGAGTCTATGTCAAATGTAATCGTAAAAGAGAACGAGACTTTAGATAGCGCTCTTCGCAGATTCAAGAGAAGCTGTGCTAAAGCAGGTATCCAGCAGGAAATCCGCAAGAGAGAGCATTACGAGAAACCAAGCGTTCGTCGTAAGAAAAAATCTGAAGCCGCAAGAAAACGTAAATATAATTAATTGTGCGGAAAAAAGTCCCTGATATTTGTCAGGGGCTTTTATTTAATATAGCAGAATAATATTTGTAATTTGGTAATGTTATTTCAGAGGTTAGATATAGTAATATGAATAAAATCAGAACTTATTTTTATAAATTTATTAAATTGTTCTTCAATCGAATATTCTATATTGGCGTTGCGTTCATTCTGCAATTTTTATGGATTCTAATGACCGTTCGAATTCTGCGTCTGAATTCACGTTATACCTCTCTTATTATAAATGTGTTGACGATCGTAGTTGTTTTGATCATTGTAAATCACGATATCAATCCGTCCTATAAATTGACGTGGTCTGTATTGATTTTAGGTATTCCGGTTTTTGGTCTGGTGATCTATCTGTTATTTGGTCGTTCCAGAATTGCGAAAAAGATGGAAAAACAGTTTTCAGATCTACAGAATGATCCCGGATTCTGGAGACATATATCGGAAGACGGACTAAAACAACTGAAAAAGTTAAATCCGGATGTAGGGAAACAGGCGCATTATATTCAAAAAGTCGCCGGTTATCCGGTTCATCAAAATACGTCTGCCGAATATTTTCAGGTTGGTGATGAACTGTTTCCCCGTCTTCTCGCGGAATTGGAAGCTGCAGAGCATTTCATTTTTATTGAATATTTCATCATTAATAATGGTGTGATGTGGCATGAAATTCTTAATATTCTTGAAAGAAAAGCAGCAGATGGAGTGGATGTTCAACTGATCTATGACGGTTTTGGGTGCCTTACAACACTTTCTAATAAATATTGTAATGAACTGCGGGCAAAGGGAATTAAATGTGAGGTGTTTAATCCCTTCCGACCGATTTTAAATGTCATTCAGAACAATCGAGATCATAGAAAATTATGCATTATTGATGGACATACCGGTTTTACCGGAGGTATCAATCTTGCAGATGAATATATTAATCGAAAAAGAAGATTTGGTCACTGGAAAGACACAGCTATCATGTTAAAAGGTGATGCGGTATGGAATATGACTGTAATGTTTCTGCACATGTGGCATGTAGTTACGAATTCGAAAGATTCGATTCAGTATGAATTGTATCGTCCTGAAAAATATCTTAAGACAAAAATAGATGGATCGGGGTTTGTACAGCCATTTTGTGATTCACCGCTTGATGAGGAAATCGTCGGTGAAAATGTATACCTGAATATCATTCATAACGCACAAAAATATGTTTACATCTGTACACCTTATTTAATTATTGACAATGAAATCATGACCTCACTGTGTCTCGCGGCCAAAAACGGGATCGATGTCAGAATTATGACACCGGGTATTCCGGACAAAAAAATTGTATTTTTATTGAGTCAGTCATATTATCGTACGCTTCTTGAAGCCGGAGTAAAAATATATGAATATCAGCCCGGTTTTTTACATGCGAAATCGTTTGTAAGTGACGATGATATTGCCGTTGTCGGTACGATAAATTTAGATTATCGAAGTTTATATCTTCACTTTGAGGATGGAGTATGGATGTACAAAAATAAAATCGTTGAGGATATTCGAGATGATTTTGAACATACATTATATTCCTGCAAAGAAGTACCGTTATCATTCTGCAGAAACAGAAGTATATTTGTTCGAATTATACAGAACGTAATGAGACTGATCGCACCGCTGCTTTAAAATAGTTCTTTAAAATTACTTTACTCTGCAAAGATAATAATGGTATTATGAACTACGTGTGAATAGTATGGATTCTTATTTGAAATCGAGTTGAATCGAGGAATGATGAAGAAATTTAGAACACAAAAATATCGAATTAAAAGCAAAAAAATATTGCCCGGAACAACGATCAAAATTGCAATGATTGCAGATCTGCATGGAAAAAGTTTCGGAAACAAGAATGAAATACTTTTGTCTGCAATCAGTGAGTTTCATCCGGAAATGGTTATGATTGCCGGGGATATGATCGTGCGATATCAGACAGAAACGGAAGTAGCCGCTTTAGAATTGCTGGAGCAGATGTCGGATTTCTATCCGGTCTATTATTCAATGGGAAACCATGAATCAAAAATGTTCTCTAACAATCAGAATCCGGATAGATCCGAGTTTGAAATGAGTATTGACAGACTGAATATCAATGTGCTGCGAAATGAATCAATGACAGCTTCAGTGAAGAAGCAAAAGATAATGATAAGCGGTCTGGAATTACCTCTTTCGTATTATAAAAAACCAAATCCTCCGAAACTGTCTCTGAATGAAATGAATGAGATTTTAGAACATGCGGATTCTGTTGACGATGATGTCTATCATATTCTGCTTGCGCATACGCCTAGATATATGGATACCTATTTTGCATGGGGAGCTGATTTGGTTTTGAGTGGTCATTATCATGGAGGAGTAGTTAGATTCAGCGAGAATCATGGTGTGATTTCACCCCAGTTTGAAATATTTCCCAAATACTGCTGCGGATTTTTTGAAAATCGGGAGCAACATGCAATTGTAAGTGCCGGTCTTGGGGTGCACTCGATTCCACTGCGTATTCACAATCCGGCAGAGCTGATTTTGATAACGCTGTTTAATGAATAAATATAGATGAGGCTAATGAATGGATCTATCGGTTAAATTAAATGTATTTGAGGGGCCTTTGGACCTGCTTTTGCACTTGATTGAAAAGAATAAAATAGATATATATGATATTCCTATTGTAAAAATAACAGATCAGTATATGGAATATATTCATGCAATGGAAGAGGAAGACCTTGGCATTATGAGTGAGTTTATGGTCATGGCTGCCACATTGCTGGATATAAAAGCAAAAATGCTGCTGCCCAAAGAAGTTAATGAAGAGGGC
This sequence comes from Eubacteriales bacterium, assembly GCA_030526665.1. GTDB lineage: Bacteria > Bacillota > Clostridia > Lachnospirales > Lachnospiraceae > Blautia_A. Next base: position 17,983 of record JAUNCI010000010.1, read on the forward strand.
GAAGAGGAAGATCCGCGAGCTGAACTCGTTGAAAAACTTCTGGAATATAAAATGTATAAATATATGTCCTACGAACTTCGTGATCGTATGGATGATGTCGGGAATATGTATTTTCGAAAAATGAATCTGCCCGATGATGTGAAAAAGTATAAAGAACCTGTTAATATAGAAGAATTGCTTGATGGAATTACATTAGAAAAACTCAATGCTATTTTTCAATCAGTTATCAAAAAGCAGGAAGATAAAATTGACCCGATCAGGAGTAAATTTGGAACAATTGAAAAAGAAGAGGTAAATATCTCTGAAAAGATGCTCTATGTAAAAGATTTTGCCATTACGCATCAAAAATTTGATTTTCGAGAACTTCTGGAAAAACAATGCTCCAAAGTACAGGTAATCGTAACATTTTTATCAATTCTGGAATTGATAAAAATGGGACATGTACAGGTGACACAGGAAGAAATGCATGGAAATATCAGTGTCGAAGTTATGGATGATCCTACGGAATGGAAGAATCTTACGGAATTTGCCGATGAATAAAAATAAGGACGATAGAAAAGAGGAACTTAGTGGAACAGTTAAAGATGGAAGCAGCAATTGAAGCAATTTTGTTTACGATGGGCGATTCTGTTGAATTGTCACAGATTGCTGCCGCGTTGGATGTAACAACAAATAAAGCCCAAAAAGCAATGCATGCTTTAATGGAAAAATATCGCTCTGAAGGACATGGGATTCAAATTATTGAACTCGAAGATTCTTATCAGATGTGCACCAAAAAAGAATATTATGAATATCTGATTCATCTTGCCATGCATCCGAAAAAACCAACTCTTACAGATGTAATGCTTGAAACGCTTTCCATTATAGCATATAAGCAGCCTGTTACCCGTATTGAATTAGAAAAAATTCGTGGTGTAAAGTGTGACCACGCTGTAAATAAATTGGTTGAATTTAATCTGGTGAGAGAACTGGGACGACTTGATGCACCGGGACGTCCGATCTTGTTTGGAACTACCGAAGAATTTTTGCGCTCTTTCGGAGTTCAGGCTATCGATGAACTCCCTTCTGTAGATCCGGTCAAACTTGCAGATTTTAAAGCCGAAGCAGAAGAAGAAATACAATTAAAACTTGATGTATAAAAGGAGTCTGTAAATGCCAACTACTTATGCACACGATTTGTTTGGTAAAAAGATTTACAAAAAATTACCGGAAGAAATGCGCAGAATTTTAAAAGAAAACAAAGATTTGTTCCGTATTGGCCTACATGGACCGGATGTGTTGTTTTACTTCATGTTTTCAAAAAATCCGGTATCCTCCTATGGAGTGAAAATGCATCATACGAATGCTCGTGAATTTTTTGAAGCAAATATGAAGCTGGCAAGAGAGACAAAAGATGAACAGTTATTGGCTTATATACTTGGATTTGCCTGTCATTTCTACCTGGATTCGACCTGTCATCCGTATGTGATCCGTATGGCAGAAACGGGAAAAATCTCTCATACAAATCTAGAAAAAGAGATGGATCGTGAACTTATGATGCAGAACGGTCTGGATCCACATCATTATTATCCATCGGATTGTATTGTACCAAAGTATGAATATGCAAAAGTGATTCATAAAGCGATACCTAAAATTCCAACGGTTTGTATCTGGCTTTCCATGCATATGATGAAACTGCTTACAAATCTTATGGTAAATGACGATGAAGGGAGAAAAAGAAAAATTGCGCATTATGCGACTGGCCTGATAAGCTGGAAAGCGCAAACCTTTGTTGTTGACTATATTATGAATCGACACATGAAACCAAGAGATTGGAAATATGTAAAACCGGCCCTGGATCTGTACAAAGAAGCAGTCGATGTGACGCCGAAATACTTAATTGAATTATATGGACTTTATGATAAAGAGTCTACATTGTGTAATCGTTGGGATCGAACTTACAATATATAGATGTCTGACGATTCTAAATGAAAATAATTTAGTAAAATATCAAATTAAATAGCGGCATAGAAACAAATCTAAATCAGATGACGAAGCAGAAGCATAGTTGTCTGATTTTTTTGTATAAAAAACTCAGAATTTCGTTACATTTTTCACAAAAAAACTATTGAAATGTTGTATAAAAAACTGTACAATTATCATTGCATATTTTTGGTTACTTTTAAATTATAATACAATGGAGGGCAAACTAGAATGAGTAATGCAACACAAAGCCTTGCAAGCACAAGAATCGCTTCTTTGCTTGATGCTAACAGTTTTGTTGAAATTGGTCAGAGTGTAACAGCAAGAGCTACTGATTTTAACATTTCTGAAGAAAAAGCACCTTCAGACGGTGTCATCACCGGATATGGTGTGATCGATGGAAATCTTGTATACGTATATAGCCAGGATGCATCCGTAATGAACGGTACAGTTGGTGAAATGCATGCAAAGAAAATTTCCAGAATTTATGATATGGCGATGAAAACAGGTGCACCAATCATTGGTTTGGTAGACTGTGCCGGACTTCGTCTTCAGGAAGCAACTGACGCACTTGAAGCTTTCGGTGAAATCTATCTGAAAACAACATTGGCATCTGGCGTAATCCCACAGATTACAGGTGTATTTGGTACATGCGGCGGTGGTATGGCTGTTATTCCTGCACTTACAGATTTTACTTTTGTTGAATCTAAAAAAGGTAAAATTTTTGTAAATACACCAAATGCATTAGATGGAAATCATGTATCTAAATGCGATACTTCTGATGCTGCATTCCAGAGCGAAGAAACAGGACTGGTTGATGGTATTGGAACAGAAGAAGAAGTTCTCGGACAGATTCGTGAACTTGTTTCACTTCTTCCTTCTAACTTCGAAGATCGTGATTCTTACGAAGAATGTACAGATGAATTAAATAGAGTCTGTGATACAATTGAAAACTGTACAGGAGATACAGCAATTGCTCTTTCACAGATCGCTGATAATGGTGTGTTCTTTGAAACAAAAGCCGCTTATGGAAAAGATATTGTTACCGGATTTATGCGTTTAAATGGAGCTGTAGTAGGAGCTGTTGCAAATAGAAGTGAAATCTATGATGCTGAAGGCAACAAAGTTGAAGAAATGGATGGAACACTTTCTTCAAGAGGTGCCAGAAAAGCTGCTGATTTCGTTAAATTCTGTGATGCATTTGAAATCCCGGTTCTTACACTTACAAATGTGAATGGATTCAAAGCAAATCTCTGCAATGAAAAAATGATGGCCAAATCCGTTGGTGAAATGGTTCATGCATTTGCATCTGCAACAGTACCGAAAGTAAACGTTATTATCGGTAAAGCTTATGGAAATGCTTATATTGCTATGAACAGCAAAGCAGTAGGTGCTGATATGGTTTATGCATGGGAAAATGCTGAAATCGGAATGATGGATGCTTCACTTGCTGCAAAAATCATGTATACCGGATCTGATGCCGCTACAATTAATGAAAAAGCTGCTGAATACCGTGCTTTACAGTCTAGTGTAAATTCTGCTGCAGCAAGAGGATACGTTGATACGATTATCGCTCCGGCAGACACAAGAAAATATGTAATCGGCGCATTCGAAATGCTCTTTACAAAGAGAGAAGATCGTCCTGCAAAGAAACATGGAACAGTTTAAGCGAGGTGACTTTATGAAACAGACAATGAAAAAAATGAAATCTGTTTCCTTCGTACTTTGCGCAGTATTCGCTGTTTTGTTTAACAGTGTTAGTGTATTTGCAGAAGAAGAATCTTCACTTGCAAAAACATTTGCAGATGCTGCACAGAATACGGTTGTAGGTATTCTCACTGTATTTGTAATGCTTATTTTCCTCAGCTTCATTATTTCTCTGTTCCGTTTAATTCCGACAGATGAAAAAAGAAAAGCTGCTGAAAAAGCCGCAGCAAAAGCTGCACCTGCACCAGTGGCACCTGCACCGGTTGTTGAAGTACCGGAGACAGACGATACAGAATTGATCGCTGTAATCGCAGCTGCAATCGCAGCAGCAGAAGGAACTACAACAGATGGATTTGTTGTTCGTTCCATCCGTAAAGTGAATAGAAAATGGTAATCAGATCATATTAGGAGGATTTAATAATGAAAAGTTATACAATTACTGTTAATGGAACAGCATATGAAGTAACTGTAGAAGAAACAGGAAGCGTATCTGCACCGGCTGCAGCTCCAAAAGCAGCACCGAAAGCGGCTCCTGCAGCAGCACCGAAAGCAGCAGCTCCGGCTGGCGGCGCAGGCGCAGTTAAAATCACAGCAGGTACAGCTGGTAAAGTTGTCAGCATCGCAGCTAACGTTGGTCAGGCAGTAAAAGCCGGTGACAGCGTTATCATCGTTGAAGCTATGAAAATGGAAATCCCTGTAGTTGCTCCACAGGATGGAACAATTGCAAGCATCGATGTTACTGTTGGTGCAGCGATTGAAAATGGAGATACTCTTGCAACAATGAACTAATAACGGAGGTAGGCAAATGTCTAATATTGCTAATACATTGTCCAACCTGCTTCATCAGACTGCCTTTTTCAATCTTACTGTAGGTAACTATGTAATGATCGTTGTTGCTTTGGTATTTTTGTATCTGGCAATTCGTCATGGATTTGAGCCATTGCTTCTGGTTCCAATCGCATTTGGTATGCTTTTGGTAAACATTTATCCGGATATTATGGCTGCTCCGGAACAGATGGAAAATGGTGTAGGTGGACTTTTACATTATTTCTATATTCTTGATGAGTGGAGTATTTTACCATCCCTTATCTTCATGGGCGTTGGTGCGATGACAGACTTTGGTCCGCTTATTGCAAATCCGAAAAGCTTCCTTCTCGGTGCAGCAGCTCAGCTTGGTATTTATGCAGCATATTTCCTTGCAATCATTATGGGATTCAATGGAAAAGCAGCAGCAGCTATTTCTATTATCGGTGGTGCCGATGGTCCTACATCCATCTTCCTTGCCGGTAAACTTGGCCAGACTACTTTAATGGGACCGATTGCGGTAGCAGCATATTCTTATATGTCACTCGTTCCGATTATTCAGCCGCCTATTATGAAACTGTTTACAACAGAAAAAGAGCGTAAAATCAAAATGGAACAGCTTCGTCCGGTATCAAAACTGGAAAAAATCCTGTTCCCAATCGTTATCACAATCGTTGTATGTATGATTCTTCCTACAACAGCTCCACTGATCGGTATGCTTATGCTTGGTAACCTGTTCAGAGAGAGTGGTGTAGTAAAACAGCTTACAGAAACAGCTTCAAATGCTCTGATGTATATCGTAGTTATCCTTCTTGGTACTTCTGTAGGAGCTTCTACAAGTGCAGAAGCATTCCTGAACGTAAGTACTTTAAAGATCGTTGCTCTTGGTCTGATTGCATTCGCATTCGGTACTATGGGTGGTGTTCTTCTCGGAAAACTCATGTGCAAACTTACAAACGGCAAGATCAATCCTCTGATCGGTTCTGCCGGTGTATCCGCTGTACCTATGGCAGCTCGTGTATCTCAGAAAGTCGGTGCGGAAGCAGATCCTACAAACTTCCTTCTGATGCATGCTATGGGACCTAACGTAGCCGGTGTAATCGGTACTGCAGTTGCAGCCGGAACATTTATGGCTATTTTCGGAGTATAATGACTCCAACTATATGACAATATATAAGGAGAAAAACAATGGCAGAATTACAGAAAAAACCTGTTAAAATCGTGGAAACCATTCTTCGTGATGCTCATCAGTCTTTGATCGCTACACGTATGAGCACAGAACAGATGCTTCCAATCATCGATAAACTAGACAAAGTTGGATACCATGCAGTGGAATGCTGGGGCGGTGCTACATTCGATGCTTCCCTTCGTTTCCTCAAAGAAGATCCATGGGAAAGACTTCGTAAAATCCGTGATGGATTCAAAAATACCAAACTTCAGATGTTATTCCGTGGACAGAATATCCTTGGATATCGTCCATATGCAGATGATGTAGTTGAATATTTCGTACAGAAATCCGCAGCAAACGGAATTGATATTATCCGTATTTTTGACTGTCTGAATGACCTTCGTAACCTTCAGACAGCAGTTACAGCTGCTAACAAAGAAAAAGCTCATGCTCAGGTAGCTCTTTCTTATACACTTGGCGATGCTTACACAATGGATTACTGGACAAACATCGCAAAAGAAATTGAAGCTATGGGTGCTGATTCTATCTGTATCAAAGATATGGCTGGTCTTCTCCTTCCATACAAAGCTACAGAACTTGTTACAGCACTGAAAGAAGCTGTTAATATTCCAATTGACCTTCATACACACTATACATCCGGTGTAGCTTCTATGACTTACCTGAAAGCTGTTGAAGCCGGTGTTGATATTATCGATACCGCTATGTCTCCATTCGCACTTGGAACATCACAGCCTGCAACAGAAGTTATGGTTGAAACATTCAAAGGAACACCATATGACACAGGATTTGATCAGAAACTTCTTGCTGAAATCGCTGATTACTTCCGTCCAATGCGTGACGAAGCTCTTGAATCAGGACTTCTGAATCCGAAGAACCTTGGCGTAAACATCAAAACACTTCTTTACCAGGTACCGGGCGGTATGCTTTCTAACCTTACTTCTCAGCTTAAAGAACAGGGTGCAGAAGACAAATACTATGACGTACTTGAAGAAGTACCGCGTGTACGTAAAGATATGGGTGAACCGCCGCTTGTTACACCTTCTTCACAGATCGTCGGTACACAGGCTGTTATGAACGTACTTTTCGGTGAAAGATATAAAGTTGTTACAAAAGAAACAAAAGACATTCTTTCCGGAAAATATGGTAAAACAGTTAAACCATTCAATCCTGAGGTACAGAAAAAATGTATCGGTGATATGGAAGTGATCACATGCAGACCTGCAGACCTTATTGAAAACGAACTTGCAACTCTGGAAAGCGAAATGGCTCAGTACAAAGAGCAGGATGAAGACGTATTATCATACGCTCTGTTCCCACAGGTTGCTACAGACTTCTTTAAATATCGTCAGGCTCAGAAAACAAACGTTGATGAGACAGTTGCAGATACAAAAAACGGAGCATATCCTGTTTAATTATTTGAATTTTATACTTTCATAATTTGTTAGAATTTGATATTCTATAAATGATGAACAATCAGAAGGAGCTTGCATCTGCAGGCTCCTTTATCTAAATACAAAAATGAAAGCAGTCATGAAGACATGATTGTGTAAACGATGAGGAGAACTCATATATGAGTAAAGTACTGATCATTGGCGGCGGCGCTTCCGGAATGATGGCTGCAGCGCATGCTGCAAAAAACGGACATAACGTTGAAGTGTTTGAAAAAAATGAAAAACTTGGTAAAAAATTATTTATTACCGGAAAAGGACGATGTAATGTTACAAACAACTGCGAGACAGAAGATTTGTTTCATGCGGTAATGAGAAATCCTAAGTTTTTGTATAGTTCTTTTTATGCATACGGACCTCAGGATGTTATGCACTTTTTTGAAGAGGCAGGCATTCGTTTAAAAACTGAACGCGGCAATCGTGTATTTCCTGTTTCTGATCATTCTTCGGATATTATCCGTGGATTGACAGATACGATGAAAAAATGCGGCGTTAAAATACATTTAAATACAGAAGTCAAAGAATTGATCATAGAGAACAGTCAGGTTAACGGAATTATTCTTACAGACGATACATCAGTTTATGGTGATTATGTTTTTATTGCCACGGGCGGTATTTCTTATCCGTCAACCGGTTCAACGGGGGATGGATATCGCTGGGCAGCAGCAATGGGATTGAAAATAGTGGAACCAATGCCTTCACTGGTTCCTTTTTATACAAAAGAGTCTTATATTTCGAAAATGCAGGGGCTATCACTTCGAAATGTTGCGCTTAAAATCAAAGATGGTAAAAAAGTTTTATATGATGATTTTGGCGAAATGATGTTTACTCATTTTGGTGTGACGGGACCATTGGTATTATCTGCAAGTGCAAAAATCGGAGATAAGTTAAAAAAGAAAGAATTAAATGCTTTTATTGACTTAAAGCCGGCACTTACCGAAGAGCAGCTGGAAGCCAGAATTCTTCGCGAATTTCAAAGTGGTTTAAATAAACAATTAAAAAATGTTATTAGTGTTTTATATCCATCATCTCTGACTCCGGTTCTTCTGGAATTGACCGGAATCGATCCGGAAAAGCCAATTCATGAAATCTCCAAACAGGAGCGGAGAAAAATTATAGAACTAACAAAAGCGTTTCCTTTTACAATTACCGAACTCGGCGAATTCAGAGAAGCCATCATAACGAAGGGTGGGGTTTCTGTAAAAGAAATTGATCCGGGAACTATGGAAGCAAAAAATATAAAAGGTTTGCATTTTATCGGCGAGGTATTGGATCTGGACGCTGTAACAGGCGGGTTTAATTTACAGATTGCATGGTCTACAGCGTATATGGCAGCATCTGCCATTAAGTAGTCATTTTTGCATTTACTGAAGAAATATAAATTTTAATATCATGACCATAATTTTTTATAATTTATTTTACGAAAGGCTGGATAGGTGATTACAGTATGGGAATAAATATAGCTATTGATGGACCTGCCGGAGCGGGAAAAAGTACAATTGCAAAACTAGTAGCAAAAGAATTATCTTTTATCTATGTAGATACAGGTGCAATGTATCGTGCTATGGCATATTATATGCTTTCACAAGGGATTACAAAAGAAACAGAGGATAAAATTGAATCCATTTGTGAACAGGCTGATATTTCTATTAAATATGAGAATGGTGTTCAGGTGGTATATTTAAATGGCGAAAACGTAAACGCATATCTTCGAACCGAAGAGGTTGGAAATATGGCATCGGTAAGCTCTGCAAAACCTGCTGTTCGAAAACATTTGCTTTCTCTGCAGAGAAATCTTGCAAAAGAGAATAATGTTGTAATGGATGGAAGAGATATCGGAACAACCATTTTGCCAAATGCTGAAGTAAAAATCTTTTTGACGGCAAGCAGTTATACCCGAGCAAAACGTCGTTTTGATGAACTTGTTGCCAAAGGAGAAACATGTGATATTCAGGAAATCCAGAAAGATATTATTGAACGAGATGAGCGTGATATGAATCGAGAAGTCTCTCCTCTGAAACAGGCTGATGATGCTGTTCTGGTAGATTCTTCTGAGCTTTCCATTGATGAAGTTGTCGATCGAATTATTTCACTGTATAGAGAAAAAACGAAAGAGATGTGCTGAAATGAAAATAAAAGTTGCAGAAACAGCGGGATTTTGTTTTGGGGTAAAAAGAGCAGTTGACAGAGTATATGAACTAATTGAAGAACAGTCGAAACCGATCTACACACTGGGACCGATTATTCACAACGAATCGGTTGTTGATGATCTTGCATCAAAAGGTGTAAAAGTAATTACGGAAGATGAGATTGATTCTATTAAAGACGGTGTTATTGTAATACGTTCCCATGGAGTTGGGAAAAATGTGTATGATCATATTAATGAAAACCATCTGGAATATATCGACGTGACTTGTCCCTTTGTTTTGAAAATTCATAAAATTGTAGAAAAAGAAAGTTTGGCCGGAAATGAGATTGTAATTATCGGAGATGAGAATCATCCGGAAGTTCAGGGAATCTGCGGATGGTGTCACGGAGCATATACGGTAATCAATAATATTGACGATGCGCGTAAATATAAAATCAATCCTGAGAAAAAAACATGTGTCGTTTCACAGACTACATTTAACTACAACAAATTTAAAGAATTAGTTGAAATTATTAAAGAAACGAGTTATAATTATGGTGTTTTAGAAATTCTTGACATATTAAATACGATTTGCAATGCTACCGAAGAGAGGCAGAGTGAAGCGAGGAGAATAGCAGCTGAGGTTGATACTATGCTCGTTATTGGAGGCAGAAGTAGTTCTAATACTCAGAAACTATACGAAATATGTAAAAAAGAATGTAAGAATACTTACTATATACAATCACCTGTAGACTTGGATTCTGATATGTTCCAATGCAGTAGTTATGTAGGTATTACGGCAGGGGCATCTACCCCAAAGAAAATTATTGAGGAGGTTCAAACACATGTCAGAATTAAGTTTTGAACAAATGCTGGAAGATTCCGTAAAAACTATCAGAAATGGAGAGATCGTACAGGGTACAGTAATCGATGTTAAAGAAGATGAAATCATCCTCAACATCGGTTATAAAGCAGATGGTATCATTACAAAGAGTGAATATTCAAATGATTCAAGCGTTGTACTTACAGAAGCTGTTAAACCTGGCGATACAATGGAAGTAAAAGTTCTTAAAGTAAATGACGGCGAAGGTCAGGTTATCCTTACTTATAAGAGACTTGCAGCTGAAAAAGGAAACAAACGTCTTGAAGAAGCATTCGAGAACAAAGAAGTATTAAAAGCACCTGTAACACAGGTTCTTGATGGTGGTGTTTGTGTAACAGTTGAAGAAAGCAGAGTATTTATCCCTGCAAGTCTTGTGTCTGATACATTTGAAAAAGACCTTTCTAAATATGCAGGTCAGGAAATCGAATTTGTAATCACAGAATTCAATCCTAGAAGACGTCGTGTCATCGGTAACCGTAAAATGCTTCTCGTTGCTGCCAGAGCAGAACAGCAGAAAGCTCTTATGGAAAAAATTGCAGTTGGTGACGTTGTTGAAGGAACAGTTAAAAACGTTACACCATTCGGTGCATTCATCGATCTTGGCGGAGCAGATGGTCTCCTTCATATCTCTGAAATGTCTTGGGGACGTGTAGAAGATCCTAGAAAAGTATTCGCAGTAGGCGACGTTGTTAAAGTATTAATTAAAGAAATCAAAGGCGAGAAAATTGCGCTTTCTATGAAATTCCCGGAAGCAAATCCATGGCTTACAGCAGCTGAAGATTTTGCAGTAGGAAACGTAGTAAAAGGAAAAGTTGCTCGTATGACAGACTTTGGTGCTTTCGTTGAACTTGCTCCTGGTGTAGATGCTCTTCTTCATGTTTCTCAGATTTCCAGAAACCATGTTGCAAAACCTTCAGATGTTCTTGCAATCGGACAGGAAATCGAAGCAAAAGTAGTGGAATTCAAAGGTGAAGAAAAGAAAATCAGCCTTAGCATGAAAGTTCTTGAACCGGTTGCTGAAGAAGCTCCAGTTGAAGAAGCTACAGAAGAATAAGTTTTAGCTTAAGATATAGAAACCCTTCGGTTCAGAACCGAAGGGTTTTTTGTGCTTGGGAAAATTTATGTTTCCAGATAGACTTTGATAATTTTTTTAATTAAAAAAATATTTCAAATAATGAAGCAGCAACTGTTTTGGCTGCTCATTATTTTCTAATAGTTGAGTCGTAATTTTTAACCAGGTATAACAGTTCACTTCCGATGCCTTTTCATATAGAGAAGATTCCATAAATGAAGAAAGCGATTTAGGTATCGCATAATCTTCATTGGTCAGATATACATAGTCTTTATAATTTCTGTGATATAAGCGAATCTGGTTTTCGTATATCGGAAGTGTCAGTATAATCATTTCATTTTCAATGAGAAGATGAATGTTTTGATATTCCAGGTTGAGTGAAACGGAAAAGTTCCGATTGCTCTGATAGGTTATTTGATATTTCGGAGATGATGATTCCTTATCCAAAATTTGACATTGAATCAGATTTCCTTCGTTTAAACAATCTGCATCCCATTGGAAATAAGCGGATAGTGAGCAGATCAGCATCGTACCCATTAAATCTTCTCTATTATGTCCCAATAAGGTATCAATATAAGTTTGATATTCATCCTCATGATGGATATGATATTTTAATTCCAGCCCTTTAATGGCAGATACTTTTTGATAATAAGAGATGCATTCCTTTCCGTTTGGATATTTTCGCTGCATATCAGGATTTAAAAATTGTTCCATAGCAGCTAAACGCATACTTTTTAAGTGAAATAATTTTTTACAAGGTTTATATAGCTGGTATAAATCAACCGTATTATGATCTGTAAAAGGAGATGGTACGTGGTATTGTTCGCATTTATACTCTACATATGGCCGGTCGAATTGATTTCCATTATAATGAACCAGATAATGATTATGCAGTTCTGAAATGAATTTGGAAAAATCACGTACCAATTCAGCTTCTTCATCAATCGTTTCCGCAAACATCTGATGCAGCACATAGTACCCGTCTTTTTCATAAAGCATTCCAATCAGATACAGGTAGGATTCCTTCGGAGAAAGTCCTGTTGTTTCAACATCATAAAAAACAGGAGTTCCGGATTCTCCAATGTGTTTTTGAAATATTTCAATCTGTTTGAAATCAGCCAGAAAGTTATTTTTGATTTCAGCAGAAATTTCTGCAAAAGGGATTATTTTATCAATCATAGAAATTGTCCATTCTTTTTCTAAATCAGTACTCGAGAAATATATTTTGTTATATTGCTTTACAATATATATTCATACATTAAGTATAACATGATACTATATTATATATCGTGAAATATCGGAATACAATCCCGCAAATCGAATAGATGTTTGCTTTTTATGACTCTCTATGATATGATGACAACGTAATTTTGAAAAGGCGGTTAGTGAAATGATTTCTTTTATCAGAGGTAAGGTTGCAGACCTTGCCGAAAATATAGCTATTATTGAAAATCAGGGCATTGGATATGAGGTGTTTATGACGTCGAATGATCTGATGCAGCTCAAAATAGATCAGGAAATAAAGGTACATACATACTTTCATGTTCGTGAAGATGTAATGCAGCTGTATGGTTTTGTTCAAAAAGATGATTTGAATATTTTTAAGCTTCTTTTAAATGTTAATGGTATCGGACCGAAAGGGGCGATTGCGGTTCTCTCCGGAATTTCTGCTGATGAGCTTAGATTTGCCGTGTTGTCAGATGATATCAAAACCATCTCGAAAGCTCCGGGTATCGGCAAAAAAACAGCGCAGAAATTAATTCTTGAGTTGAAAGATAAATTATCATTGGAAGAAGCCTTTGAAATGAAACTTTCTCATGAGTCATCCCGGGAACCAAAGGAAAAAACAACTTTTACGGATGCTTCCTCGCAGGCAGTGGAGGCTTTGGTTGCACTTGGATATTCGTCAACGGATGCACTTAAGGCAGTAAAAAAAGTTTCCGATGTGCCAATGGATGACGTTGAAGCAATTTTGCGCGCGGCGTTAAAGAATTTTTAACTATAAATGGGGGAGTACATGGACCAGCGAATTATTACAACCGATGTGATCGAAGAGGATTTCGCGATAGAAGGTAGTCTTAGACCACAATCACTGGATGAATATATAGGACAGGAAAAGACAAAAAATACATTAAAAGTATATATTGAAGCAGCAAAGCTCAGAAATGATACATTGGATCATGTATTATTTTATGGACCTCCGGGACTGGGAAAGACAACTTTATCCGGAATTATTGCAAACGAGATGGGTGTTCATATGAAAGTTACTTCCGGTCCTGCAATTGAAAAACCGGGAGAAATGGCTGCGATTTTAAATGGTCTGCAGGAGGGGGATATTTTATTTGTAGATGAAATTCACCGATTAAATCGTCAGGTAGAGGAAGTTTTATATCCGGCTATGGAAGATTTTGCCATTGATATTATGATTGGAAAAGGTGCGTCGGCCAGATCCATTCGTCTGAATTTACCACATTTTACTCTTGTCGGGGCAACGACGAGAGCAGGACTTTTATCTGCGCCGCTGCGAGATCGTTTTGGTGTGATGCATCATCTGGAATTTTATAATCAAAAAGAACTGACAACCATTATAGTACGTTCTGCCGGCGTTTTGGGCGTTGATATTGATGTAAAAGGTGCAGCGGAAATTGCCAAAAGATCGAGAGGAACTCCGCGTCTGGCAAATCGTCTGTTGAAACGAGTCCGTGATTTTGCACAGGTAAAATACGATGGTAAAATCACTTATGACGTTGCCTGTTTTGCTCTTGATTTATTAGAAGTAGATCAATATGGACTTGATAAAATCGATCGACTGATATTACAGACGATGATCGTGAATTTTCAAGGCGGTCCGGTTGGTCTGGAAACTCTGGCAGCTGCAATCGGTGAAGATTCCGGAACGCTGGAAGATGTTTATGAACCATATCTGCTTCAGAATGGTTTCATCAATCGTACACCACGCGGAAGGACTGCATCCGCACTCGCATTTCGCCACTTGGGATACGAAATTCCCGAATCCTTAAAATAAATATATACTTTTTGACAAAATTCGATTATAATATAGCTTATCGCAGAACAGATACAGGAGGCTTTTAATGGCAGTTAAAAATACAGCACAGGTTGTGATTGGCGGAAAAATTGTTACTTTGGGAGGATATGAGTCACAGGAATATCTTCAAAAAGTTGCTACTTATATGAATGGAAAAATAGATGAATTAAGTACATTGCCGGGTTATAGCCGTCTGCCAATGGAAACCAAGCATACTTTGCTGAGTTTGAACATTTCAGATGATTATTTCAAGGCCAAAAAACTCGCTGAATCACTGGAACAGGATCTTCAGCAAAAAGATCAGGAAATGTACGATTTAAAACATGAACTTGTTAGTCTGCGTATGCAGATTGAAGAATTGAAAAAGAAACAGAAATAAGATAAAAGGGATTGCCTAGGTAATCCCTTTTCGTTATATAGGAGGTTATTTGAGTGAATAGAGAATCATTCGTATCAAATAATGTTGAATTGCTTGCGCCGGCCGGATCTTACGAAGGATTTCTGGCAGCGTTATGTGCAGGTGCTGATGCGGTTTATGCCGGCGGTCAGATGTTTGGAGCACGTGCTTTTGCAGATAATTTTACAAATGAACAGCTAATAGATGCGATTTCGATTGCACATCTATATGATCGTAAGGTTTATTTGACGGTAAACACATTGATAAAAAACCATGAAATGAAAACACAGCTTTATAATTATCTTGCGCCTTTTTATGAGGCAGGACTGGACGCGGTTCTTGTGCAGGACTTTGGAGTTGTATCATTTATTCGTAGAGAATTTCCCGATTTACCGATTCATGCAAGTACACAAATGACGGTGACCGGACCGGAAAGTATGAAATATCTGGAACAGCTTGGGCTCACCAGAATTGTACCTGCACGAGAACTATCTCTAAAAGAAATTAAAGAATTGCACAATTCCAGTCCGCTAGAAATTGAGAGCTTTATTCACGGTGCATTATGTTACAGTTTTTCCGGTCAGTGCTTTATGAGCAGCATGTACGGAGGCAGAAGCGGAAATCGAGGCAGATGTGCGCAGCCTTGTCGTCTGGCCTATGATACGGCACTTCAGGATCTTAAATATCAAAACAAAAAAGAATTCTGTCCTCTGAGTATGAAAGACAGCTGTACGATTGATTTGCTTCCTGAAATTGTAGATGCCGGTGTAGTTTCACTGAAAATCGAAGGAAGAATGAAACAGCCTTCCTATGCGGCAGGTGTTACTGCAATTTACCGAAAGTACCTGGATCTGCTTTCACAAAAAGGAGCGAAACATTATAAAGTGGATCCAAAAGACCGAGACGAATTGCTGAACTTATTCAGCCGAGGAGGTTCCTGCACGGGATATTATGAGGTTCACAATGGTTCGCAGATGATAGATTTTCAGAATGATAAAAAAAGAGGCCAAACAGCATCGTATGAATTATTTGGTTCATTCGGAACAGGAAGAAAACTTCCGGGACTGAAAGTGAACGGTGTCTTATCTCTGATGATCGATTATCCGGCTTCGTTGACAGTTTATTATGGTGATCTCTGTGTGACCGTGAATGGAGATGTTGTTCAAAAAGCATCGAACCGTCCAATGGAAGAAAGCCGTATTCGCAGTCAGATGGAGAAGCTTGGTGATACACAATTTGAATGGGATGTACTTGATATCGTTATGGATGATGCTGTTTTTATGCCTGTTAAATCCATTAACGAACTTAGAAGAGCTGCTTTTTCGGAATTATTGCAATTGATTTTAGAGCCGTTGCAGAGAAAATGTATTGGAGAAATCACAAAAGAAGATGCTGCAAAGCCGCAGATTGCAAATGAAATTGGTCGCTTGGCTCCGGCTGTTTACGCTTCGTGTGAAACTCGAAAAACAGCAGAAGTACTTCTTGCAAATGATCGAATTGACGGTATTTATGTACCATATGATATTTTATGCCAGATGGAAGAAAAACTGTTTTCCTCAGAGAAAGAAATTTTTCTCATGACACCATACATTGTCCGAGAAGGTTTTTCTGAACAGATCATCTCCAATCTGAATAAATGGGTAAATAATGGCCTGAAAGGTATTCTGGTCCGTTCTCTTGAGACGTTTTCAATCTTGAAAAAAATGGGACTTTCATCATATATTATTTTGGATCATCAGATGTATACCTGGAATGATGAAGCTATTTCGTTTTGGGCGAAGGAAGGAATACTGCGGACAACGATACCGGTTGAACTTAATGAAAAAGAACTTCTGCATAGAGACAACAGCCATAGTGAGATGATCGTATATGGTTACCAGCCATTGATGATTTCTGCACAATGTGTGCGAAAAAATGTATATGGATGTACGCAGGCAAATGAGCATGTGTATTTAAAGGACCGTAAAGGAAAAGAGATGTACGTGCAGTGCGTCTGCAATCCATGGAAAGACAAAAATACTGCTAATCCGTTACATTGTTATAATATTATATATAACAGTATTCCGTTCGGGCTCCTGTCGGAGGCCGAGAGAGTGCTTTCTTTGAAACCTGCAGCTGTTCGTCTATCTTTTACTATAGAAACAGAAAAGCAGGTAAAAGAATTGGTAAAAGATTTTACGGATGCTTATCGCACTAGAAAATCAGCGAAAGATTACGACTTCACAAAGGGGCATTTTAAACGAGGAGTTGAATAAATATTTATGATTAATGTAATTGTTGAACTTTCAAAATATACAATACTTACATTGATGATTGTATATACGTTTCATAGCTTCTTTATGGTTATGAGGCAGGACCGGGAAGAAGAAAGACATCACCTGGGAAGACAGCGTACAATGATTTTTTTTATCGATACGATTTCTTTCATGGTTATTTATCTGAAAACCTGGAATATAATGGTTTTGATTTATTATGGTGCTGTTTTAATATTCTTTGTGATCATACAGATTTTATACCGAATATTTTATAGAAAAGCATCTTTTTTACTTTTGAATAATATGTGTATGCTGCTAAGTGTTGGATTTATTATGCTTTGCAGACTGGATTTAGATGCTGCATTTAAACAGCTGTTGATCGTAGCCGGAGTCAGTGTTTTTTCACTTGTGATACCTGTCATGATTCGAAAGATGCGATTCTTAAACAAACTGACATGGATCTATGCCGGAATCGGTGTCATATTACTGGCTGCCGTATTTTTACTGGCACAGACGAGCTATGGAGCAAAACTTTCCATTATGGGGATTCAGCCATCAGAGGCTATTAAAATTACCTTTGTTTTTTTCATGGCTTCTATGTTATGGAAAAATGTTTCTTTTAAAAAGGTAATACAGGTAACGCTGATTGCCGCACTTCATGTAGGAATACTCGTTTTATCACGAGACCTGGGAAGCGCAGTAATTTATTTTGTTGTGTATCTTGTTTTGATTTATACGGCAACAAGACATGCAGGATATCTTTTACTGGGGGCAGCCGGTGGTTCCGCAGCTTCAGTTGTTGCCTATCATTTATTTGGACATGTTAGACAGAGAGTAAGTGCTTGGCGTGATCCTATGGCTGTTTATGAAAAAGAAGGATATCAGATCGTACAGTCACTATTTGCTATTGGTACGGGCGGCTGGTTTGGAATGGGACTCTGTCAGGGGTCACCGCTCAAAATTCCGGTCGTAAAAAATGACTTTATTTTCAGTGCAATCTGCGAAGAACTTGGAGGGATTTTTGCAATCTGTCTTATTTTGGTTTGCATGAGTTTTTTCCTTGTAATTGTCGGAATTTCTATGAGAATAAAAAATCCGTTTTATAAACTGATTGCTTTGGGCCTTGGCACTGAATATGCATTTCAGGTGTTTCTGACGATCGGCGGTGCTACAAAGTTCATTCCCTTGACGGGTGTTACGTTACCACTTGTCAGCTATGGAGGAAGTTCGATAGCCAGTACCTTATTAATGCTGGCTATCATTCAGGGTCTGTATATTGTTCGAGAAGATGAAGATTTAGAAAGTGAGAGACATCGAAAAGATGCAGCGAAAAAATTACGAGAACGAAATGCTGCGCGAGAAAAATATTACTCCGAAGCGTAAACAAAAAAGAAATAAAGAATACACGTTTGTTTCTGTATTTTTTGTACTTATATTTATGAGTCTGATCGGCTATCTGATTTATTTTAATATAGAAAAAAGCGAAGAATTTATCAATAGTCCTTATAACACCCGACAGGATACTTTTTCTGATCGTGTTATTCGAGGAAAAATCATGTCATCGGATGGTCAGGTCCTTGCCGAGACAGAAGTATATGATGACGGTACAGAACATCGATATTATCCATATTATAATGTGTTTTCACATGTTATCGGATATGATTCAAATGGAAAGAGCGGTCTTGAATCCGAGGCAAATTTCCAGCTATTGACTTCGCATTCATTTTTTATTGATCAGATGCGAAATGAGTTTTCCGGAAAGAAAAATATGGGAGATACCGTGATCTCAACACTGGATGCATCTCTCCAGTCAAAGGCATACTATGCACTCGGTGACAGACGTGGTGCAATTGTCGCACTGGAACCTTCGACCGGAAAAATCCGTGCAATGGTAAGTAAACCTGATTTTGATCCGAATACAATTGCTGAGCAGTACCAATATCTGATCAGCGATTCCAACAGCAGCAATCTGTTGAATCGTGCAACCAACGGTGCATATCCTCCGGGATCTACATTTAAGGTAGTTACAGCATTGGACTACTACCGAACCAATGGTACGATGGATGGCTATCAGTATCTGTGTAATGGCAGTATTACAGAAGGTACTCATACGATCAACTGCTATAATAATACCGTGCATGGTGCAGAAAATTTATATCAGTCCTTTGCCTATTCCTGTAACTGTGCTTTTGCGGATATGGCTCTGCGGTTAGGCGGAAAATCACTGAACAATACTGCACAGAGTCTTTTGTTTAACAGAGAACTTCCATTGGAAACATACAGATCCAGCACATTTGGCTTATCTGATTCTTCTCCAAGACCGCTGATCATGCAGACCTCCATCGGACAGGGAAATACCCTGGTATCGCCTATGCATATGGCATTAATTACGTCTGCCATAGCCAATAAAGGTGTCTTAATGAAACCGACGTTGATTGATTCTGTTCAGAATGATGCAGGTGAGGTCATTAGTACACAGAGACCGGAAGCATATAAAAGGCTTCTTTCCGCACAGGAAGCTTCGGTACTGGGTGAGATGATGGAAGGCGTTGTGAGCTATGGAACTGCAACAAGCTTAAGCGGACTTGGATATACCGTTGCAGGTAAAACGGGTTCTGCAGAATATGACGAAGAAGGCCATAGTCATTCCTGGTTTATTGGTTATTGTAATACAGATAATCCCGATCTTGTTGTAGCAATTATCGTCGAGGGCGGCGGTACCGGAAGTGAAGCCGCTGTTCCGATTGCTCAGGAAATTTTTGATGAGTTTTATTACTAAGATTATTGTTTGAAGAATACTTGCCAGTTGAGATAAAAACTGATATATTATTTACAGTTATATGTCACACGCAGACAGGAGGTTTTGCAATGATAGAAGCAACTAGCTGTGGCGGTGTGGTAATTTTCCGAGGAAAAATCCTTACACTATTCAAATCGTACAAAAATCGATATGAAGGATGGGTTTTGCCAAAGGGAACGGTAGAGAAGGGTGAGACCTTTGAAGAGACTGCTCTTAGAGAAGTACGCGAAGAAGCAGGGGTCAATGCGACAATAGTAAAATATATCGGAAAAAGTCAATACAATTTTACTGTGCCTGATGATATAGTCACAAAGGAAGTGCATTGGTTTCTGATGGCTGCGGATAATTATCACAGTAAACCTCAACGGGAAGAATACTTCGTAGATTCCGGATATTACAAATATCATGAAATCTATCATTTACTTCGTTTTTCCAACGAAAAACAGATCGTTGAAAAGGCATATGCGGAGTATCAGGAGTTACGCAGTGCAGGTAAATGGATAAAACCTGGCAGAAATTTTTAAAGAATTAGGCTGTTTTTTAACAGCCTTTTTTCTTATATATCAGGAAATATTTTAGATTAAAGAGGTACATATGTTAACCTGGATGGATCATTATTTGATTGATGAAGAAATAAAAAATCCTGAAAAAGTTCGAAAAAAAATAGATTCCGGTAAACTCACCGGTATTTATCTGATCACATTATCTTCCAATCAAGATAATATGTTGGAAATTTATGCTGCCGATCTGCTGAAGATGAAGGCACAGCGTGATTTATGTCAGCCGATTGTGGGAATTGCCAAAAACAGAGACAATGCGATTGAAATGATAGTTCGTATTCTGGAGGAATCTCTGCAAACAGAGTACGCTGCGGACTTGGTAAATTATTTGAAAAACAGGTGAAAATATGCTGCATATTTTATGGACGATCATAAAAGTTGTGCTGATCATTCTGGCAGTTATTTTGGGATTAGTACTGGCATTAATTCTCTTACTTTTGTTTTGCCCGATTCAATATTATGCGGGTGCTCAAAAGGAGCCGGATACACCGCTAAAAGAATTTTCCGGAATGGCAAAGGCAGCCTGGCTATGGCATGGAATTACATTGCGTATGGACTATACAAATGGAAATATAAGTATAGTTCTACGACTATTCGGGATTCCGATCAGCAAACTATTGAAAAAAATATTTAATAAAACAAAAAAGACGACTGAAAAAGTAAATAATAAATCGGCTGAAATTAACAATGATGAAATAAAGTCAGAACAGACTAAAACGACGGAAACTGAAAAGTCAAAAAGTGATTCAGTAGAAACGATAAGCATTGAGCAGGCTGTGAATAATAATGTTGAAACTGACAATGCCTTGAATGATCGTGCGGAAGATATTTACTTTGAAAATGCAATTCACGAAAATAATTTCGTTGTGAATGAAACAGAAGAAGATGTAACAGCGAGTTCACAACAGAGCAAAGACAAAAAAACATTCATTTCAAAAATATTGCAGATCATCAAAAAGATTATTGGTTTTCCGTTTTCTATAGTTAAGAAAATCGCAGCCTTCGTACGGAAGATTCGTGATAAACTTCATGAATTGCATCAGACGATAAGCCGGATTCGTAAAAAAACCGACTGGTATAAACGCTTTCTGACCCATCCAAAAACGAAAGCAGCACTTGCACTGGTTTGGGAGGATGGAAAGAAACTGATTCATCATATATTACCAAAAAAAATTCGTGGAAATATGAAATTTGACAACGAAGATCCATACATTACCGGATTGATACTTGCAGGAGTCGGCATGACGATTCCGATGCATAAAAACAAAATTAAGATTACGCCATTATTTGAACAGCGTAATTATTTTGAAGGCAAACTAAAACTATCCGGCAGGATATATGGAATCGTGATAGTTAAAACTGCAATTGAAATATATTTTAATCGAAATGTGAAATTTGTAATGAGAAAAATGAGACATAAGGAGGCAGCATGATGGAAAAAGAAAATAATTTCAAGGAGACTGTTAATTCTTTATTTAAAGGAATGGATGCTTTTATTTCAGCCAAAACTGTAGTTGGTGAGCCGATAACAGTGGGTGATACGATTATCTTACCGTTGGTTGATGTATCATTTGGAGTAGGAGCGGGTGCTCTGTCAGGCGATAAAAAAGACAGCGGCGGCGGTGGTCTTGCCGGAAAAGTTACTCCTTCAGCTGTTCTGGTTGTTTCAAACGGAACTACAAAACTGGTAAATGTAAAGAATCAGGATGGTATGACCAAGGTACTTGATATGGTTCCTGATTTCATAAATCGCTTTGCGCCGGGTTCAAAAAAAGAATCGGATGAAGTAGATGAATAAAATGAACGATATTGTTAAAAAATTATCATCGTAAATTATAATTTAGTGTTATTAATTCAAAAACCTTGTAATTCAACTTTGGATTTTTTCTTTCAGATGTTGGATTATGAGGTTTTTTTTGCTTAAAATTCAATATAAAGAAAGAGTCTTTCGAAATTGTCATACAATTATTTTTATTACTCTGAATTCTGCGTTAAATATATAACATGTATAAAATTTTATCCTTATGTTGCATAATATATATACAAAATGCTATAATATAACTTATATTAGAATGCTTATTTTTAAAATAAGTATCTTATTTTGAAATCATATTTTTATTAAAAAGGAGGGAGAATATGAGTTTTGCTACATTTCGTGGCGGAGTTCATCCAGATGATGGAAAGAGCTATTCTAAGGACAAACCGATTCAATCCTATTTACCAAAAGGTGAGATGGTTTATCCTGTTTCCCAGCATATAGGTGCTCCTGCTAAACCGGTCGTAAAGAAAAATGATACTGTTCTCATGGGACAGATTATTGCAGAAGCTGGTGGATTTGTTTCATCAAACATTATCAGTTCTGTATCTGGTAAGGTAAAAACCATAGAAAACAGAATGCTTCCGAATGGAGCGATTGTAAATTCCATCGTTATTGAAAATGATGGTCTGTATACTCCTGTAGAAGGTTTAGGAACCAAAAGGGATTATACACAGATGTCCAGACAAGAGATTATCGAAGCTGTAAAAGATGCCGGAATCGTTGGTCTCGGAGGCGCCGGATTCCCGACTCACGTAAAGCTGAGTCCAAAAGATCCGAACAAGATCGATTATATTATTGTAAATGGTGCAGAATGTGAACCTTATCTGACAAGTGATTACCGTGCATTATTGGAAATGCCTGAGAAAATCATTGAAGGATTAAAGATTATGGTTTCTTTGTATGATAATGCACAGGGTGTGATTGCAATCGAAAATAACAAACCGGATGCAATTGAAAAAGTAAGTTCGCTTGTTGCAAATGAACCAAAGATCAAAGTTGTACCATTAAAGACAAAATATCCACAGGGAGCAGAACGTAATCTGATTTATGCGGTTACCGGTCGCACTCTTCATTCTAAATTACTTCCGGCAGATGTTGGATGTATCGTGGATAATGTGGATACAGTTGTTGCTATTCAGATGGCAGTCGCAGAAACGACACCTCTTATGAGAAGAATCGTTACCGTTACCGGTGATGGTGTCAACGATCCTTGCAACTTCGAGGTTAAAACAGGAACATGTTTTGAAGAATTAATTGAAGCTGCAGGCGGAATGAAAGAGGGCGTTGAAAAAGTAATCGCAGGTGGTCCTATGATGGGATTTGCAATGTCGTCTCTGAAGGTTCCTGTTGTCAAAACATCCTCAGCAATTACTGTATTTACACATGATGAAGTAGCTGAATACGAAGAAACACCTTGTATTCGCTGCGGTAAATGCGTTGAGGCATGTCCATCACATCTGGTTCCTGTAAAAATGATGCAGGCTGCAGAAAAAGTGGATTTGAAATATTTTGAAGCGCTGAATGGTATGGAATGCTATGAATGTGGATGCTGTACCTTTACCTGTCCGGCACGCAGACCACTTACACAGGCATTTAAACAGATGCGTCAGGCAGTTATGGCAGAACGTAGAAAAAAAGCATAATAGGGGGGAGAATCACATGAGTTTTAATTTATCATCATCACCTCATGTCAGAGGTTCTGTATCCACGCACTCCATTATGTGGGATGTAAGTCTGGCTTTATTACCTACGACTGCATTCGGTGTATACAGATTTGGTTATCATGCATTGGCAATCGTACTTGTTTCCGTACTGTTTGCCGTGTTATCAGAATATGCGTTTATGAATATCCGCGGACAGAAAGTTTTGATTTCGGATGGAAGTGCATTTCTGACAGGTTTAATGATTGCATTAAATATGCCGCCAAGAGTTCCGTTGTGGATTCCTGCATTAGGCAGTATTTTTGCTATTATCTTTGTAAAACAGCTTTTCGGCGGACTTGGACAGAACTTCATGAACCCTGCAATGGGTGCACGCTGTTTTCTTTTAATTTCATTTACAAGTATCATGAGCGACTTTAAAGTTGATTCTGTTACATCCGCAACTCCTGTAGCCAGACTGGCCAGCGGCGAAAGTGTTGATCTGTATGATCTTTTTATTGGAAATACAGTTGGAACTATCGGTGAAGTTTCTGCAATTTGTATTTTAATTGGCGGTATTTATCTTCTTGCGAAAAAAATTATCACCTGGGAAATCCCGGTTTGCTACATAGGTTCTTTTGCAATTTTCATGTTCTTTTTAGGACATCAGACATTCAATATGACTTATGTACTTGCTGAAATCTGTGCCGGCGGACTTATGCTTGGCGCATGGTTTATGGCGACAGATTATGTTACAAGTCCTGTTACAAAAAATGGAAAAATTCTTTTTGGAGTATTCCTTGGTATTCTGACCGGAATTTTCCGTGTGCATGGTGTTTCAGCAGAAGGTGTTTCTTATGCAATTATCATTGGCAACCTTCTGGTTCCGCTTATTGAAAAAATTACTATGCCAAAAGCTTTTGGTCTTGAACACGTGAAAAAAGAGAAAAAAGCAAAAGAAAAGACTGCAGAAGAATCTGCTCCTGCAGTAAAAGCTCCGATCTCTATGAAAGCTTATCATGCAGCATTGAATCTTTGCGTTATTACTTTGGTAGTCGGACTTCTTCTGGGCGTTGTTTATCAGATGACAAAAGAACCGATCGAAAGAGCAGAAATGGAAGAAGCTACTGCAGCATTTGCAGCTGTTTGCCCACAGGCTGCAAGTTTTGAAGATGGTGAAGATTTGATGGCAAATGCACATCTTATTACAGACGGAACATATGGAAATGTTGTTTTGAACAGTGCATATCATTCATTGGATGAAGATGGCGCTATCAATGGATATGTAGTAAATATCACAACCAAAGATGGTTTTGGCGGTGAAATTACTTCTGCAATTGGCTTTGACAAAGATCATTTGATTACCGGAATCGAATTCCTCGAAATCAATGAAACTGCAGGACTTGGTATGAGAGCAACTGAACCTGAATTCAGAGCTCAGTATTGTGGAATTGCAACAGATTCCTTTGTTCTTGTGAAATCCGGAAAATCAGCTGAAAACGAAGTAGATGCATTGAGTGGTGCTTCTATTACATCGGCAGCTGTTACAAATTCAGTTAATGCAGCACTTGCAGTAGTAAACAGTGCAGAATAGGAGGTAAGGGATGAATAAATATTTAGAGCGTATTTATAATGGTATCGTCAAAGAAAACCCGACCTTTATTCTGATTCTTGGTATGTGTCCGACTCTTGCGGTTACTACCTCGGTTTCAAATGCGTTTGGTATGGGTGTTTCTACAATGGCAGTTTTGATTTTGTCGAACTTTTTGATTTCACTTCTTCGTAACGTGATTCCGGATAAGGTTCGTATTCCTGCTTACATTGTAATCATTGCATCACTTGTTACAGTTGTAGAGCTTTTAATGAAAGCTTATGTACGATCACTTAGCAACTCACTCGGACTGTATATTCCGTTAATCGTAGTTAACTGTATTATTTTAGGTAGAGCAGAAGCATACGCTGCAAAAAGTACACCGTTACTTTCTATCTGTGATGGTATTGGAATGGGCTGCGGTTTTACAATTGCACTTTCATTGATCGGTGCATGCCGAGAAGTAATTGGTAATGGAACGCTTTTGGGTCATACAGTAATGCCGTCATCATATGTGCCGGTGGCGATTTTCACAAAAGCACCTGGTGCGTTTATTGTTCTCGGAACTCTGATCGCTATTTTGAATGCATTAAATATTAAAAATAACAGCAGTAAAAAGGTGGAACGCTGCGATGGAGATTGCTGCCATTGCTCTATAAGCTGTTCTCCGGAAAAGAAGGAGGCATAAGGCATGACAAATATGATTTTATTGCTGATTGGCGCATCATTGGTTAATAATGTTGTTTTAAGCCAGTTCTACGGTCTTTGTCCTTTCCTTGGAGTTTCGAAACAGGTTAAGACCGCGTTCAGTATGGGAGCGGCAGTTGTATTTGTAATCACAATTGCGTCTGCTGTTGCAAGCTTGATTTACAGTTTTATTTTGGTTCCATTGGATCTGAAATTTTTACAGACGATCGTATTTATTCTTGTTATTGCAGGTCTGGTACAGTTCGTTGAAATGTTCCTGAAGAAAAACAGTCCTGCATTGTACAAAGCATTGGGTGTATACCTTCCATTGATTACTACAAACTGTGCAGTACTCGGTGTCGCACTTACGAATGTACAGAAAGAATACGGGTTCGTAAATAGTGTATTGAATGGTATCGGCACATCTGTTGGTTTCCTGATTTCAATTGTTGTTCTTGCAGGTATTCGTGAACAGATGGAATACAATGATATTGCAAAACCCCTTCGTGGAATGCCGATCGTGCTGTTCGCCGCAGCTCTTATGGCAATTGCGTTCACTGGATTTGCAGGATTGATCTAAGGAGGAAAAAAATGAATATTACAGCTATTATCCTGACTGCTGTCGTTGTCTGCGCAGTAGGACTTATCGTTGGTGTCCTCCTTGTTACAGCAGATCAGAAGTTTAAAGTTGAAGTTGATGAAAAAGAAATCGCGGTTAGAGCCGAACTTCCGGGCAATAACTGCGGTGGCTGCGGCTATCCGGGATGTGATGGTCTAGCAGCTGCAATTGCAAAAGGAGAAGCACCGGTAAACCAGTGTCCGGTCGGTGGTGCTCCGGTTGCAGCTAAAATTGCTGCTATTATGGGAACCGAAGCCGGTGAATCCGTAAAAAAAGTTGCCTATGTTCATTGTTCCGGAACTTGTGAAGCAGCAAAAGAAAAAGGTGTTTATTATGGAATCGAAGACTGCAGAAGTGCAGCTGCTATCCCTGGCGGTGGATCCAAAGCCTGCCGTTTTGGATGTAAAGGTCTTGGAAGCTGTGTGAAAGCCTGCGAATTTGACGCGATTCATGTAATAAACGGTGTTGCGGTTGTTAATCGGAAGAAATGTATGGCTTGTGGTAAATGCGTAGCTGTCTGCCCGAATCATTTAATCGAACTGATTCCGGATAGTGCACCTTATACAGTTGGCTGTGCATCACAGGATAAAGCAAAAGCCGTTATGGAAGTTTGCTCTGCAGGTTGTATCGGTTGTACTGCATGTACTAAGGTTTGTGAACATGATGCAATTCATATGAATGGAAATATTCCTGTATATGATTACGAAAAATGTACCGGATGCGGCAAATGTGCTGAAAAATGTCCAAAGAAAGCTATTAAAAAACGTTCATGAAAGAAACAAAAAAAA
>JAUNCI010000041.1 GCA_030526665.1 Eubacteriales bacterium
ATTAATATTATTTTGATAAATAATATTTTGGTTCATATCATTTTTATTTTTATTACTTTGATTTCCCATCCAAACTCCTGTAAATACCCTTTATTCGTAATATCTTTGCCTTACATATTTGCAGTAGCTTTCTTTGTCAAATACCGGCACATAATCTTCCATAATTTCTCTGGCCAAAACTGCTTTATCCTTTAACAATCGATATGTCATCAGTGCATACATTTTTGCCGGCAAAATATAAGCTGTTTGTTTATCCGTGATTTTGAAATCACTTCCATGCAATTTTCCCGAAAATCCACCAAATGTGAAATTTAATACCGGTAATATATGCGTCAGATCACCGACATCCGTACATGCATCATTAAAATCATATTTTGATGCTTCACGATATGACACACCTAATTCTTCGGCCAGTTCAACCATAAAGGCATCGGCACCACGATATCTAATCGGCATATAGCCCTGTAATGCTTCTCTTTCAATACTTCCTTCAAAAGCATATGCTGCACCATCATAGGCTCGATCTATTTTTCGCTGGATTTCCGCAATTGCATCAAGTGATGCTGCACGCACCTTTGTCTCAATGATAGCTTCATCCGGTACACTGTTAATCACATCACCTGCTTTACGGATTACATTATGCAAACGGACATGATCCTTTTCTCGGAAGGTTTCACGCATCATTCCCATCATGGAAATTGCACTGTTTGTTATGCTAAGAGCATTTACTCCATCCCAAGGATTTATGGCAGCGTGTGCAGCTTTTCCACGAACCATTACACGTTCAGCCGAAAAGCCATTACATGCAGCATTTCCCAGATAAAAAGTCTCCTCAACCGGCATCATATGTACGTGATTGGTCAAAACAATATCTGTGTCATCAAATGCACCAATTCGAATCAGCTCACTTTTTCCGGTACCCGGAAATCCAATTCCTTCCTCAGCAAGCTTTTTTCTCTGACCCGCATCGATATATTCTTCTGCCGGAACAGCAAAAAAAGATACGGACCCAGACAGATATGGTTTCACTTCCTCATCAGCCAATGCCAATGCCGCACCCAAAATGGATGCAATCTGTGCGTGGTGTCCGCATGCATGTGCAGTTCCATTATTCATATCTGCAAGTGGATGGCTTTTGCATCCAATTGCGTCCATTTCTCCAATTAAAGTAATATGAGGTCCATCCTGCTCCATCCAGTCCGCACGTACCCCAGTGCGCGCGAGTTCCTGAGTTACCTGAAGATTCAGCCCACGAAAAAAAGCCGCAACTTTCGCTGCAGTTCTTTCTTCAAAAAATCCCGGTTCCGGGTGATTCTGGATATCTTCTGCCATCGCAATGATTTCTTCGGCATGAAGATCTATCAATTGTACAATACGCTGTTCAAGACGATCCATCAACGTACTTCCTCCTGAATACACTCATTTTACATTCTTTTTAGATTTATTTTAGTTTTTTAAATCCTAAACTAATTCAGTATTGTATCATAACACGTTCATTTTGCATAGCATTTATTTTTACACTTTATAGTGGTGAAATGTAGATCTAGCAAAAAACAATACTTGCATTTTTTTCTAAATACGATATAATGAGTAATGTGTTTGACACAAGCTTGAATAGCTCAGTTGGTAGAGCACTTCACTCGTAATGAAGGGGTCGTCGGTTCGAGTCCGATTTCAAGCTTATTTTTTTAGACTGTCACATATTTGATTTAAATCATATATGCGATGGTCTTTTTTTATTTTTGAATCGATTTCCAATTTTTCCTCGATTCCGATTCACTTCAGCACGGCATAGCTTGCTTTTTGAATCGATTCCCACATCTCTTGCTTGATCCCGATTCATCCCAGGTTTCCAGAACAAATCAAAAAAAGAAATTAGAAGAAAAATGCATAATTATAACAAAAAATAAGGACTATGCACTATTTATATAGTACACAGTCCAATTTTGGGTTTATTTCATATTTTTTTGCTTTATTTCACAACTCTGACTTTTCTTACGCCTTCGATTGCTTTCAGTTCATCCAGTGCTTCTTTCGATGCTGCTGTTTCCAGGTCGATCAGTGTGTAAGCGTTTTCTCCACGGCTTTTGTTTGACAGATCGGCGATGTTGATGCCATCTTTACCGAGGATTGCTGTCAGCTGTCCGAGCATGTTTGGAACGTTTTTGTGTGTGATTGCAATTCTTCCTACGGATACACAAATTCCCATATCACAGTTTGGATAGTTTACGGAATTTTTGATGTTTCCGTTTTCGAGGAAATCACGAACTTCCTTTGCTGCCATTACGGCACAGTTCAATTCTGACTCTTCAGTTGATGCACCAAGGTGTGGTGTTACGAGGATGCCTTCGTGTCCTGCTACAGTATGGTTTGCAAAGTCTGTTACATATTTTTTCACTTTTTTGCTGTCGAGTGCTTCCAGAAGAGCGTCTTCGTCAACCAGAAGGTCACGGGCAAAGTTCAGGATAACTACACCGTCTTTCATCTGACTGATGGCCTCTTTGTTGATCATTCCTCTGGTGCTGTCGAGAAGCGGAACGTGAATTGTGATGTAATCACAATTTGCGTAGATTTCTTCTAATGTTTTTGCATGTCTGATAGATCTGGACAGGTTCCATGCAGCATCAATAGAGATGTATGGATCGTATCCATATACTTCCATACCAAGTCCGGAGGCAGCATTTGCAACCATGGCTCCGATTGCTCCAAGACCGATGATACCCAGTTTTTTACCACTGATTTCACAGCCGGCAAACTGTTTTTTCTCTTTTTCTGCAAGTTTGTCGATATCGTCACGGTCTTTTTCTGATTTTACCCATTCAATACCACCAACGATATCACGAGATGCCAGAAGCATTCCGGCAAGTACAAGCTCTTTTACACCGTTTGCATTAGCACCAGGTGTGTTGAAAACAACAACACCCTCTTCTGCATAATCTTTTACAGGAATATTATTTACACCGGCACCGGCACGTGCGATTGCACATACACTTTCCGGAAGTTTGATGTCATGCATTTTTGCACTTCTTACAAGAATCGCATCGCAGTTTTCAATACTGTCAGATTTGATGTAGTTCTTATCAAAAATTTCAAGACCTGTTTTTGCGATTGGATTCAGGCAATGATACTGATACATTAAGAATTCTCCTCCTCAAATTTCTTCATGAATTCTACAAGCGCTACTACGCCTTCTTTTGGCATTGCGTTGTAGATACTTGCTCTCATACCACCAACTGTACGATGGCCTTTGAGGTTTACGAATCCTGCTGCTTTTGCTTCTTTGACAAATTTAGCATTTAACTCGTCACTATCTGTAACAAAAGGAACGTTCATCAGAGAACGGTCTTTTGGTACTACTGTTCCGTGGAACATTTTGCTGTTATCAAGGTAATCATACAGAATCTTTGCTTTTTCTTCGTTCATTTTCTGCATAGCTTCAAGACCGCCAATGGATTTCAGCCATTTGAAAACTTTACCGCAAACATAGATGCAGTATGAGTTTGGTGTATTGTATAAAGAACCACTTTCGGAATGTGTCTTATATGTAAGCATGGTTGGTGTTCCTTCGAGAACATCATCTGTAATCAGATCTTCTCTGATGATTACGATTACCATGCCTGCCGGTCCGATATTTTTCTGAACACCACCATAAATGATGCCGTATTTGGTTACATCTACAGGCTCAGAAAGGAAGCATGAGGAAACGTCAGATACCAGAAGTTTTCCTTTTGTGTTTGGCAGTTCTTTGAATTTTGTTCCATAAATCGTGTTATTTTCACAAATGTAGACATAGTCTGCATCTTCACTGATTGGCAGATCACTGCAATCAGGGATGTAGGAGAATGTTTTATCTTCGGAAGAAGCAATTTTGTTAGCTTTTCCGTATTTCTGAGCTTCCTGATAAGCTTTTTTTGCCCACTGGCCGGTAACGATGTAGTCAGCAACTTTGTTCTTCATCAGGTTCATTGGAATCATCGCAAACTGCTGTGATGCACCGCCCTGAAGGAATAATACTTTGTAATTATCAGGAATATTCATCAAATCTCTGAGATCCTGCTCCGCATCATCAATGATTTTCTGGAATTCAGGTGATCTGTGGCTCATTTCCATTACAGACATTCCTGTTCCGTTGTAATCCATCATTTCATCAGCAAGTTCTTTAAGTACCGGTTCCGGAAGTACTGCAGGTCCTGCAGAAAAGTTATATACTCTACTCATTTCTTTCTAAATCCTCCTCATCAAACACGTCATCGATATTTGCACCTGCAGGTACCATTGGAAATACCTTCAGATCCTGGTCAATCCAGCAATCGATAACAACCGGGCCATCAGCAGCAAGTGCTTTTTTCAGTGCAGGTTCCACTTCTTCGATTTTTGTAACACGAATTCCTTCTGCACCCATGGCTTCGGCAAGTTTTACGAAATCAACATTATCATTCAAAATAGTGCTGGAATATCTTTTTCCATAGAATAATGTCTGCCACTGACGTACCATACCCAGAACATGGTTATTTAATACCAGCTGAATCAGAGGGCGACCACAACGTACTGCAGTAGCAATTTCATTCATATTCATACGGAAGCATCCATCTCCGGCAATATTTACAACTGTCTTGTCCGGACGGCCTGTTTTTGCACCAATTGCTGCACCAAGACCATATCCCATTGTTCCGAGACCACCGGAGGAAAGGAAAGTTCTAGGTTCTGTATATTTGTAATACTGTGCAGCCCACATCTGATGCTGTCCGACATCTGTTGTGATAATTGCTTCACCATTTGTTAATTCGTACAATTTTTCGATAATATATGGACCGGTAAGCTGTGTTTTATCGTATTTCAGAGGATGTTTTTGCGCAATTCCCTGAACATAGGAAACCCATTCCGGATTTTTCTTCTGCGGAAGTACTTTCAGGATACGCTGAAGTACAACTTTTAAGTCACCAACAAGAGCAAGGTCTACCAGTACATTTTTGTCGATTTCTGCAGCATCAACATCAATCTGAATAATCTGTGCTCTTTTTGCAAATGTTTTCGCATTTCCTGTAACACGATCTGAGAAACGTGCACCGAGAACAACAAGAAGGTCACATTTACTTACACCAAGGTCAGATGCTTTTGTACCATGCATACCAAGCATACCTGTATACAATGAATCTGTTCCAGGGAATCCGCCTTTACCCATAAGGGAATCGCAAACAGGTGCATCCATGCGGTATGCCAGTTCACGAATTTCTTCTGAGGCTCCGGAAATAATTGCACCGCCGCCAACAAAAATAAATGGTTTTTCCGCTTCCTGAATCATTTCGATTGCTTTTTTGATCTGTTTGTCACTGATTTTGCCTTCCTCACGTTCAGGCATAACCGGTTTGATTGGTGTAAATTCAACTTTATCTGCAGTCGCATCTTTTGTGATATCGACAAGGACAGGACCCGGACGGCCTGATCTGGCAATATCAAATGCTTTACGCATAGTATCTGCAAGTTTTTCTACATCTTTTACAATAAAACTGTATTTAGTGATTGGCATAACAACACCGGCAATGTCGATCTCCTGGAAAGAGTCTTTTCCAAGAAGTGCATTTCCAACGTTACATGTAATGGCTACCATAGGAACGGAATCCATCATGGCTGTTGCAATACCTGTAACAAGGTTTGTTGCACCAGGTCCGGATGTTGCAAGGCAAACACCAACTTTTCCTGTTGCACGTGCATAGCCGTCTGCCGCATGGGAAGCACCCTGCTCATGAGAAGTCAGCACGTGTGTGATTTTGTCACTGTATTTATAAAGTTCATCATATACATTCAGAATAGCACCGCCCGGATAACCGAATACGGTATCTACTCCTTGTTCAAGAAGACATTCTACAACGATCTGTGATCCTGTTAACTGCATTTTCTTCCTCCTATTTCGCTTTCGGGGCTTCCAGGATAGCACCTCTGTTACCTGATGTTACCATTGCTGCATATCTGGAAAGGTAGCCTGTTGTAATCTTTGGTTCGCGCGGCTGCCATTTTTCTTTTCTGGCTGCCATCTCTTCGTCAGATACTTTCACATTCAGTTTCATTTCCGGAATATTGATGCTGATAATGTCGCCTTCTTCTACGAGTGCAATTGGTCCTCCAACTGCTGCTTCCGGAGAAACATGTCCAATGGAAGCACCACGGGATGCGCCACTGAAACGTCCGTCAGTAATCAAAGCAACAGAAGAACCAAGTCCCATACCTGCGATTGCAGATGTAGGATTCAGCATTTCTCTCATACCAGGGCCGCCCTTTGGTCCTTCATAACGAATTACTACAACATCGCCTGCAACAATTTTGCCGCCTTTGATTGCTGCGATTGCATCATCTTCACAATCAAATACACGTGCCGGTCCTTCATGAACCATCATTTCAGGAACAACTGCAGAACGTTTTACAACACCGCCGTCCGGAGCAAGGTTTCCTTTGAGTACTGCCAGACCGCCTGTTGTACTATATGGATTTTCAACCGGACGAATAACTTCCGGATTTCTATTTACACAATTTTTGATGTTTTCTCCAACAGTCTTGCCTGTAACGGTAATACAATCGGTGTGAAGAAGTCCAAGTTTGGTCAGTTCGTTCATAACCGCATATACACCACCGGCTTCATTCAGGTCTTCCATGTATGTTGGACCTGCAGGTGCCAAATGGCAAAGATTTGGAGTTTTTTCACTGATTTCATTTGCAAAGCTGATATCGAAATCCATTCCGATTTCGTGAGCAATTGCAGGAAGGTGAAGCATACTGTTTGTAGAGCATCCAAGTGCCATATCAACAGTCAGTGCATTGAGCATTGATTTTTCTGTGATGATGTCACGAGGACGAATGTTTTTATTATACATTTCCATAACTTTCATACCTGCCGTTTTTGCAAGACGAATACGTTCGGAATATACTGCAGGAATTGTACCATTTCCCTGTAAGCCCATACCAAGAACTTCTGTAAGGCAGTTCATACTGTTCGCTGTGTACATACCTGAGCAAGATCCACATGTAGGGCATGTTTTATTTTCAAATTCCAGAAGTCCTTCTTCGGAAAGATTACCTGCTGCATAAGCACCTACTGCTTCAAACATGCTGGAAAGACTTGTTTTATGTCCCTGTACACGTCCGGCAAGCATTGGACCGCCGCTGACAAATACAGTCGGAACATTAATTCTGGCTGCTGCCATGAGAAGTCCCGGAACGTTTTTGTCGCAGTTCGGAACCATAACAAGTGCATCAAACTGATGCGCCAGTGCCATTGCTTCTGTAGAGTCAGCAATCAAATCACGCGTTACAAGAGAATATTTCATACCTACGTGTCCCATTGCAATACCGTCACATACAGCAATTGCAGGGAAAACGATTGGTGTTCCTCCGGCCATAGCAACACCCTGTTTTACGGCTGCTACGATTTTATCAAGATTCATATGCCCCGGTACGATTTCATTGTAAGAACTTACAATACCTACCAATGGTCTTTCCATTTCCTCTTTTGTAAGACCAAGAGCATTAAACAGTGAACGATGCGGTGCCTGCTGAGAACCTACTTTAACTGCATCACTTTTCATAATTGTTCTCCTCCTAAATATAATTCAATATCCCATCTGATATACTTTAGATGGCTGCGCAAATGAGGTCTCCCATTTCTGTAGTTCCTACAAGCTTGCAGCCCTCAGACATAATATCCCCTGTGCGATATCCATCTGTCAGAACTTTCTGTACGGCAGCTTCCACTGCATTAGCTTCCTCATCAAGGTCGAGTGAAAAACGAAGCATCATAGCTGCAGAAAGAATTGTTGCGATTGGATTCGCTTTGTTCTGTCCTGCAATATCAGGTGCTGAACCGTGACTTGGTTCATACAGACCAAATTTTGTTTCATTTAAACTTGCGGATGATAACATTCCGATTGAACCGGTAACCATACTTGCCTCATCGGAAAGAATATCTCCAAACATATTTTCTGTTAAAATGACATCAAACTGTTTTGGATCACGTACCAGCTGCATTGCACAGTTATCAACGAGCATATGCTCCAGTGTGATATCCGGATAGTCTTTTGCAACTTCTTCTACCACTTTTCTCCAAAGTCTGGAAGAATCCAAAACGTTTGCTTTGTCAACACTTGTTACTTTTTTGCCGCGTTTGCCGGCTATTTCAAATGCTTTAATTGCAATTCGTCTAATTTCATTTTCATTATAAGCAAGTGTATCAATTGCTTTTCGAATACCATTTTCTTCAATTGTTTTACGTTCGCCAAAGTAGAGACCGCCTGTAAGCTCACGAACAATGATCATATCAAATCCATCACCAATGATTTCATCGCGCAGCGGGCAGGCAGCACGTAATTCATTGTACAGATAAGCCGGTCGCAGATTTGCAAACAGATTCAAAGCTTTTCGAATTGCCAGAAGTCCTGCTTCTGGACGTTTCGAAGGTTCTAACTGATACCATGGTGAAGTTTTTGCATCTCCACCGATAGAACCCATAAGTACAGCATCCGATGCTTTTGCCGTTGCAATGGCTTCTTCGGTAAGCGGCACTCCATGTACATCTATGGAAGCTCCGCCGAGAAGTACATCGGAATAATGGAATTTATGTCCGTATTTCTCACAGACTTTATCCAATACTTTCTTTGCTTCTCTTACGATCTCCGGTCCAATACCGTCACCGGAAATCAACGCAATATTGTACTCCATAATAAATTTTCTCCTCGCTCTCTCTAATACCCAATAAATAATCTGTTTATTAGAATATCTCTATCTATTTTCATAAATTTTCAGAAAAAGAAAGATTTCAGGATATACTTTCAACAGAATATTGTTATAAGAATACTCTTTTTTCTTCAACATTTCAACCCACTAAAGCAAAAAATCGTTTTTTATCGACAAAAAAGGCATGAAAGTGAATCTCACTCTCACGCCTCTTAATTTTCCGTATTTTTATTCAGCTGTTGCAGAAGAAGCTTTTTCAACTTCAGCAATTGCCTGTTTTCTCATTGGAATACGGCAGTTTTTGTTGTTACCGAACTGAACGATAACATCTTCTTCTGTCATATCGATGATTACTCCGTAAAAACCACTAGTTGTAACAACGCTGTCGCCAACTTCCATGTCGTTTAACATTGCCTGTAATCTCTTCTGCTCTTTTTTCTGTGGACGCATGATCAACAGATACATAATACCGAACAGAGCTACGATATAGACGATCATAAGTACAGAACCATTCTGCATAATAGTCTCGACCTCCTGATTTCTTCTACATTTTGTTTCTTACAAAACACTATTATTTATTTTACACAAATAGCCTCATCACTTCAAGTGTTTTTAGGATTTTTGTGCTGCTGCAAATCGTTTTTCAGCTATCTACCGTTGATTTTTCCTTCCGCAAATCCTTCCAGACGCATTTTTTTGTATTCTGCAAAATTTCCGGCATCCAGAGCATCTCTGATTTCTTCCATCATGTGGTTGTAGAAATACAGATTGTGAAGTACACACAGACGCATTCCCAGCATTTCTTTTGCCTTTAACAGATGACGCACATAGGCCCTGCTGTAATTACGACAGGTTGGACACTGACACTCCTCGGAAATCGGTCTGGTATCCAGTTCATATTTTGCATTGAAAAGATTCATTTTTCCACGATTGGTATATACATGTCCGTGGCGACCATTTCTGCTTGGATATACGCAGTCAAAGAAGTCGATTCCTCGTTCTACACCCTCCAAAATGTTTGCAGGTGTTCCTACACCCATCAGATAGGTCGGTTTATTCTGTGGAAGATGCGGAACAACTTCGTCGAGAATACGATACATTTCTTCGTGAGTTTCTCCGACAGCAAGTCCGCCGACTGCATAGCCGTCAAGGTCCATTTTTGAAATCTCTTTTGCATGTGCAATACGGATATCTTCATAGACAGCACCCTGATTGATTCCAAACAGAAGCTGTTCTTTGTTGATGGTATCCGGCAGAGAATTCAATCTGGCCATTTCATCCTTGCATCTCTGCAGCCATCTCGTTGTACGGTCTACCGATTTCTGAACATAATCACGATCCGCTACGCTGCTCGGGCATTCATCGAACGCCATCGCAATCGTAGATCCCAGATTGGACTGAATCTGCATACTTTCTTCCGGTCCCATAAAAATCTTGTGACCGTCGATATGGGAGTTAAAGTATACTCCCTCTTCTTTGATTTTACGAAGTTTTGCAAGTGAGAAAACCTGAAATCCGCCGGAATCGGTTAGAATCGGTTTATCCCAGTTCATAAATTTGTGAAGACCGCCAAGCATTTTCACCTTGTCATCTCCCGGTCTGACATGTAAATGATATGTATTGGAAAGCTGAACCTGTGTACCGATTTCCTGCAGATCCGTTGTTGCTACCGCACCCTTAATTGCGGCAATTGTACCAACGTTCATAAAAACCGGAGTCTGAATCGTACCGTGAACGGTTTCAAACTGTGCTCTTTTGGCTCTGCCTTCTGTTTTCATCAGAGTATATTTCGCCATTATTATCTCCTGTTATTTATTATATTTTTGAAACATTTTTAACCAGCATTTTATTATATCTGTAAATCCGGCAAAAAACAACCCATACTATAATTATATGACATTTAGAATTACTATATGACCAT
>JAUNCI010000002.1 GCA_030526665.1 Eubacteriales bacterium
TGACACCTGAGCCTGTAGTGACACCGGAACCTGTGGTTACTCCAACACCGGAGGCAACTGTAACACCTACCGTGACACCGGCTCCAACACCATCAGCGAATCTTTCTGATGCTGCAAAATCAGTTGTTGACAAAATCAATGCACTTGCAGCGTATAAAGAAAATATCGTTGACCATGAAGATGAAGTGGTTGCGGCTCGAAATGCATACAATGCTTTGAATTCTGCAGAACAGGCAATGATCACAAATTATGAGGTTCTTGTAAATTGTGAACAGACTATTGCAGCATATAAAACTTCTTTGGCAGAAGCAGCGCAAAAAGTAACAGAGCAGATAGAAGCTCTTGCTAATTTTGGTGATAAAATTGCTGAACACGTGGAAGAGGTCAATGCAGCTCGTAAAGCATACGATGCATTAAATGATAAGGCAAAGAAACTTGTTGCTAATTATGATAAATTATTGAAAATTGAAGAGAAAATAGGAGTAGTTACTCCGACGCCGGCACCGACGGAAGAACCTAAGGAAGATAATAAAGATGGTAAAAAGGATGTCCAGGTGGGAAGTCCTGTTTATTATTCAAATTATGTATCCAATCTTCATGCAGGAAATGAATTTTATCTGAAGAGTCTGTCTTCAAATTATGCCATTACATTTTCTGAGGATTTTGCTGCCACAATGTTCCAAATTGAGAAGGAATATCGTCAGGCACATAATTTACCTGCAATTTCTGATCTGTCAAAATCTACAGATATTCTTCTGGTAAGAAATTGGCAGGATATTTTAGCTGTTTATGTATATGAGAAAAGTTTAAATGGAGAGACAGAGTTTAAATTTGACGGAAACAGCAAAGCAGATCTTGCTAAAGTTTTTGCAAAAATGAATCCTGTAGTCAGAAGCTCACAGAATGATTCTGCAGTTGCTTATGGAAACAAAAAAATCACTGACTATATTGAAGAGAATCATGTAGACGCAAAGGGACAGACAATTCTTAACAAATATGTTGAGACAGATTGTAAATTACTTTGTGCTATCGTTACGGCTTCTCCGGGATTTGTGCGTGAGAGCGTTGGGGATAATGTATCGGAAGATCGTGTTAATGTTATAGCTAAGGCATATTCACTTGTAGGTAAAGTTGGATATTTCTGGGGCGGTAAATCAACTGCAATTGGTATGGATTCCGAATGGGGATCTGCACAGGCAGTAACTGCTGAAGGAAGTAAAAGTACCGGAACCATGAGAGCATTCGGACTTGATTGCAGCGGTTTTGTTACCTGGGCTGTTATCAATGGTTATGAATCTCAGGATATGCATGATACAGTCGGCGAAGGTACCAGCAATCAGTGGACACTTGCCAATTCTGTAAGCGAAGCAGATGCACAGCCGGGAGACCTTGTATTCCAGAAAGGACCGGAAGCAGGAAGTGATAACCATGTAGGTATTATCTGTGGTAAAACAGATTCCGGAGACTGGATCGCAGTACATTGTTCATCATCTCAGAACGGTGTAACAGTTGGTGAAGCATACAGTGCAAGTTTCCGCTATATCAGACAGCCTGATTTCTATATCACAGAATCAGAATTTGAAGCTATTGAAGATGCAAAATTCTCTGCTGATGATAATACGGCAGTTATCGAAGAGGATACAACAGAAGATGTTGTAACACCAGCTCAGACAGAAGATACAAATGCAGATTCTGCAGAAACAACGGATGTTACAGCAACAGCAGAAGATACAGAGGCTACCGATATAAATAGTACTGACGTAGTTTCTGAAACAGAAGATACTGCTTCAGAATCAGATACAGAAGTGAATTCTGAAACAGAAGATACAAGTACAGATGTATCTGAAGAAACAACAGATATTACTGAGAATGTAATCTCAGAAGATATTATTGAAGTATCCGATGATGTTATCGATTTGTCTGAAACGGTTGAAACCGTTGGTGCTGAAGTCCTTAACAGTGAGGAAACTCTTGTAGAAGAAGATAGCTACGAAGATGAGGACTATGAGGATGTAGAGGACGACGATTTATCTGATAGTGAAGACGATATAGAAGACAATGAAATCGAAGACGAAGATACCGAAGCGGAAGATGCTGAAGTAGAGGATGATAAAATGGATTCTGAGGTCGAAGATGATTCGTCAGATGATCTTGATGATACTATCGTTGAAACAGACGACAATGAAGATATTGATTCTATTGATATTGATGATACAGTAGATGATTATATTGAAGATGAAATTGTAGACGACACAGAAAAATCAAATGAAGAAGATGGCTTTGTCGGTTCCATTGATGAGATTGATGTTGATGAAACAGTAGAAGATTACGAAGAAGATTCTGTGGAAGATACAAAATCAGAAGATGCTGCAAAAACATCCGATAATGAGACAGCAGACGATGATTATTCCGGAATTCTTTACAGTACAGCAGAAGTTGACGTTGAAGCAGATCTTGGTTTTGACATAACCAATGTTATTTCAGCCAATTCCGTTGATATTATCAGTAATGATTCTGACGTAGCAGCTGACAGCAAAGAAAAAGTATCAGAGGATACTAATACAGTTGCTAATAAAGAAAAACAGTCTGTTGCAGAAACGAAAACAGAGAATGAGCAGAAATCCGAGCCTGTTCAGGAAGTTTCAAATGATAATAACGCTGATAGTCAGGAAAAGAAAACATCAGCTAAAAAATCATCAAAAGCAAAGAAATCAAGTAAAACCCATTCCTCAAATGGTGTAGATGATTTTAATAAACTGAAAAACAATGCATCAGATCAATCATTGGATACAAATCTGACAATTGCAAATGATGCTATCGTTTCAATGACTGTAGTAGATAAATAAAGCAAAAGAACGTCCATCGGACAGTTTTCTTGCATGCAGTACAAAATGAAAAAGGACAGCTGAAAGGAGCTGTCCTTTTATTATTAAAAAATATTGATGTTGCTTTAGCGATTGATGCCGGATAATACTTCTTCGATCCACATATCCGTGTTGTAGTTGTCGTCAAAAAGTTTAATGATGACGCCGTATGGCTCAGCGTCGCTTGAAAATGCGTTCGCTTCATCAGTATCTACATGCATGGATAATTTAAAATCACGGTTTACACGGACAACAACGTCAGCGTAAATTAATGCACGTCCGTAGCTTTTGGTCAGAACAAATACTTCATCATTGTCGGAAACACGTAAAATCAGTGCATCGTCCGGTGTCATATGTATATGACGTTTAGCGACAATTACGCCATGATCAATTTCAAGCGTTCCATTTGGCCCGATGAGCGTACAGCCGGGTGTTCCTTCGGTATCACCGGATTGACGAATAATGCCGGGAAGTCCTAATTTACGTGTATCTGTCAGGGAAAGTTCTACCTGTGTTTCTTTTCGGTATGGCCCTAATATGGCAATATTTTCAAAAGAACCTTTCGGACCCTTTACAGTCAGACGTTCGTCGCATAAATACTGACCGGGCTGGCTTAATTCTTTGGTGTATGTTAATTCGGCATCTTTTCCAAACAAGACTTCGAAATCTTCTCGTGAGACATGAATATGTCTGGCAGATGTTTCGATTGGGATTTTATTACTCATAATTCTTTACCTCTTTATTTCGTCATGTTTACTAGTTTACAATTATAAAGAGAAAAAGGCAATATTTTATTTTAGTTATATAAAAGGATTGTGAATATGATGAGGACTCTAAAAACGAAAATGAAAACAAAATTACAATTAAAACTTAATTCTAAATGTAAAAAATATCTCATTTTGGGGGCTGCGTTGATTACATTGATGAGCTTTGGCAGACCTCAGACTGCAGAAGCGTCCATATGGAATTCGTTTTCCTCCTGGTTTAGTAATGAGCCGGATGAAGTCAGAGCATTGCGTGAAGAACCAACAGAAGAGTCTGATGGAGTACATATAGAGTATTATTTTCAATTGCTTAGCAGTGATCAGAAAACGTGTTATCGGCAGATCTTAAAAGGTGTTATAGAGAGAAAGACTCAGATTTATCTGACCTTTTCGCAGGATGAAATTATTGATACCGCATATCATGCGGTTATGAATGATCATCCGGAACTGTTTTGGATCCATAATCGCAAAACAACATACAAAACAACGTATGAACAGGAAGATTATTGTCTGTTTGAACCAGGGTATTCCTATACTGATGAAGAAATGAATCAGATTCAGACAGAAATGGAAAATGCATATGCAATTATAAATGGGACAGTTACAGCAGATAGTACAGATTATGGTAAAATAAAAGCAATTTATGAATATCTAATTGATTCTACATCGTATGTTGCGTCAGAAGATGATCAAAGTATAGCGGGAACATTTTGGAAAAAAGAAGCTGTTTGCGCCGGTTACGCGAAAGCATTCCAATATCTCGCGGAGCGGTTTGGTGTATATTCCATCTATGTTGAAGGTGATGCGAATAATTCTGATGAGGAGCATGCCTGGAATATAGTCAGGCTTGATGGAAATTATTATTACGTTG
This sequence comes from Eubacteriales bacterium, assembly GCA_030526665.1. Taxonomy (GTDB): domain Bacteria; phylum Bacillota; class Clostridia; order Lachnospirales; family Lachnospiraceae; genus Blautia_A. The sequence continues at coordinate 4,500 of JAUNCI010000002.1, forward strand.
ATGTCACAAATGGAGATCAGCCACAGTTTATAGAAGGGGATGCAGCATCACTGGCAGAACATAAAACTACGGTTTTTGATTATCTTTGTCCTTTTCCATGGGAATATGAGAAAACATACACTGCAAACACTGATTTTTCCTTGCCACAGTGTACAACAACGGATTATAATTTCTATGTTTTGAATCAGGGATGCTTTGAATTCCATGATTATCAAACCATATTGAATTATTGTAAAATGCGTATTGATAATGGTGCTGCTGTGATCAGATTTAAATTTACTTCCGAGGATGCCTATCATCAGGCCTATTCGGAATGGATAGATCAAAAAGCGGTTGAAGAGGTAGCGCAGTATTACATGAGTATGCATGGAATAAATGAAGTTCAGTATCATTATGGTGTGTTGGAACAATTAAATACCATATATTTTATTTTTTAGGATGGAGAATAAGGAGAAGGAATGGAACAATATATAGTAGAAATTATTCGGATGATATCGATGTTTAAATCCTTAGATGCGATCCCATCGTTTGAATCATTGAATTCACTTAATTCACTGCAGCCGATTACTACAAATTATAATTTAATGATGTTGATATCCTGCGTTGCGTTGGGATTTGGAATCTTAAATATGGTGTTTGGATATCGGCTTCTTCGTTTCTGGATGATGCTTTTTGGATTTATCGTTGGAGCAGGTGCGGGATTTTTGTTTGCTTATATTTCAGGTATGGAAAATCACCAGACTATGATTGCCATAATGATAGGAACCGGCGTGTTTTGTGCGGTTTTTTCATTTCTTATTTACAAAGCAGGTATCTTTATAGTAGGAGCAGGTATCGGACTTAGTCTTGGAGTTTATACGATACAGCCAAGAACATCGCTTACATTTTTTCTTTGCATCTTATTGGGCGTTGGCATAGGTATGCTGGCATTAAAATTCTCGAAAGGAATCATTATAATCGGAACCAGTATTCTCGGTGGTGTTACGACAGGTTTTTCAGCTTCCTGGCTGGCAAATCTTGAAGAATATCCTTATGGAATTGGAATGTCATTGATTTTTACGCTGATGGCAATTGCAATTCAATATGCGTTTAACAGAGGTTCTGATGAGAAAGTTGTGGAACGAGCTGTAGAAAAACCCGTTGAAAAAGAGAGTGTGGAAGATGGTTTTCGGGAAGAAGACCTGGAACGATTAAGACAAAGACGTTCAGGTGTTAATTACCAGACACGACAGGAAAAGGATAATGATCCGGTATATTTCGATTTGAGCGAAAGAGAAACGAAAAGAAGACCTGCAAGACCGGCAAAAACATCAGGGAAAAAGTCCTCCGGCAAATATGCAGGAAAAGAAGAAATAGAATTGTTTCCGGTGAAGAGAAATAATAAGTAATGAGAAATCGAATAATTATACTTACGGATAAAACAAAACGGAGAATTGCAAGCAGCAGTTCTCCGTTTTTATTATACTTTTTAATTATCTGCAGCATCATCCTCAGATACATTATAAACAGTACGTTTTTTCGCCATGACATCACTTTCAAGATATTCATCATAAGTAGTGATTTTGTCAATTAATGTACCATTTGGAAGAATCTCCATGATTCGGTTTGCTGTTGTCTGTACAAACTGGTGGTCATGTGATGTGAACAGAATTACACCAGGGAATTTGATCAGACCATTATTCAATGCTGTAATGGATTCCATATCCAGGTGGTTGGTAGGCTCATCAAGCAGGAGAATGTTTGCTCCTGAAATCATCATTTTAGAGAGAATACAACGTACTTTCTCACCACCGGAAAGCACACGAACGCGTTTAACACCGTCTTCACCTGGGAAAAGCATACGTCCAAGGAAACCACGAACATATGTAGCATCTTTGATTTCAGAGTACTGTGTCAACCAGTCAGTGATAGTCAGATCGTTATCAAATTCGTATGTATTGTCTTTTGGGAAATAAGTCTGGGATGTTGTGATACCCCATTTGTAATTTCCTTCATCCGGTTCCATCTCACCCATGAGAATTTTGAAGAAAGTAGTCGTTGCCTGTTCATTAGCACCAACAAAAGCTACTTTATCATTATGTCCAAGTGTAAAGGAAATATTGTCCAGAACCTTTACTCCATCGATTGTTTTGGAAAGGTTTTCAACCATAAGTACTTCATTACCGATTTCACGATTTGGACGGAAGTCGATGTAAGGATATTTACGGCTTGAAGGACGCATGTCATCAAGCTGAATTTTTTCAAGAGCACGTTTTCTGGATGTTGCCTGTTTGGATTTGGAAGCATTTGCACTGAATCGTGAAATGAATTCCTGCAGCTCTTTGATTTTTTCTTCTTTTTTCTTGTTGGCTTCACGCATCTGCTTGATAAGAAGCTGACTGGATTCATACCAGAAATCGTAGTTACCGGCATAAAGCTGAATTTTACCATAGTCGATATCAGCGGTCTGTGTACAAACTTTATTTAAGAAGTAACGGTCATGGGATACAACGATAACAGTGTTGTTAAAGTTGATCAGGAATTCTTCAAGCCATTCAATAGCAGGAAGATCCAGGTGGTTGGTAGGCTCATCGAGAAGAAGAATATCAGGATTTCCGAAAAGAGCCTGTGCAAGAAGAACTTTGACTTTCTGTGAACCGGTCAGTTCGGACATGAGTGCATAGTGGAATTCGTTTTCGATACCAAGACCATTTAAGAGTGTCTCTGCATCAGATTCTGCTTCCCAGCCGTTCATCTCGGCAAATTCGCCTTCAAGTTCGCTGGCACGCATACCATCTTCATCCGTCATATCCATACCTTTTGCATAGATGGCTTCTTTTTCTTTCATAATTTCATACAATCTCTGATTTCCCATGATAACGGTATCAAGGACAGGGAATGCATCGTATTTAAAGTGGTCCTGCTGCAGGAATGAAAGTCTCTGCCCCGGAGTGATTACAACGTCACCATTTGTAGGTTCGAGCTGTCCTGAGAGGATTTTGAGGAAAGTAGATTTTCCGGCACCGTTCGCACCGATCAATCCATAACAGTTTCCTTCGGTAAATTTGATATTTACATCTTCAAATAAAGCTTTTTTACCAACACGCAATGTAATATTGTTTGCTGAAATCATAAAATACCTCGTTTTCCTTTTCTTGTTCTTAGTTAATATTTACATGTAAAACACAAAAGCTGCGAGTCCGAACAGAGCGGAATAAGTACAGCCTTTGATTTAAAACTACTTATTATATGTAAAAAATCAATTACATAGTCGTTTTACATTGTATCGTAAAATGTAAAATTTGCAAGGATTATTTACAAAAAAAATGCGTACTGATATACTAAAGAAAATTTCATGTGAGTTTAGGAGCAAAAAGTGAAACATATCTATTTAATAGGATTTATGGGCTGCGGAAAAAGTACAGTCTCATCATATCTTTCTAAAAATTGTGGTTATCAATTGATTGAGATGGATGAACAGATCGAAAAAGAACAGAAGATGAGTATTTCCGAAATTTTTGCAAAGAACGGAGAAGAATATTTTCGCGGCCTTGAAACTGCACTGATTCGAAATTTAAATGGGATTTCAGATAAAACAGTGGTGTCCTGTGGAGGCGGTGTACCGATGAGACAGGAAAATGTTGAAGCAATGAGAAAAAACGGAAAAATTATATGGCTGGATGTTTCGCCGGAAACCGTTTATGAAAGAGTGCGTTATTCCCAGAATCGCCCTTTGCTGGAGGGCAATATGAATGTTGAATATATTACCGGGCTGCTCGAAAAACGAATTCCCAAATATAGGGCGGCAGCGGATGAAATTATCCGGGTAGACGGCAAAAAACCAGAGGAAATCGCGGAAGAGATACTTTGTATCTCATAAAATACACAAAATATAGATTCTTATTGGACAGTGACAACAAAACATGCTATAATTTCATACGGACTTATAGGCCTTTGCGCCTTAAGAAGATAAAATCCATTTATTATTCAAGGAGGAAATAAAATGGCAAGAAAAATGAAAACCATGGATGGTAATCATGCAGCCGCTCATGCATCGTATGCATTCTCTGACGTAGCTGCTATTTTCCCAATCACTCCTTCATCTGTTATGGCTGAAGCTACAGATGAATGGGCTACACAGGGAAGAAAAAACATTTTCGGTCAGGAAGTTCAGGTTACTGAAATGCAGTCAGAAGCCGGTGCAGCAGGTGCTGTTCACGGATCACTTTCTGCTGGTGCTTTGACAACAACATACACAGCATCACAGGGTCTTTTACTTATGATCCCAAATCTTTACAAAATTGCTGGTGAACAGCTTCCGGGCGTTATCAACGTATCTGCTCGTGCACTTGCTTCACACGCACTGAACATCTTCGGTGATCACTCAGACGTTATGGCATGTCGTCAGACAGGTTGTGCTATGCTCTGCGAATCATCTGTTCAGGAAGTAATGGACCTTACACCAGTTGCTCACCTTGCAGCAATCAAAGGTAAAGTTCCATTCATCAACTTCTTCGATGGTTTCCGTACATCACACGAAATCCAGAAAATCGAAACATGGGATTATGAAGATCTTGCAGATATGGCTGACTTCGATGCTATCCAGGCATTCAGAGATAACGCTTTGAATCCAAATCATCCATGTCAGAGAGGTTCTGCTCAGAACTCAGATATCTTCTTCCAGGCAAGAGAAGCATGTAACGAATACTACGATGCTCTTCCGGCAGTAGTACAGGAATACATGGACAAAGTTAACGCTAAACTTGGTACAGATTACAAACTCTTCAACTACTACGGAGCTGCTGATGCTGAAACAGTTATCATCGCTATGGGTTCTGTAAACGATACAATTGAAGAAACAATCGACTACCTTGCAGCTCAGGGCAAAAAAGTTGGTGTTGTTAAAGTTCGTCTTTACAGACCATTCTCAGCTGAAGCATTTGTTGCAGCTATCCCTGAAACTGTTAAAACAATCGCTGTTCTTGACAGAACAAAAGAACCTGGTTCTCTTGGCGAGCCACTTTACCTTGACGTTGTTGCTGCTCTTAAAGGCACAAAATTCGCTGACGTTAAGATTACATCCGGACGTTATGGTCTTGGATCAAAAGATACAACACCGGCTCAGATCGTTGCTGTATATGAAAACACAGAAAAAGAAAGATTCACAATCGGTATCAACGATGATGTTACAAATCTTTCTCTTGAAATCGGTGCTCCGATCGTTACTACACCAGAAGGAACAACAAACTGTAAATTCTGGGGTCTTGGTGCAGATGGTACTGTAGGTGCTAACAAAAACTCTATCAAGATCATTGGTGACAATACAGACATGTATGCTCAGGCATACTTTGATTATGACTCTAAAAAATCAGGTGGTGTTACAATGTCTCACCTTCGTTTTGGTAAGACACCTATCAAATCAACATACCTGATTCGTAAAGCAAACTTCGTTGCTTGTCATAATCCTTCATACATCAGAAAATACAACATGGTTCAGGAACTTGTTGATGGCGGTACATTCCTTCTTAACTGTAAATGGGATATGGCTGAACTTGAAGAACAGCTTCCAGGACAGGTTAAAGCATTCATCGCTAACCACAATATCAAATTCTACACAATCGATGGTGTTAAAATTGGTATTGAAACAGGTATGGGACCAACTCGTATCAACACAATTCTTCAGTCAGCATTCTTCAAACTGACAGGAATCATTCCGGAAGAACAGGCTATCGACCTTATGAAAGCAGCTGCAAAAGCTACTTACGGACGTAAAGGTGATGACATCGTTCAGAAAAACTGGGCAGCTATCGATGCAGGTGCAAAACAGGTAGTTGAAATTCAGGTTCCGGAAAGCTGGAAAAACGCTGAAGATGAAGGCCTTACAATGGGTCATGCAGAAGACGGACGTCAGGATGTTGTTGATTTCGTAAATAACATTCAGGCTAAAGTTAATGCTCAGGAAGGTAACAACCTGCCTGTATCTGCATTCAAAGCTTATGTTGATGGTACAACACCAAGTGGTGCTGCAGCATACGAAAAACGTGGTATCGCAGTTAACGTTCCTGTATGGAATACAGAAAACTGTATCCAGTGTAACCGTTGTGCATATGTTTGCCCACACGCTGTTATCCGTCCGGTAGCTCTTACAGCTGAAGAAGCAGCTGCAGCTCCAGAAGGAATGCCAACACTTCCAATGACAGGTATGAAAGAATACACATTCTCTATGGCAGTATCTTCACTTGACTGTACAGGATGTGGATCTTGTGTAAACGTTTGCCCAGGTAAAAAAGGCAACAAAGCTCTTGAGATGGTTGCTATCGACCAGACTCTTGAACAGCAGAAATACTTTGATTACGCAGTAACACTTCCAGAAAAAGAAGACGTAATTGCTAAATTCAAAGAAGCTACAGTGAAAGGTTCTCAGTTCAAACAGCCACTCCTTGAGTTCTCAGGCGCTTGTGCTGGTTGTGGAGAAACACCATACGCTAAATTAGTTACACAGTTATTCGGTGACAGAATGTACATCGCAAACGCAACAGGATGCTCATCTATCTGGGGTAACTCTTCACCATCTACACCATATACAGTAAACGCTAAAGGACAGGGTCCTGCATGGTCTAACTCACTGTTCGAAGACAATGCTGAATTTGGTTATGGTATGCTTCTCGCTCAGAAAGCTATCCGTGATGGTCTGAAAACAAAAGTAGAAGATCTTGCAGCAAATGCTGAAAAAGAAGACGTTAAAGCAGCAGCTCAGGAATGGCTTGATACATTCTCTGTAGGTGTTACAAACGGACCTGCTACAGACAAACTTGTTGCAGCTCTTGAAGCATGTGATTGCGACAAAGCGAAAGAAATCCTTGCACAGAAAGACTTCCTTGCTAAGAAATCTCAGTGGATCTTCGGTGGTGACGGATGGGCTTATGATATCGGTTTCGGTGGTGTTGACCATGTTCTCGCAAGCGGACAGGACATCAACGTTATGGTATTCGATACAGAAGTTTACTCAAACACTGGTGGACAGGCTTCTAAAGCTACACCAACAGGTGCTATCGCTCAGTTCGCAGCCGGTGGTAAAGAAGTGAAGAAGAAAGATATGGCTTCTATCGCTATGTCTTATGGCTATGTATACGTAGCTCAGGTTTCTATGGGTGCTGACTTCAACCAGACAGTGAAAGCTATCGCTGAAGCAGAAGCATATCCGGGACCATCACTTATCATCTGCTATGCTCCATGTATCAACCATGGTATCAAGAAAACAATGGCTAAAGCACAGACAGAAGAAGAACTGGCAGTAAAAGTTGGTTACTGGCATAACTTCAGATTCAACCCAGCAGCTGAAGGCAACAAGTTCTCACTTGATTCTAAAGCTCCTGAAATGGACGGATACGATGAATTCCTTAACGGCGAAGTTCGTTACAATTCTCTGAAACGTCAGAATCCTGAAAAAGCTGCTAGACTGTTCGCTAAGAACCAGGCAGAAGCAAAAGAAAGATATGATTACCTGAACAAACTCATCACTCTCTATGGTGCTGAATAATTCGGTATAATCTTGGATTTTATCAAATAAATAAAAATGGCGCTGCACTTTATGTGCAGCGTCTTTTTTGTATAATAGGAATCTGTGTTTCCTATTATACTATAAAGTTTGTGATAGTGTTTTTTTGAAACACTTAATTCTAATGCGCCAATACTTCTTTTCATTTTATTTTGGTTATATTATAATAGTAATGTTTGGAACTCGATTTGAATCTAAAACGTTTATTGAAATTGAATAGGTAAAAGTTACAAATAAACATTAATTAAACAAAAAAGAAAGCTGGTAGAAAGATGGGTAACATAAGCACACTGATCGATGAAACTTTGAAAAATATTCGTCCTCTGGATATGGAGGTTATGAAACTTACTCAAAAAAGATGGGATAACATTGCCAAGCCACTGCATTCGCTGGGAAAATTAGAAGAAATGCATACACAGATTGCCGGTATTCAGCGCAATTCAAAACCTTCGTATAAAAAACGTGCTCTTGTTGCCATGTGTGCGGATAATGGAGTTGTTGCAGAAGGTGTTACTCAAACCGGGCAGGAGGTTACCGGAATTGTTGCCGAAAACTTTCTCAAAGGTGAGACAACTGTATGTGTGATGTGCAGACAATGTGGTGTAGATATCTATCCGGTCGATATGGGGATGATCTCAGACACAAAAGTACGTACGGATCATAAGGTTATGTATGGGACTCATAATCTGGCAAAAGAACCGGCAATGAGCAGAGAACAGGCCATTCAGGGTATTGAAGGCGGTATCAAAATGGCGTATGAACTCAAAGAAAAAGGTTATGAAATGCTTCTCACCGGTGAAATGGGGATTGGAAATACAACCACTAGCAGTGCAATTGCATCTGTTCTTTTGGATGTTCCGGTTGAGAAAATGACAGGACGAGGAGCAGGTCTCACAAGCGAAGGACTAGTTCGCAAAATTAATGCAATCAAACAGGGAATTGCAATCAATCAGCCGGATAAAGATGATCCAATCGATGTATTAGCGAAAGTCGGTGGTTTGGATATTGCCGGACTTGCCGGTGTATTTCTCGGTGGTGCAGCATGTCAAATCCCGGTTCTCATGGATGGATTTATTTCCTGTGTTGCAGCTTTGATTGCGATTCGTATCTGTCCGGCTGCAGCGGATTACATTCTGGCATCACACGTTTCACAGGAACCTGCGGCTCATCAGATATTGGATTCTGTCGGAAAAGAAGCTATTTTACATGCCAATATGTGTCTGGGAGAAGGCACAGGGGCTGCAGCTCTTCTTCCAATTCTTGATCTGGCCTCAGAAGTTTATGTTTCTATGAGTACTTTTGAAGACATCAATGTTGAACAGTACGAAGAATTAGAATAAAAGAGGAATCTTATGTTTGTTGTAGTTACCGGAGGAAGCGGCAGTGGAAAATCTGCATATGCAGAAGGTCGTGTCGTAAACTTTCAAAATAAGGAACGTACTTACATTGCAACAATGTTTCCGTTTGATGCGGAAAGTCATAAACGTATAGCAAGACATCGAGAAATGCGCAAAGATAAAGGCTTTGAGACGGTTGAATGTTATACAAATCTAAAAGATGTTCGCGTACCTGATGGTGGAACCGTTCTTTTGGAATGTATGTCAAATCTGACTGCTAATGAGATGTTTCAGGACCAGGGGGCAAAAGAAAATACGGTAGAGGAAATTATGAAAGGAATTCTTTCACTTCGTCAGCAGTGTGAACATTTAATTGTTGTAACCAATGAAATATTTTCAGATGCTTTTTCGTATGAAAAGGAAACAAAAACATATCTGAAATATCTGGGTGAAATTAATGCAAAAATTTCGGAAATGGCAGATGAAGTCGTTGAAGTGGTATACGGTATTCCGGTTTATCATAAAAAGTATTTGGAGAAGATCTGATGAAAAAATTATGGAATAATTTTAAAGTTGCTTTTGCAATGTTTTCAAAAATACCAATGCCGATGGCAGACTGGAATAAAGAAAACATGAAGTATATGTTTTGTTTTTTCCCTATGATCGGAATTGTGATTGGAGCACTTAGTATTTTGGCAGCATGGATCGGTACTCGTTTTTCATTTCATCCGTTATTTGTAACGGTAATTATGATTTTAATTTCGATTTTTGTTACGGGTGGAATCCATGTGGATGGATTATTAGATACATCCGATGCCATGAGTTCGTGGCAGGAGAGAAGCAGACGTCTGGAGATTCTGAAAGATTCCAATGCCGGAGCTTTTGCCGTTATTACTGCCGGAGTATATTTTTTATTGTGGATCGGAAGCTACATTCAAATGTATAAAAATTTAAAAGCAGTTTGTGTTATGGCACTTGTATTTATTCTTTCCAGAAGTTTATCGGGAATTGGCGTTGTTTCAATACCAAAAGCCAGAACCGATGGAACAGTTGCCGAATTTTCCAGAAATTCTGCAGAAAAAAGAGTTCGTATTATTTTGATTGGATATGTAATTGTTTTGTACTGTGGAATGATATACATACAGCCGGTTTATGGTGTCTGTGCTTCGGTTTGTTCCATTCTTGTATATTTTTACTACAAGCACATGGCAATGAAATACTTCGGAGGAACGACCGGAGATCTGGCAGGATTTTTCCTGTGTTTATGCGAACTGGGATGTGCTTGTGTAATCTCGATCGCAAATGTATTTTGTTAATTTGACAGGAGAGGCTTTTTTATATGATCTTAGTAATTGGCGGTGCATTTCAGGGAAAAACAGAATATGCACAGAAAACTTATCAAAAACGGGAATGGATGGACTGTGAACAGGTGGATTGGTACGATTGTGATTCGGTCCAAAAAATCATAGAAATTATATGTGGCTTCTCCGGAATTCTGCATTTCGAAAAGGTGATTCGTTACATGGTTGAAGCAAAGATTGATTATAGTGCTTTTGCGGAAATGATTATCGAAAAATGTTCAGATACTATTTTTACGATACAGGAAGTAGGATATGGTGTAGTTCCTATTGATGCAAAAGACCGTGAATACAGAGAGGCTGTTGGCAGAATTGCAACAAAACTTGCAGCTTACAGTAACCAGGTCGTTCGAGTTGTTTGTGGAATCGGAACGGTCATAAAAAATGAAAAGTAATGATTGAGACCGATACTATAAAAATTACTTTGGGGGAAGCGTTATGGAGATATATTTGATACGCCACGGAAAAACATATGGCAATAGTTTATCCAGATATATAGGGGTTACCGATGAACCACTATGTGAAAGCGGGATAGAGGAATTGAAAGCCATTGCCGTCGGTGAACAGTATCCCAGGCTATCCAGAGTATATACCTCGGATTTAAAAAGAACCATTGAAACTGCGAAAATTCTGTTTCCGGATGCTGATCGAAAAATTGTAAATGATCTCAGAGAGTGTGATTTTGGTGAGTTTGAAAATAAAAATTACAAAGAACTTGACGGGAATGAAAATTATCAGAAATGGGTAGACAGTAATGGTGAATTACCGTTTCCGGGTGGTGAAAGTCGAGAAGACTGTTTGAAACGTCAGGTTAATGCATTTTTTCAATGTATACGCGAGCTGGAAGCAGAAAAAATCGACCAGGCTGGTTTTGTAGTACATGGAGGAACAATCATGCACATAATGGAAGCACTATGTACGATAAATAAAAAGTTTTATGAATGGCATGTTGGGAATGGTGCCGGTTACCATGTCAAAATTCTAAAATCGCAAAATAATATTCTGAATAACAAAAGTGCGTTTATAAAAGGATTGCTGAATTCCCTGGAATATCAAATTGAATTGATTCAATCATGATCTATTTCATAACTTATATGCAGTAAATAAAAGGTACGAGAGGTTTTTATGAGAGATATTGATATAACCGATTTACAAGTCTTTTTGAAGGAACATCAGGAGGATAAACTGGAATTTTCTTCCTGTAATCGAATCGTTCTTCCGGATCCCAATATGACGGTGGAACAGTTTCTGGCAAGTTTAAAATTGCCTTTTGAAGTTATTGCGATGCCGGCAGGATTTGTATGCCAGCCTATGGAAAAACATAGTTTTTCAATGTATATAGATGGTCAATGGTTTTTATTAAAAACATGGCCGGAATTATATCAAAATAAAACTGCAGATCAGCAGGTGGACGCTGTGATTTTTAATCGACAGATTCTGAAGAATATTTTTAAAATTGAGAATATAGTGGAAGATGAAAGATTATTATTGATGGACAATAGTTTTCGGATCGATGAACTGACAAAAATTGCAGATCGAATGAAGGGAGTACTTTTTTTATTACACCCTATTTCACGAGAAGAAATCGAATTGTGTCTAAAGAATGAAATAGAGTTGCCGCCAATGTCATTTTGTGTTGAAGTGCTTGCATAATACTCCGAAATCATGTATATTTAAAGTTGTATTGATAAGGAGGAACACTCATGAAAAAAACTTGTTTAGCAATATTAATGCTTGTTTTTGTATTAAGCATGGCAGGATGTGGATTTGAACAAAGTGCTGAGGCAATTGTAACGGTTGTAAGAGAGACACCTACACCGGTTCCGACAGCAACACCGATTCCAACACCAACACCTGAAGCGGTAGCTACTCCGGTTCCGGAAGTTGTTACAGAAACAACACCTAGCGGTGCAGTCGTTACTGTTCAGAGTGGAACATATACATTGACTTCAGATGTAAACTTAAGATCTGACTGTAGTACGGATGCAACACCACTTGTAGGTATTCCGAATGGTACAGTACTGACAAGTACAGGTGTATGTGAAAATGGATGGCTTCGTGTTGAATACAATGGACAGGTTGGATACATTACAAATGAGTTTGCGACAGCTTCATAAGTGATTGAATATAGAACGTAAGTGAATTCAGAAGAAAAAACGAAAGGCTTGAGATGTGAAATCTCAAGCCTTTTTTGTAACTTCGCACCTCTCGTGAGTGAGAGATTGAGAGAGTTGATGTCCGCTTGCGGACTTTGGTCTATCATAACATTACTCAGGATATACGAGACGATCTTCTGTAATATGATAAAGTACTTCATCCAGATATTTTTTTGCCAGATATCTGGCCATTCCAAGATTCATATCAAGGTAATTTCCGCAGTCTTTTGCAGAGGCTCCCGGAACTTCACCTTCATAATCGCGAATAAATTCAAATGTACGGATCATAAGTGGAAGAATATCTTTTGACTCAAAATCACCGTTCAACAGGAGATAGTTTCCGGTACGGCAGCCCATCGGTCCCCAGTAAATCATTTTTGAACCGAATTCAGCATCGTTTCTCAGATAAGTAGCTGCCAGATGTTCAATTGTGTGAAGCTCGGCAGTATTCATGACAGGTTCTTCGTTTGGTGAGGTCATACGAATATCAAAAGTGGTAATTGTACTGTCACCAACCGGATCTTTTCTGGAAACATAAACTCCTGGCTGAAGTTTGATATGATCAATTGTAAAACTTGTGATTTTTTTCATGGATTAATCCTCACTTTTCTGTTTTTATAGTCTTTTTTTATGATGTTTTTGAAATTATCGAATGATAATTTTTGAATATACCTGCAATTATTTTCTGCAAAACTTTGATCATTTGCAATGATTTTAAAAGTATTTTAGCAGAAAGAATTCGTTAACACAAGGTATCGTTGACTTTAATATGATGGGGTGTTAAACTTAGTCATTATGGAAAAAAATATATTTCGGAGGAAATCGATAAATGATAGATGGAAAAAAAGTACTATTTAGTGGTATGCAGGCAACCGGTAATCTGACACTTGGAAATTATCTGGGAGCATTGAAAAACTGGGTGAAACTCTGCGATGAATATGAATGTTTTTACAGTGTAGTTGACATGCATTCTATTACAGTCAGACAGGACCCGGCTGTACTCAGAAAACGTGCACGTAACCTTTTGACATTATATATCGCTGCAGGTCTTGATCCTGAGAAAAACTGTATTTACTATCAGTCACATGTATCCGGTCATGCTGAACTTGCATGGATTTTAAATTGCTTTACCTATATGGGGGAATTAAACCGTATGACACAGTTCAAAGATAAATCTGCAAAACATGCCGACAACATTAATGCAGGTCTTTTTACATATCCTGTATTGATGGCAGCAGATATTCTCCTTTATCAGGCAGATGTTGTTCCGGTAGGTATTGACCAGATGCAGCATCTGGAGCTGACACGTAACATCGCGGAGCGTTTCAATAATATCTACGGCGATGTGTTCACAGTACCGGAAGCATATATTGGAAAAGTCGGCGCAAAAATTATGAGTCTTCAGAATCCGGAGAAAAAAATGTCGAAATCTGATGAAAATCCAAACGGAAGTATTTACCTTATGGATGATCCGGATACAATTATGCGTAAATGCAAACGTGCAGTTACAGACTCACTTGCAAATATTGCGTATACAGAGGAACAGCCGGGTGTGAAAAACCTGATTGATATTTACAGTGCTTGTACAGGTAAAACACCGGATGAAACTGTTCGTGAATTCGAAGGTAAAGGATACGGAGAATTCAAGATGGCAGTTGGCGAATCTGTAGTATCGGTATTAAAACCACTTCAGGATGAGTTTGACAGACTTTCCAAAGATAAAGCATATATTGACAAAGTAATCAAAGAGAATGCTGAAAAAGCCAGCTATTATTCTACCAAAACTCTTCGTAAGGTACAGAGAAAAGTTGGATTCCCGGATCGTATTCGTTAAATTTGATTTGAAAGGAATGAATGCTTAATATGATCAATAAAAATAAAATGACAGTTTTGTGTCTCTTTGGAGCTGCAATGTTGACTTTTGCAGGATGTGGAAAAAATGATTCTGCAGAACAGGCACAGGAAGTTGCCGCTATAGACAGCGAAAGACAGACAGGTATTGATGAAAAAGAAGCAGAAAAATTTGTCGACGATACCAGTGAAGATGTGCAGTCTTTTTTCGATGGAACAGATGAAGCTATGAATCTTTCAAAAGAGTCGACACAGAAGCTGTATGTTGAGGAAGAACCGGTTGAAAACGAAGACCGGAATTCAGAAGGTCAGGATAATAACGATGATACAGAAGATGCGATAGATGTCGAAGAAACAGGTGATGAGGAAGAAGAGGGAAGCAGTGAGTTTGAAGAAACTGAAGATGCAGATACTTCTGATGAATCACAAACTGAAAATCAGGAAACTGTTTCTCAGGAGCCGGTTACACTGGATGTTTCTTCAGAATTAACCGGTCTGCATCATGTGGAAATGACACTCAAAGATTATGGAACAATCGAAATTGAACTTGATGCGGATGTTGCACCGATTACCGTAACAAACTTTGTAAAACTTGTACAGGAAGGATTTTATGATGGATTGACATTCCACAGAATCATTCCTGGATTTATTGTACAGGGCGGAGATCCGGATAAAAACGGTACCGGTGGATCAAAGGATACCATCAAAGGTGAATTCGCAAGCAATGGTGTAGAAAATTCAATTTCTCATGAAAAAGGTGTCATCTCCATGGCTAGAACATCTCTCCCGGATAGTGCCAGTTCACAGTTCTTTATCATGCTGGACGATAAATCTGATGTGTTAGACGGTGAATATGCCGCATTCGGAAAAGTAACCTCAGGTATGGAATTTGTCGAAGCAATGGCAAATGATGCAGAAACAATAGATAACAATGGAACTGTACCGGAAGACAAACAGCCGGTACTTGAAAAAGCGGTTGTGCTGGACTAAAAAACGAGCCGGTCACTATGAATTATCATGGTGACCGGCTTTTTATAATCTGGAAGTATATTTTATTTCAGATATGAGATGACTACCATCTGAGCATGACTTGAATGAATCACGGAGTCTTATAATTTTACTACCAGAACAGGGATCGGTGGATTGTTCGGACGATTGTAATAATCACTTTTGATTACAAGGTATTTTTTGGAATTCAGATTTTTCAGCCAGTTAAGTACATCATCACGTTCGGAGAAGCCGCTGTTCTGGCCGCTGTAAATGCTTACACACATAAGACCGCCTTTTTTCAGTATAGAAAGTGCCGATTCCATAGCTTTTATAGAGGACTCACTTTTCGTCGCGATCGTATGATCTCCTCCCGGAAGGTATCCAAGATTAAATACGATGCAGCTGGCACTTTGTGGATCTGCATGTTTTTCAAGCATTTCATGACTTTCGTGCAGCAGGCGATAATTTGCAGGCGCATTGTTTTCTCCTAAATATTTCATTGTATGCAGCAGGGCGTCAAATTGAATATCGAAAGCAAGAACGGTTCCTTCATTTCCGCATAATTGTGAAAGCAGAAGCGTATCATTTCCATTTCCCATCGTTGCATCGATACAAAGGTCACCCGGTTGTACCTGTTTTTTTATAAATTCATGGATCCATTCGTTGATTTGTATATTGTGCATATAAATCCTTCTTTCTATTAGTTTCTATTTTCTGTTCTACTTTTATTTCTTCATATTTTCATATCTGTCTGTGGCATCGTTTATTCTCATACTATTCGATATAATAATGGTGCTTCTGTATTTATGCAAGTACATATTTGAATATAGATTGATTTCTATATAGTGCTGTTTTATAATGTTTTCGGAAAACGTATTTCGATATCATATGAGATCGAAGCTTAAGGAGGGACATATGCTGAAGGGAAAAACAGTTGTTTTAGGTGTTACCGGAAGTATTGCCGCATACAAAATTGCGACATTGGCAAGTATGTTGGTGAAAAAACATGCTGATGTTCATGTAATTATGACAAAAAATGCGGTTAATTTTATTAATCCGATTACTTTTGAAACATTGACGGGAAACAAATGTCTCATTGATACGTTTGACCGTAATTTTGAGTTTCACGTTGAGCATGTGGCACTTGCAAAAAGAGCGGACATTTTTATGGTAGCTCCGGCCAGTGCAAATGTGATTGGCAAAATTTCACATGGAATTGCAGATGATATGCTTACAACAACAATTTTGGCCGCAAAATGTCCAAAGTATATTTCTCCGGCTATGAATACGGCAATGTTTGAAAATCCAATCGTTCAGGATAATCTGAAAATTCTCGAACGTTATGGAGTTCATATTATTAAGCCTTCCAGCGGATATCTTGCATGCGGCGATACGGGAGCCGGAAAAATGCCGGAACCGGAAACATTATTGCAATATATTGAAAAGGAAATTGCCATGCCAAAAGATTTGGCTGGAAAACATATTTTGATTACGGCAGGACCAACGCAGGAAGCGGTTGACCCTGTTCGTTATATTACCAATCATTCATCGGGAAAAATGGGCTATGCACTTGCAAAGATTGCGATGTTAAGGGGAGCAGAGGTTACACTCGTAAGTGGACCTACCGCTTTGACACCACCGCCTTTCGTAAACGTTGTACCTATTTTGTCTGCCAAAGATATGTATGAGGCGGTTACATCCCGAAGTAATGAAATGGAAATTATTATTAAGGCTGCAGCGGTTGCGGATTACAGACCTGCAGTTGTAGCTGACCAAAAGGTGAAGAAAAAAGATGACCAGATGTCAATTGCGTTAGAAAGAACCGATGATATATTGGCGTATCTTGGAACACATAAAACGGCGCATCAGTTTTTATGCGGATTCTCCATGGAAACGGAGAATATGATCAGTAATTCCAGAGCAAAACTGGTAAAGAAAAATCTCGATATGATTGCAGCCAACAACGTGAAAGTTGAGGGCGCAGGATTTGCGGGAGATACCAATGTTATGACTCTGATTACACAGGATGAAGAAATTGCCCTTCCATTGATGTCCAAGGAGGAGGTATCTTCGAAAATCCTGGATAAGATTCTTGAAATGATGAATTCTTGAATCAGTAACTAACAGTGTATCTATATAGTACCTATATTGTATTTTTATAGATACGAGCATTATTGTATTGTATCCTGAAAAGGAACGATAACAAGGAGGAAAACATGAAAAAAACAAATGTACAGTCACTGACAATCATGGCACTTATGACAGCAGTATTGCTTATTTTTGCCTTTACCCCAATCGGAACCATTCCAATTGGACCGCTTGCTATTTCGTTGAACATGATTCCGGTTGCTATCTGCGCAATCGTATTAGGACCTGTTGGAGGTGCAATTGCAGGTGCGATTTTTGGAATTTTAAGCTTTCTGCAGTGCTTCGGAATTGGTATTCCAAGTGGAATGGGTGCTACCTTATTATCCATCAATCCATTTCTTGCATTTGTGCAGAGATTTATTCCAAGACTTCTTGATGGATTGCTGCTCGGATATATTTTCCGTGCTTTTCGTAAAAAGAATGCCTATGTCGGCTGTGCAGTGACCGGATTCTTTTCCGCTTTTTTGAACACTTTATTCTTTATGTCAGCTCTTGTAATGCTGTTTGGCAATACAGAGTATGTGCAGGGACTTGTCGGCGGCAGAAATATCATTGTATTTATCTGTGCCTTCGTTGGAGTAAATGCGGTCGTAGAGATGATTGTTGCTACAATCGTGGTTGGGGCTGTTGGCAGTGCTTTGATGAAAGCCCGCGTGGGTGTTTCAAAGAAATAAATCCGGCTCAGATAGTCATTTTGATTTAATATCAGTTAAACACAAATTTTTTATTATAATCTATAATCGCGAATCTCCTTTCAGGTTCGCGATTTAAAATTTATCAGACAGGAGTAAATATATGATTCTGGCAATTGATATTGGAAATACAAATATTGTAATCGGATGTATTGATGAAAAGGATACTTATTGCATTGAGCGACTTTCCACAAATCGCAAAAAGACGGAATTGGAATATGCTATGGACATCAAAGCAGTACTGGATATCCATCAGATCCATCCGGATGAAATTGAGGGGGGAATTGTTTCTTCCGTTGTTCCTCAGATTACAAATATTGCAAAACTTGCAGCAGAAAAAGTATTAAAAAGAGAAGTATTAGTACTTGCTGCAGGTACCAAAACGGGAATGAATATTCAAATGGATAATCCGGCTTCCCTGGGAGCGGACCTTGTAGCTGATGCAGTTGCCGGAATCAAGGGATATCCGGTTCCTCAGATTATTATTGATATCGGAACAGCAACAACGTTGTCTGTTATTGATGAAAAGAAACGTTATATCGGCGGAATGATCCTTCCGGGTCCGCGTATTTCTCTGGATGCGCTGACGTCAAATGCATCACAGCTTAGTGGAATCAGCATTGAAGCGCCTAAACGTATCATAGGGAAAAATACGATTGAGTGCATGAAAAGCGGTATTCTGTACAGCAATGCAGCTGCAATTGATGGGATGATTGAGCGTATTGAGGACGAATTGGGACAGAAAACAACGGTTATAGCAACGGGTGGACTTGCAAAGCGAATTATTCCTCATTGCAAGAGAGAAATTATCTTAAATGAAGATTTGCTCTTAAAAGGATTGTTGATTATTTACCGTAAAAATCGTTAATGGAGAATAGGCATGAAAAAAAGAATCTTACCAATTATTCTTGTACTTTGCATGATTGTTGGAGGCAGCCTTGCATACGTAAAAATTTCAAGACAGCAAAAGGTGATCACGCAGCTTGCTGTTCAATTGAACAGTCCAACCAATCAGATCGACGCAATGCCGAATTTAAGACCTTACGACGAGGAGAAATGGCTCTTGACACAATACGGTGAAATTGATAAGGAAAGGCAGATCTGCTATACCGTAACGTCCTCAAATGGTCTTGTGATTATAGATGGCGGCTTTGAATATGAGGTTCCAAGACTTCGTAAAATTATTGCTTCCTACGGAAATCACGTTGACGCATGGATTTTGACGCATCCGGATTCGGATCATATCACTGCATTTATGGAGATTTATAAAGATCTTCAGGGCATTACGATCGACAAGGTGTATACACCGGAATATCCATCTATCGATATTCTGAAAAAAAATGCCTCCTGGGACAGCTTTGAAGCATTGGAAGAATTTCGTGGCTTAAACGTTCAGAATCACGAATTTCTGCATCGGGGAGATGAAATCGATGTGATTGGTCTTTCGCTCAAGGTTATCAGTGCATACGAAGATAAAATTGACGAGATCGCAGACGATCTGATGAATGATGGCGCATTGATGTTTAAACTCAGTGGAAAAGAAGATTCGATGCTGTTTTGCGGAGATGTTGGCAGTGCATCACAGACAACCACGGAAAATCGTGAAATCATGACAAACTATATTATGAGTTTATATAAAGAGGATGAGCTCAAAGCAGATTATATCCAGATGGCACATCATGGATTTCAGGGAATGATGCCGGAATTTTATGAAACGGTTCATCCCAGAGGCGCCTTTTTTGATGCTCCTGCATGGCTGCTAAACGGGGATGATCCTCATTTCAGTGATGTGGATAATGTTGAGCTGATGAAAAATATGGGATGTACTTTATTTACATACTATACGACTCCGAATCAAATTGTGTTAAAATAGAAAATCAAAAGTAAATAAATATAAAGCAAATAAATATAATGCAAACAAAAAGGCATTCACTTGTAAAAATTGCAGGTGAATGCCTTTTTTAATCTATAAATGCCTGATACATGTCTTCCGGTACAGGAGCTGTAAAGAGCATCTGGTGATGTAGTATCGGGTGTTCAAATTCTAACTGGTAAGAATGTAGAGGCTGTCTTTTTATTCGGTCGTAATTGGGATTATAGAGAAAATCTCCGGGGAGCGGGTTTCCGATGTGTTTCATGTGTACTCGAATCTGATGCGTGCGTCCCGTTTCTAAATGTAGTTCCAATAAGGATAAGCCATTGTTTTCTGACAAACGTTCATAATGGGTAATGGCATCTTCACCGTGGTCAAAGTTTACTTCGCGCATAATAGTGGATGCATCAACTCTGGCAATTGGTGCGGAAATTGATCCTTTGAGCGGAGTAGTTCCCTCAGCAAGAGCCAGGTATGTCCTTTTGATTCTTCGGCAGCGCATCTGGTTGTAGAGCACAGCAGAACTCAGTGCATTTTTTGCAATCACCAAAATTCCGGAAGTATCGCGATCCAGACGGTTAATACATCGGAAAACATAGTTCTCCTTTTTTATTTGCATATGATGGCAGACCGCATTGGCCAGCGTATGTTCATAGTGACCCTGGGAAGGATGTACCGGCATACCGGAAGGTTTGTTGACGACCAGAATATCCTCATCCTCAAAAATGACGTCCAATGGATAGTCGTAAGGTATGATTTTTTCGGAAGGTGTTTCCTTCGGAAGTGTAATGATCAGCGTATCTCCGGGAACTAAAGAATCATCCATAAAAGGATGTTTATCATTACGTAATATAGCATCCGGAAATGGTTTCATAGAGACCAGAATTTGTTTCGAAAATCCCTGAGAACGCATAAATTGCAATACAGTGCAGGGAAATGTGTTTACGTTTATTTTGTAAATAAGTTTTCGCATTGTTGAACCTGTATTTTCTCAAGTCTCGCTGAGCCAGACTTGAATTTTATGCAGTAAAGTCTTTCTATAGTACTAGTGCCAAGTGAATTATAGAAGAATTTGAATTCAATTACAAGCAGTTGCTAAATTCTATAACAAAAGAATCGGTATACAGCCTATCTGTTTGACATTTTATAGTGTAACTTTTATAATTAAATTTTGGAAATATATCTGAATCGGAGGGAAGTATTTATAACTGCGGAAACACGACTTTTAGGCGTGATGGTATAAATATGATTCAGAGTGAAAATAGTATCAAAAGGCGGTTTATATGGAGTTTAAAAACGGTCTGGAAAATTATTATGTGATTCGCGGACAAAAGAAAATGCAGTTTGGTTTTACAACCGGATCCTGTGCTGCAGCAGCCAGCAAAGCAGCTGCACAGATTTTCCTTAGCAGGCAGAAAATTGAGCAAGTGGATTTAATGACGCCTAAGGGGATTTTGCTGCATATTAAATTGGAAGACTGTATCATAGAAGAGGAATCTGTTACATGTGCAGTTCGTAAATTTGCCGGCGATGACCCTGATTCAACGGATGGTATTGTAATCTACGCTAAGGTGAAAAAATCAAATACACCGGGGGTTCACATCGATGGCGGAATCGGTGTAGGACGTGTGACAAAACCAGGTTTAAAACAGCCGGTTGGGGAAGCGGCCATCAATCCCGTTCCAAGAGCTATGATAGCCAGAGAAGTTGAGTCAATGATTGAGCGATACGATTATGAAGCCGGAATAGATGTAGAAATTTTTACACCTATGGGAGTTGAAATAGCCGAGAAAACATTTAATCCAAGATTAGGAATCATTGGTGGAATCTCAATCCTTGGAACATCCGGTATCGTCGAGCCAATGAGTGAAAAAGCCCTGGTCGACAGTATCGAAGTTGAAATGAAACAGCATGTTGCTTTCGGAGAAAAATATTTACTGGTAACACCCGGTAATTATGGTGCGGATTATCTCAGAGAGCATATGACATTGCCGTTTGAACGAAATATCAAATGCAGCAATTATGTGGGTGAAACGATCGATATGGCTATTGATCTGGGAGTGAAAGGCATTCTTTTTGTATCCCATATCGGTAAATTCATAAAGGTAGCCGGAGGAATCATGAATACGCATTCACATAATGCAGACTGTCGTGTGGAAATTATGACTTCTGCAGCGATACGATGCGGCGCTGGTATTGAAACAGCAAAAAAAATTCTTGGATCCATTACAACGGATGAAGGACTTCATTTCCTTCAGGATAATGGATTACTTGAAAAAACGATGACAGAGATTACAGATAAAATTCAGTTTTATCTGAATCATCGATCTTATGAGCAGATCAAGCTGGGAGCAGTTATTTTTTCAAATGAATTTGGATATCTCGGTAAAACATCGGATGCAGACGAATTAATTGAAAAAATCCGACTGCAGGATCTGGAATTAAAAAACAACAGATAATAAAAAATAGAAAATTAACAAGAAAGCTCATACATGAGTATACTGGAGGTTTGGTATGGTACATTTCGTTGGAGCCGGTTCAGGCGCACCGGATTTAATTACTGTTAGAGGAAAAAAATTACTGGAAAATGCAGACGTGATCATTTATGCAGGTTCTCTTGTGAATCCACAGTTATTGGAATATACAAAGGATCTTTGTACGATTCATAATAGTGCAAAAATGACGCTGGAAGAGGTTATTGAGGTAATCGAACGAGCTGAGGCCTGTGGGAAAACAACAGTACGTCTTCATACCGGTGATCCTTGTTTATATGGTGCGATTCGTGAACAGATGGATATTCTCGATGAAAAAGGAATTGCATATGATTACTGTCCGGGTGTCAGTGCGTTTTGCGGTGCTGCCAGTGCATTGAATCTGGAGTATACACTTCCGGATATTTCACAGAGTGTAATTATTACACGTATGGAAGGAAGAACTCCGGTTCCGCCGCTTGAAAGTATTCAGTCTTTTGCTGCACACCAGGCAACGATGGTGGTATTTCTGAGCACTGGTATGTTAGAAGAACTCAGCCGTCGTCTGATCGAAGGTGGTTACAAGAGCGAAACACCTGCAGCAATCGTATACAAAGCAACCTGGGACGATGAAGAAAAATATGTTTGTACGGTTGGTACACTTGCGCAGACAGCAAAAGAGCATAATATTACAAAAACGGCGCTTATGATTATCGGAGATGTGGTAGCAAATGCGAAATATGATCGTTCCAAATTATATGATCCCACATTTACCACAGAATTCCGTAAAGGAACGGAAGAATGCTGAAAATAGCAATCATCTGTTTTAGTATGACCGGCGAAATTACCGCTTCTGAAATAAAACAGATATTATCAGGATTGGGACATGAAGTGACACTTGCAAAGAAAAGCAGACATCTTCCTGATTCCATTACGATTCCGCTGAAGGAATGGACAAAAGAAATGTTTGAGCAGATGGACGCAATTATTTTTGTTGGTGCCTGTGGGATCGCCGTTCGCACCATAGCACCGTTTATTTGCAAAAAAACATTGGATCCCGCTATTTTGGTTATAGACGAATGTAAAAAACATATCATATCACTGTTGTCCGGACATATTGGCGGGGCAAATGAACTAACAACGATTCTGGCAAATAAAACAGGTGCGGACCCTGTTATAACGACTGCAACAGATCTGCATGAACAATTTGCGGTCGATGTGTTTGCCGGTAAACAAAACTGCGCAATTAAAAATATGACGGCTGCAAAATTTGTATCAGCGGATTTACTGGCAGGGAAACAGATCGGAATATACAGTGAATTTAAGATGGACGGAGTATTGCCAAAACAGCTGATAGTGACGGATCAAAACGGAATTTCCGCCAATGGGACAAAATTTGATCTCGGTATTGCAGTTACTATCCATAAACAATGCTTACCTTTTGCGAATACAGTTCAGTTAATTCCTAAGGCTTTGTCACTTGGCGTCGGGTGCAAAAAAGCAACGCCGGCAGATGCGATCTCTGCGGAAATTAATCGTAGAATTCTAAATGAAAAATATTACATTGACGCATTCGTTAATCTCGCAAGTATAGATCTGAAAAAAGAGGAAGAAGGACTTTTGAAATTTGCTGAAGAACAGAATCTTCCGTTTGTAACTTATACATCTGAAGAATTGCAGGCAATCGAAGGAGATTTTACGGAATCGACTTTTGTAAAATCAATTACCGGTGTTTCAAATGTCTGTGAACGAAGTGCGGTAAAAGCATCCCAAAAGGGAACCTTAATAGAGAAAAAAACAGGATTGAATGGCGTGACAACTGCGGTTGCATGCGCGGATTGGAGGATACATTTTGAGTAAATTATACGTAATCGGAATTGGTCCGGGAGCATATGAACAGATGACGGGAAAAGCAATTACTGCCATGCAAAATAGCGATACCATTATCGGTTATACTGTTTATGTTGACCTTGTAAAAGAACATTTCCCTGGGAAAGAGTTTATGACAACCCCTATGAAAAAAGAAGTAGATCGCTGCGTTCTTGCGTTTGAGGAAGCAAAAAAAGGAAAAACCGTTTCTATGATCTGCAGTGGTGATGCAGGTGTCTATGGAATGTCCGGTCTTATGTATGAGGTCGGAGAAAAATACCCGGACATAGAACTGGAAATTATACCGGGCGTTACAGCTGCAACCGGTGGAGCTGCTGTGCTTGGTGCACCTCTGATTCACGATTTTTGTCTGATTTCCTTAAGTGATCTTCTGACACCATGGGAGAAAATCGAAGCACGTCTTTTAGGTGCATCACAGGCGGATTTTGTTATTGTTTTGTATAATCCGTCCAGCATTAAACGTCATGACTATCTGCAGAAAGCATGTGATCTGATGATGCAGTATAAATCTGAGGATACCGTCTGCGGTATCGTAAGTCAGATTGCACGTGAGGGAGAAGAGTATCATGTCATGACATTGAAAGAGTTAAGAGATACGAAAGTTGATATGTTTACGACCGTATTTATCGGTAACTCACAGACAAAAGAATTAAACGGAAAAATGGTGACTCCTAGAGGATACCGTAATGTATAAGGTTATTGTATTTGCAGGCACAACGGAAGGGTATGCGATCAGTCGTTTTCTGGCAGAGCATCATATTTCAGTACTTGTCTGTGTCGCAACAAGTTACGGCAAAAAGTCACTGACAGAAGGAGAATTTCTCTCTGTTCATGACGGTCGTCTGGATTTAAACGGAATGATCGAATTGATTCAGCTTCAAACGCCGGAGCTTGTCATCGATGCAACACATCCTTATGCTGCGATCGTTACAGAAACGATTCGTGAAGCCTGCAGTCAGACCAATACTGCATACCATCGTTTGTTGCGTGCAGAAGGCAAACTGGATGGAACTGAGGTTTATGTGGATAGCATAGAAGAGGCAATTGCTTATCTGGAACAGACCAAAGGCAATATTCTCATTACGACCGGAAGTAAAGAACTGGCAAAATTTCAGGCGTTATCCAACTATCAGGAGCGAATATTTGCAAGAGTATTGTCGCTTCCTTCTGTGATGCTCAGCTGCGCAGAACTTGGAATTGAAGGGAAACATTTAATCGGCATGCAGGGACCATTTTCAACGGAGCTTAATGAAGCGATGCTGAAACAATATGACTGTAAATACCTTGTGACCAAAAATTCCGGAAAAACAGGAGGGTTTGCGGAAAAACTGGAAGCGGCACAACGCTGCGGCGTGACCAGTATTGTAATCGGGAGACCATTGAAGGAAACCGGTGATTCTCTGGAAGAGATGCAGAAAAAAATGCTGCTGCATTTCGGCATTACCGTTCGTCAAAAAATTACGCTGCTTGGAATTGGCATGGGCGATGAAGAACTTTTGACCATTCAGGCGAAAAATGCTTTAAAAGAAGCAGACCTTCTGATTGGAGCAAAACGTATCGCTGACTCTGTATCCATGCCGCATCATAAAGTTATATATGAATATGTAAGTGATAAAATCATTCGTTCAATAATAGAACATCCGGGTTCTTCGAAGGTTGTAATTGCACTTTCCGGAGATGTCGGATTTTATAGCGGGGCAAAAAAACTGCTTGATCAGTTAAAAGCTTATGAACAGTTTGAAGTCTCTGTTGTTTGCGGGATTTCTTCCGTTGTGTATTTTATGTCACAGATCGGACTTTCCTGGGATGATGCAGTCATTACAAGTGCACATGGCAGATCCTGTAATCTGCTTTCGCTGATTCGAAATCACAGAAAAGTATTTTCTATTCTGGGAACATCCGATGGAATTGCTTCCCTGGCAAAACAGTTATGTACATATGGAATGGGAGAGGTAATTCTGTATGTTGGAGAAAAATTATCGTACACAGAGGAAAAAATCTTTTCTGCCAAAGCCAGTGAGCTGACGGAGTATGTTTCCGATCCGTTATCCGTAATTTGTGCGGTAAACAATAATTATCAGAAACAAAAAACAACACACGGTATATCGGATGACTCCTTTACAAGGGGAAAAGCACCGATGACAAAAGAAGAAATACGTACGATTTCGCTTGCAAAACTTCAGTTGGAAGAAGATTCGATCTGTTATGACATCGGAGCAGGAACCGGTTCGGTTTCAGTGGAAATGGCATTGCGTGCGTCACAGGGACAGGTTTATGCAATTGAGAGAAAAGAAGAGGCTGCAGATCTGATCGAAGTTAATAAAATAGAATTTGCGCTGGATCACCTGCGTGTTGTTCGTGGACTTGCTCCTGAAGCAATGATCGATTTACCGGCACCTACACATGCGTTTATCGGTGGTTCAGCAGGAAATTTAAAAGAAATTGTTGAGATGCTTTTGAATAAAAACAAGGCGGTTCGCATCGTCATTAATTGTATAACACTGGAAACCGTAGCGGAGATTATGTCGCTGGTGAAAGAAAAGCAATTCGAAACATCGGAAATCGTACAGGTTATGGTTTCTCGCGCGAAGACCGTTGCGAATTATCATTTGATGATGGGTGAAAATCCAATCTATATAGTAACCCTGTGTAACGCTTCATCGGAAAATGAATAATCATGTTTAAGGTGATACGAAAACAGTTATATCACTATGAAACCTAAATAATCGAAAGGAATGAATGGATATCATGAAGATTCCAAGAATTCTATTATCCGCAGGATCCAGCGGCAGCGGTAAGACACTGATTACATGTGGAATCTTGCAGGCTTTGAAAAATAGAAAAATGAAGGTCGCATCCTTTAAGTGCGGTCCGGATTATATCGATCCGATGTTTCACAGCCGCGTGATTGGAACGAAATCCAGAAATCTGGATACTTTTTTCTTTGGACCGGAGATTACACGGCATTTACTTTATAAAAATGCTGTGGATGCGGATATCGCCGTCATGGAAGGCGTTATGGGCTATTATGATGGAGTTGCCGGTACAACCACGCAGGCGAGTGCCTATGACCTGGCGGTTACAACCGATACACCGACGATTCTGATCATAAACAGTAAGGGCATGAGTGTGTCTCTGGCTGCATACATCAAAGGTTTTTTGCAGTATCGAGAAAACTCAATGATTAATGGAATTATTCTGAATCAAATGTCACCAATGCTGTATCCTCGTATGAAAGCCTTGATTGAAGAGGAACTGCATGTAGATGTTGTGGGGTATGTTCCGCGTCTGAATGACTGTATCATTGAGAGTCGTCATCTCGGACTGGTTCTTCCGGAGGAAATAGAGGGACTTCAAAATACATTGGAACGTCTGGCTCTAAAACTGGAAAAGAGTCTTGATTTTGATGCGATTTTAAAGATTGCACAGCAGGCACCGGAAGTATCGGACCCATTTGAGGACAGTCAGGTGAAAAGCAGATTAAATCCGGCTTTTTCGAAACGACTTCCTGAAGAAATGAGAATCGGCTATGCCAAAGATGCTGCATTTTGTTTCTTTTATGAAGATAACTTTGATTTAATGAGACAGATGGGCGCTGAGCTTATACCATTTTCTCCTTTGACAGACGAGAAACTTCCTTCGAATCTGGATGGGATTCTCTTGTATGGAGGCTATCCGGAATTACATGGAAAAGAATTACAGGAGAATGCTTCTATGCGAAAATCTGTTCATGATGCGGTTGTAAATGGAATGCCGTGCCTTGCTGAATGCGGTGGATTTATGTATCTGCATAAGGAAATGCAGGGAGCGGATGGTGTATATTATCAGATGACCGATGTGATCGATGGCAAAGTACACCGCACGGATTCTCTGAAACGATTTGGATATATTACACTTCACGAAAAAGAGGACCATCAGCTTGGTGATGTGCGTGCTCATGAGTTTCATTATTATGAATCGGATTGCTGTGGTTCTGATTTTTGTGCACAAAAACCTAAATCGAATCGTGGCTGGGAGTGCATACATCGAACAGAGCATTTGCTGGCAGGGTATCCGCATGTTCATTACTATGCAAATCCGGAATGGATTTGGCAGTTTTTTGAAAAATGTCTGCTCTATCATGAGAACAAGGAGAACGTATGATATTTCACTATACAACTCTGGCAATGCTGCTTGGTATGATCTTCGACTTCCTGTTTGGAGATCCGAGATGGCTATACCATCCTGTCATTGCAATTGGAAAATTGATCAGTTTTCTGGAAAAATGCATTCGCAAAATTTTTCCTAAAACAAAAATCGGAGAACGAATCGGCGGTCGTTTGGAAGTGCTCCTTGTTTGTGTGTTTACATTTGCAATTCCTTTTGTGATTTTATATTTGTTATATAAAAAGATTCCGATTGTAGGATTTGTATTGGAGACGTTCTGGTGTTATCAGATGCTGGCTACAAAATCTCTGAAAACAGAAAGCATGAAGGTCTATGATGCGTTGAAGAACGGAACAATCGAGGATGCACGTTATGCGGTATCGATGATCGTTGGACGTGATACACAGGAACTTACCGAAACCGGAGTGACAAAGGCTGCAGTTGAAACCGTAGCAGAAAATACATCTGACGGTATCATTGCGCCGCTTTTTTATATGGCAATCGGAGGCGTACCGCTTTTATTTTTATACAAGGGAATCAATACGATGGATTCCATGCTTGGCTATAAAAATGATAAATACATTCATTTCGGAAGATGTGCAGCTCTGCTCGATGATGTGGTAAATTATATTCCGGCTCGTTTGTCCGGATGGTTTATGATCGTTGCGGCGTATTTGACGAAATTTGATGGAAAAAATGCGAAAAAGATCTATCTTCGAGACAGAAGAAATCATGCCAGCCCAAATTCAGCACAGACGGAATCTGCAATGGCAGGTGCCTTAAATATTCAGCTTGCAGGAAATGCATATTATTTCGGCAAGTTATATGAGAAACCGACGATTGGTGATGCCAATCGATCGGTTGAAATAGAAGATATTCCGAGAGCGAATCGCATCTTATATGCTACGGTAATTGTAGGCGGAATCATCTTTTTGCTTTTAAGAATCATTGTAGTATGTATTCTATAAGTGATGACATAAAAATGGAGAATTGAAGTTTTATGAAAATGCATAAACATGGCGGTGATATCTACCATTCAGAAAATTGCCTTGATTTTTCGGCTAACTGTAATCCTCTGGGAGTACCGGAGTCGGTGAAGCAGGCAATTATAGAGAGCTTTACACATTTGGCACATTATCCGCAGGTGGGATATGAGCCTTTGAAAAAAGCAATTGCGCAATATGAAAAATGTGATGAAAACTATGTGATCTGCGGAAATGGAGCTGCGGAGCTGATTTACACATTGTGTCATGCGGCAAAGCCCAAAAAAGCATTGATTCCTGCGCCAACTTTTGCGGAATATGAGCTGGCACTGGAAAGCATTGATTGTGAAATTACGTATGTTCCGTTAGATGCATCGAATGGGTTTACCATTGATCAGTCAATCTGCGAATGGATCACTGAGGATATCGATATCCTGTTTCTATGCAATCCGAACAATCCTACGGGGATTCTGATTGAGAGAGAGGAACTATTAAAAATAGCACAAAAGTGTAAACAAAACGATACCTTGCTCGTTATTGATGAGTGTTTTCTGGATTTCGTCAAACATCCGGATGTCTATACACTTTTGGATGAATTATATCGATTTGAAAATGTATTTTTATTGAAAGCATTTACAAAGCGCTATGCAATGGCCGGTGTTCGACTCGGATATGGACTTTGTTCAAATCAGGATCTGTTAGACAAAATGAAAGGCAGTGTGCAGCCATGGAATCTTTCGGTAATGGCACAGTATGCCGGAATTGCGGCACTGAAAGAACATAGTTATGTGGAAGAAGCACGGCAGATTATTTTTGAAGAACAGGAATATCTGAAAAAAGAGCTGACTGCCTGCGGTCTGGAAGTATTTCCTTCCACTTCAAATTATATATTTTTCCATGGCCCTGTTGGACTTAAGGATAAATGTGCAAAGCACAATGTGCTGATCAGAGATTGCAGTAATTATACCGGATTAGCAGATGGCTGGTATCGTGTCGCAGTGCTTTTGCATGAGGAAAATACACAGTTGATTGAAGTTTTACGACATATTTTGAGGGATGGTAAATAATATGGCAAAAGTGATTATGGTACAGGGAACCATGTCAAATGCGGGAAAAAGTTTGCTGACTGCAGGACTTTGCCGCATTTTTAAACAGGATGGTTATCGTGTTGCACCTTTTAAATCTCAGAACATGGCATTGAATTCCTTTATTACAAAAGAGGGCTTGGAAATGGGCAGAGCACAGGTGATGCAGGCGGAAGCAGCAGGCATCGAGCCATCTGTGTTAATGAATCCGATTCTTTTGAAACCGACCAATGATGTTGGTTCACAGGTCATTGTAAATGGTGAAGTGATTGGAACCATGAGCGCAAGAGATTATTTTAAATACAAAAAACAACTGATTCCGGATATCATGAAAGCATATAATAAGCTTGCTGAAGATAACGACATTATTGTGATCGAGGGTGCCGGAAGTCCTGCGGAAATTAATTTAAAATCAGATGATATCGTAAATATGGGAATGGCAAAAATGGTAAATGCACCGGTACTTCTGGTTGGTGATATAGACCGAGGCGGCGTATTTGCGCAGCTGATCGGTACCGTTATGCTTCTCGAACCTGAGGAGCAGAAAATGGTAAAAGGCCTGATTATCAATAAATTTCGCGGCGACAAAACAATTCTGGATCCGGGTATTGAGATGCTTGAAGAACGTGCCGGCATCCCGGTAGTCGGAGTTGCTCCATATCTGCAGATTCAAGTGGAAGATGAGGATAGCCTCACCGAGCGCTTTGATACCAACCACGAAATCGGACAGATCGATATCGCAGTAATTCGACTTCCTCGTATTTCGAATTTCACCGATTTCAATCCATTTGAAAGTATTGAGGGAGTTTCTCTTCGCTATGTGAAAACGCCGTCAGAATTAAAAAATCCGGATATGATTATTCTTCCGGGAACAAAAAATACGATGGAAGATTTAAAATGGCTTAGAGAAAGCGGTATGGAAGTCATGATTTTGAAGGCTTCTGCAAATGATACATTTGTACTGGGAATCTGCGGCGGTTATCAGATGATGGGAGAAACGCTTAGTGATCCATATCATGTGGAAGCCGGTGGTTCTATGAAAGGAATTGGACTTTTGCCGATCGATACCGTTTTTGAAAAAGCAAAAACGAGAACCCAGGTTGTTGGAACTTATCTTGGAAGTGATTCGTTTGCTTCGATGAAGCAGACTGCATTTCACGGATATGAAATTCATATGGGACAGACGACCCTGAAAAATGATGCGGCTTATTTTGTTAAAATAAAAGATGAAATTACCGGAAGCGAACGGGAAGATGGTGCATTTTATAAAAATGCATGCGGAACCTATGTACATGGACTTTTTGATTCAGAAGAAAGTGCCATGGCAATTGTGAAACTTCTGGGAATGAAAAAGGGAATTGATGTATCGCAGATGAAAGGGGTTAATTTTGCTGCATTTAAAGAAAGTCAATATGATCTGCTGGCAGCAGAACTACGTAAGCATCTGGATATGAATGCAATTTACAAAATTTTGGAAGAAGGTATAGATTGAAAAGTACATTTTAATCTATTGTTATCTGAAAAAATTGAAAGGAATGAATGGTTAAGATGAAGGTTGAACTTGAAAATGTAAAACCAATGGAAATAGAGGGAAGAAGCTTTGAAATTATTACGGAAGAGCTCGGCGATACACCTCTGATTCCCGGCACAGAGTTAATTGTAAAAAGATGTATTCACACGAGTGCTGATTTTGATTATGCAAAAAATTTATGCTTTTCCGAGAATGCAGTACAGCGAGCAATCGAAGCAATTAAAAACGGTGCATGTATCGTTACCGATACGCAGATGGCAAAAGCCGGAATCAATAAAAAAGCACTTGCCCGTTACAATGGTGAGGTTTACTGTTTTATGTCAGATGAGGATGTTGCTGAGATTGCCAAAAAAAATGGTACAACCAGAGCTACCGCAAGTATGGATAAGGCTGCGACACTTGAGAAACCACTGATTTTTGCAATCGGAAATGCACCTACGGCGCTTGTACGTTTGTATGAACTAATTCAGGAACAGAAATTAAAACCGGAATTGATCATTGGTGTTCCGGTTGGATTCGTAAATGTTGTACAGTCCAAAGAGCTGATTATGGAAACGGATACTCCTTATATTATTGCCAGAGGACGCAAAGGAGGAAGCAACATTGCAGCATGTATCTGCAATGCACTTCTGTATATGATCAATAATAAACGAGATTGATTGCAGAATTCGACTTGAATTGAACCAAAGGATTTATATAAGTTGTATAATTATTTTGTATATAGAATTTCATGCAATATCTCACATGCCGGCTGATAGTCCTGAGCACTCATCGAAGAGGCCGACAGCAAAAGTGTCAGTTTACGATCTTTATAATTCAAAATAGGAAGGCGCAGACCATTGGTCTGTGCTTTTTTTTCGATTTCTTTGATAAAAGAATTGGTAAGCACATGGGGAAGCGTCAGTGTTAATGAGATGCTGGTTCCCGCATCACCCGGTGTGATTTTGGCAGAAGTTCCAAATACTTTTTCAATTGCTTCGGTCAAAGATTTGATTTTCAGTGTATAGAGTCTTCGTAATTTTCGAATCTGTGATTTTAAATGTCCGTCTCGAATGAACTGACACAGAGCAATTTGTTCTGCCTTTGAGGCTGTTTGATTGTAGTACTTAGAACGTTCGCGATATCGGTCACGCAGCGCACCGGACAAAATCATAAAACTTACACGAATAGAAGGAAGAAGCAATCTGGAAAAGGAACCAATGTAAACAACATTTTTACCGCCCGATAAATTAAAAAGTGACGGTGTCGGTTTTTGCAGATAGACAAATTCATTTTCAAAATCGTCTTCTATAATAATACTGTTATTTTCCTGTGCCAGATTCGTCAATTCCATACGACGTGATACGGGCATGATCTGCCCCCATTTTGTCATGTGCGCAGGTGAGACGTAGATGATTTCACAGTTTTTATCTCGAAAATGGACGTCAAATCCATAATCGTTGAAAACAGTCGGACCATGTACAAATTCCTGAGAAGGAAAGGAAACAGTTTTTCTGTCGTTTAAAAGCGGTGCAAGAATCTGGAGAAGATTTTGCGTTCCGGCACCGATTACAATATCATCCGGAGAGCAGATAATATTACGGCTGTCACGAACATATTTTGCCAGCGCCTGGCGGAAATCATATTCGCCCTGCGGCTCGCCATAGTTTAATAATCGTTCATTCTGACGAAGTGCACTTTTCAGGTAACGTCGCCACAACTCAAAGTCAAAGCTTTCACGGTCTACGCCGGTACTGGATAAATCATATTTTATAGCTGCATGCTGTGTCGGAATGACCGGACTTTCAGTATTGGTTAAAGCATGTCTGGCTATAGAGGTAACATAGTATCCGCTTTGCGATTTGGCTATAATGTAGCCGTCTGCAGCAAGCTGAAGATATGCATTCTCAACAGTTGTTCGACTGCAATTCATATCAATGGTACATTTCCGTATGGACGGCATTTTTTCTCCTGGCAAAATGCTCTGATTCATGATACGTTCCTGAAAATGATGATACAGTTCCATGTATAAAAAATCTTTTTTCATTGTCACTCCTAAACTGACCACTAAAAAATAGTCATAATTGGTTATTTTCTGATATCCACATATCTGCTATTGTATACACTAAGTTATGAAAGAGCAATAGATTCTTTTATAATCATTAATATTTCATGAAATAGCACAAGGAAACAAAAGGAATGAAAAAAGCAATTATCATTAATGATTTATCCGGAATGGGAAAGTGTTCACTGACAGCAGCGATCCCTGTAATTTCCGTTATGGGAGTGCAGGCAATTCCGTTACCGACAGCGGTACTCAGTAACCAGACCGATTATGATAGTTATTATTGTGTTGATTTGACGGAACATATCGATGAATATGTATCGGAATGGAAAAAAAGAGGCCTTCATCCGGATGGAATCTATACCGGATTTTTTACAAACGCAAAGCAGGCAGAAGTTTTTCTGAAATTTATTGATGCATTTTCTGATGAACATACATTTCTTCTGACCGATCCGGTGATGGGAGATCAGGGCGATGTCTATGATATCTATACGGATGAACTTTTAGAGAGAATGAGAAAACTGGCACATCGGGCACATGTGATTACACCGAATCTCACGGAAGCATTGCTTTTATTATATGGAAAAGATGAAATGCTGAAACAGTGGCAAAAGTTTCAAAATGAAAAAGAAGTCAGGAAACTTGGAAGACGCATAACGGAAGCATTTGATCTGGAAGGCGTTGTAATTACCGGTTTGGATTTGAAAGATCAAAATTCACAGTCAATGATTGGGACTCTGGTCTGTGAAAAAAAACATGGATCGAATAAAACGAAATCGGAACAATCCGCAATGAATGAAAAAACTGTACAATATGAGACGCGAATGGAAACTTCTCCCAAAATAGGGGGCAGTTATTCCGGTACCGGAGATATATTTGCTTCCGTAATTTGTGCGGGAATGCTTCGGAATCTTTCTTTGAATCAATGTGTGAGAAGAGCAATGAATCTGATTGAAAAATCATTGAAGATGACAGAAAAAGAACATACAGATCGAAATGATGGTATTTGCTTTGAACAATATTTATTTGAACTGGCGGAGGGATTGAAATGATAAATACATCTGCACAAACACAAAATGCTACAAGAGAAACTACAAAACTGGTCGCTTATACAGCTGTTTTTGCTGCTATGATTACGATTATGACTGCTTATATCTGCCATATACCGGTTGGATTTAATCAGGGGTATATTCATCTGGGAGATACATTGATTTATCTGGCAGCTTCATTACTGCCGACACCATATGCGTGTGCAGCAGCCGCAATCGGAGGCGGAATGGCAGATGTTTTAACTGCACCGAT
Organism: Eubacteriales bacterium; assembly: GCA_030526665.1. GTDB lineage: Bacteria > Bacillota > Clostridia > Lachnospirales > Lachnospiraceae > Blautia_A. Next base: position 39,894 of record JAUNCI010000002.1, read on the forward strand.
CTGGGCACCGGCTACCATTATTATTAAAGCACTGTTGTGTCTTGGATTTACTTCAAAACAGAATCAGATAATAAATAAACGGAATGTCTCTGCCGCTGTGATTGGAATGGCAATTACCATTATTGGATATTATATTGCAGAAGTGATTATATACGGAAATGCGCAGGCTGCTTTTGTTACATCTGTGACAGGTAACCTGATTCAGAGTACAGGAAGTCTTGTATTGTTTATTGTGATCGGTAAAATGCTTGATCGAACAGGCGTAAAAAGTTTTCTTATAAAATAATAAACCAAAAAAAGTCCGCAACAGGAATTTCCTGCTGCGGATTTTGAATATCTATGCCATTTCTTCCCATTTTTCGTAGAGTTCATCGAGCTCTTCTAAAATTGCGGCTTTTTCTTTGCTGAGTGCCGTACATCTGGCTACATCCGTACCAACTTCCGGCAGACTCATTTCTTCGTCAATTTCTTTATCTCGGGTTTCCAGTTCTTCGATTCTGGCTTCCACTTTTTTTAGTTCATTCTCGCGTTTTCTCTGCTTTGCCTGTTCTTCTTTTTGCTGCTGCCAGGTAAGTTTGCTTTCCGTTGCGGTACTTTGATCTTCATTTTCTTCCGCAGCAGGAGCATAGATCTGCGTCAGTTCTTCTTTTTTATCCAGATAATAGTCGTAATCGCCAATATAATTCACAACCGCCTGGTTAGTTAATTCCATTACCCGGGTAGCTACCTGGTTGATAAAATAACGGTCATGGGAAACGAAAAATACCGTTCCGGTATAGCTGTTCAGAGCTTCTTCCAGAATTTCTTTGGATGCAATATCCAAATGGTTGGTAGGCTCGTCGAGAATCAAAAAGTTTGCTTCACTAAGCATGAGTTTTGCCAGAGAAACACGTCCGCGTTCACCACCGGAAAGAGAAGAGATTTCTTTGTATACATCGTCACCTGTAAAAAGGAAAGCTGCGAGCATATTTCGAATCTGTGTTTCTGTGAGTGTAGGATAGGTATCTGCAATTTCCTGGAATACGGTTTTTTCCATATGCAGAACATGATGTTCCTGATCATAGTAGCCTACACGTACTTTAGACCCCAGAGAATAGCGTCCGGTGTCGGCTTCAAGCTGACGATTTAAAATTTTCAGCATTGTAGTTTTACCGGTACCATTATTTCCAATCAGGGCAACGCGTTCGCCACGCTTGATTTCAAAAGAGATATCACTGAATAATTTCTGCCCGGGAAAACTTTTTGACATTGCATCGACAGTTAAAACATCATTGCCGGAAATATAGCGTGGTTCCAGACGAATGCGCATCTGTGTCTGAAGTTCGAGAGGTTTTTCGATACGATCTACTTTATCCAACATTTTCTCGCGGCTTTCCGCACGTTTGATAGATTTTTCGCGATTGAACTGTTTTAATTTTGCAATTACCGCTTCCTGATGGCGAATTTCACGTTGTTGATTTAAGTATGCTTTATATTTTGCGTCACGCTGCTGTGCCTTTTTTACGGCATAAGCAGAATAATTTCCGCTGAAGGTCTGCACAATACCGGCTTCGATTTCTATTACTTTCGTAACGACTTTATCCAGAAAGTAGCGGTCATGAGATACGATAAGTACAGCGCCCTGATAGTTTAATAAATACGTTTCGAGCCAGGAGATGCTTTCCATATCCAAATGGTTGGTAGGCTCATCGAGCAGTAGAACATCAGGTTTTGACAACAGGAGTTTACCTAATGCTACACGTGTTTTCTGTCCTCCGGAACAGGTTTCAATATGTTTGGAAAAGTCATTTTCATCGAACCCAAGACCTTTCAAAACACCGACGATTTCACTTTTATAGGCATAGCCGTTTTCCATCTCGAACTGATGGTTAATGCGAGAGTAGGTATTCATCAGTGTTTCCAGTGCTTCTCCGGATACATATTTCATTTCCTGTTCCAGAGTACGAAGACGACTTTCCATATCAATGATATGCTGTTTGGTTGCCAATAGTTCTTCATATATGGTATGAGAACCATGGATATCCTGATACTGAGCCAGGTATCCGATCGTTTTGTCTTTGGATAAGGCTACGACACCGCTGTCAGAAGACATCTCCTGCATAATAATACGCAGAAGAGTGGTTTTGCCTGCACCATTGTTTCCAATCAAAGCTGCTTTTTCACGATTTTCAATATGAAAGGAAGCATCTTTGATGATATCCTTTTCTCCAAAGGATTTTGATATATTACTGCATGATAAAATCATTAGATCCTCCAAATTGATAATGAAATGTAAAAAACATATTCATTTACTTTAACTATTTACTCAAAGATGATATACAGCGATTATTATAACGAAATATGTCAAGAAAATCAAAGTAATTTGTATCTATTCATTATCTTTACATGTTCCGGCTTATTTCAATTATTTACAGCAAAGCTTCCGCATGGAAGACAGGAAGTTTTTGTCCATGAATACTTTAAAACTTTGATACTGAATGATTGACATTAATTTATCAATCATTTATAATATTAAAGTATATATTAAGGAGGCTATAAGCTTGGAGACGAAAAATATTTCTAGCGCTGTCATTAAGCGATTGCCGCGATATTATAGATATTTAAGTGAATTGCTGGACGAAGATGTGGAACGCATTTCTTCCAATGAATTAAGTCGTAAAATGCATGTCACAGCGTCTCAGATTCGACAGGATTTAAACAATTTTGGTGGATTTGGACAGCAGGGATATGGATATAACGTAAAATATTTATATAAAGAAATCGGAAAGATTTTAGGACTGGATGTTGTTCATCCTATGATTATATTGGGAGCCGGTAATCTGGGACAGGCTCTGGCCAATTATCGTGAATTCGAAAAAAGAGGATTTAAGTTAGTTGGAATCTTTGATATCAATCCTGTACTGGAAGGAATTACGGTACGTGGAATTGAAATCAAAATGATTAAAGACCTTGGACAATTTATCAAAGAGAATTCCGTTGAAATTGCAATTTTAACCATTCCAAAAAATAAGGCAAAAGAAATGGCTGATATTCTGGTTGAAAATGGGATTAAAGCAATTTGGAATTTTGCTCATGTGGATCTTGAAACACCGGAAAATGTAATCGTTGAGAATGTTCATTTGTCAGAAAGTCTGATGACTTTATCTTATAACATCAGCAAATACGAACAGGAACACAAAGATAACGAATAATTGTAAATATTCAAAATAGATTGAAATAATGATATATTGTTAATGCGAATAAGCTGCTGCAGGGGAATCATGCCTTGCAGCAGTTTCATGTTTAAAGCAAGTTTCGCTGAATTCAATCAGTATAAAAAAATTCTCTTATGTGTAAAAAGAGAGTGAACAGCATGGAGTTTATGATTATGAAAAAAATTGTTACCTGTGAACAAATGAAATATCTGGATCAGCAGACTTTTGATCGTTTTCATCTTCCTTCAATTGTTTTGATGGAACGAGCATCTCTGCGGGTATTTGAATTTGTAAAAGATAAATATCGGAATCGTTCAAAAGAAAAGATTCTTGTCGTTTGCGGAAGCGGGAATAACGGCGGAGATGGTATTGCGGTTGCGCGACTTCTGTATCTTGCGGGATATCAGGTTTCCTGCTTTCTGGCAGGAACGATTGAAAAAATGACGGAGCAGACTATGATCCAGTATCGCTGCGCATCAGAATACGGAGTTCCATTTGTAGATCATATGGAATCGAAAGCATATACCATAGTGATTGACGCCGTATTCGGTGTTGGTTTGTCACGCTGTATCAGCGGAAAGTATCATTCTATACTAAAAGAGATGAATGAGATGTCTGCTTTGAAAATTGCGGTTGATATTCCTTCCGGAATCAATGGTGATACCGGAGAAATAATGGGGATTGCTTTTAAGGCGGATTATACAATTACATTTGCATTCCAAAAGCAGGGGCTTTGTATGTATCCGGCCAAAATGTATGCCGGTGAAATTATTGTTTCAGATATTGGAATTTATGATTGCGAAGATCGTATTCATAAATATCAACTGGAAAGCACGGATCTGGCTAATATACCGAAACGAATGGAATTCGGAAACAAAGGTACCTTTGGGAAAATATTGATTCTAGCCGGTTCAGAGGGGATGAGCGGTGCGGCATATCTATGTGCTTTGGCGGCTTTCCATGCCGGTGCCGGTATGGTTCTGGTACATACGGCTGAAAGTAATCGGATTATTTTACAAACACTACTTCCGGAAGCAATGATATCCTGTGATTTTTCTGAAAACGAATATCGCAGGTTGTATAACTGGTGTGACTGTATTGTAATCGGTCCCGGACTGGGAATGAAACAAGCAGCACAGGATCATATGGATTCGTATTTAACATTAAATAAAAATGAACAAAAACCAATGATCATTGATGCGGATGGTCTGAACCTGCTTGCGATGAAACCGGATTGGCAGAAAGAACTTCATAAAAATGTCATTGTAACTCCACATGTAGGAGAGATGGCTAAATTGACAGGAAAATCCATTCCGGAAATAAAAAACTCGTTCATTCAATCTGCCGCAGACTATTCAGTGAAGCATCATTTAACATGTGTTTTAAAAGATGCTGTAACGGTAATTAGTGGAAGAACAATAAATAAACAGGATGAGTCGGAACAGAACGTAATCTATTTGAATACAGAGACAAATCCGGGACTGGCTACTGCCGGAAGCGGGGATGTGCTAAGTGGAACGATTGCCGGAGTCATCGGATGTTTTCTAAGTGAATATCATGGTCTGGATGAAAAATCCGATTATGATGGTTCAGAATATAAGATTCAAAGACGGAGTATGGAAGAGTTAAATCATCTTTTGACAAAAGCTGCAGCTTATGGTGTGCTTCTTCATTCCGTTGGAGGAAAAGCTGCAGTACAAAAATGTGGTCAGCGTTCTATGAAAGCAAGGGATATCCTTGAGGGAATTTGTGAATGTCTGAAAAATGAGGAGATGAAATAGTATTATGAAGGAATACAAGCGTATCAAAGCGCTGATTTCCCTGGATGCGATCCGGGAAAACTTCGAGAACATGAGAAAAAATATTGACCCGAATACACAGATGATTGCCGTCATCAAGGCCGATGGTTATGGACATGGTGCGGTTCAGATCATGAAAATGATTCATGATTATCCATATATCTGGGGATTTGCTGCAGCAACTGCACAGGAGGCACTTGAACTTCGCAAAGCGGGTGCAAAAAAACCAATCCTTATTTTGGGACTTGTGTTTCAGGAATATATGGAAGAACTGGCAGAACAGGAAATCCGTATTGCGGTAACTTCTTACGAAATGGCCTGTCAATATGCGGAGGCAGGAAAACGAATCGGGAAGAAAGTATATATTCATCTTGCTCTCGATACAGGTATGACCCGAATTGGATTTGCAGATCGTGAAGAAAGTCTTGATGAGATAGGGAAGATTGCGCAGCTGGAAAATCTCGAAATTGAAGGTATGTTTACGCATTTTGCCAGAGCCGATGAATATGATCGTGCACCGGCTATGGTGCAGCTTGCACGCTATACTCGTTTTGCTGATGCACTCGAAAACAGAGGGGTACGTCTTCCAATACGTCATTGTTCCAATAGTGCCGGTATTATACGTGTTTCGGAAGCAAACTTAAATATCGTTCGTGCCGGAATTACAATTTATGGTATTTATCCATCTGATGAAGTAGAAAAAGACATTGTGCCGATGAAGCCGGCGATGTCCCTGCTAAGCCATGTATCTTACGTGAAAAAGGTACCTGCCGGTGTTCAGATCAGTTACGGAGGAACATTTGTGACGAAGCGTGACTCTGTGATTGCAACGATTCCGGTTGGATATGCGGACGGATATCCGAGACTGTTATCTAACAAAGGATGGGTACTGATTCATAGTCAGAAGGCACCGATATGCGGTCGTGTCTGTATGGACCAGTTTATGGTAGATGTAACGGATATTCCCGATGTAAAAGCAGAGGATGAAGTTATCCTGATGGGCAAATCCGGTGATGAAGAGATTACAGTGGATCTGCTTGGCGAATTGTCTGGCAGATTTCCATATGAATTTGTCTGTGATATCGGAAAACGTGTACCTCGTCTTTATATTCAGAATGGTAAAATTGTAGCAGAATCGACACATTTTGGCTTCTGATATATCAGCTGTATTCCGTTTGAAACGAGATGCCAAAACAGTAAAGAATAAGTCGTTGCCTTGACGAAAGAAATGGAAAGTGTTATATTTTTTCAGTGATTTTATGATATAAAGGAGCTATTAAAAATATGGACGATGATAGTCAGAAAACCCATTGGTTAACAAAAATGAAAGATCTCTTTGGGGGCGGGCTAAATCAGAATTCAGATTCTATGACAGAAAAAGAAATTCTGTCGATGGTTGACGAAGCGCATGAACAAGGTGTAATCGAAGAAAACGAAGCGGAGATGATTCAGAACATTATGACATTCGGTGATACGGATGCACATGATATTATGACTCATCGAAAAGATATCGTCGCATTCGAAGATACGGTAACCCTTCAGGAAGTAATTGATCGAATGTTCGAAGAAGGATATTCGCGTTACCCGGTTTATCAGGAAAGCATTGATAATATCATAGGTATTATTCATTATAAAGATGCTTTGAAATTTTATACAAAAAATGCCTGGGCGAAATTTAAAACACTTCAGGAACTGCCTGGATTAATTCGACAGGTTGCTTATATTCCCGAAACGAGAGCAATTGCTGATCTGATTCGTGCCATGCAGGCCAAAAAAGTTCATATGGCAGTAGTAATCGATGAATACGGACAGACAGCCGGTCTTGTCTGTATGGAAGATATCCTGGAAGAAATCGTCGGAGAAATACAGGATGAGTATGATGACGATGAAATTATGATTCGAAAACAGCGGGATAATAGTGTAATGATCGATGGTCTTGCTCAGCTCGAAGATGTACAGGAACGTTTGCAGATCGATTTCGGCGATGTAGATGTTGAAACACTGAATGGATACTTAACATCGATTCTTGGTCATATTCCGACAGAAGAAGACCTGGATCAGGTGATTTGCGCAAACGGATATCGTTTTACGATTACTTCTCTCGGCGACAAAACCATCGGAATGGTGAAAGCGGAAAAAATATAAATTATATATTTTTTAAACGATTCCAAATAGCAGCATTATATTTAAACTTATTAATAATATAAAATAGAAATCAAAGACAAAGGAGATATAATATGTCAGGACATTCAAAGTTTGCAAATATTAAGCATAAGAAAGAGAAAAACGATGCGAAAAAAGGTAAAATCTTTACCGTAATCGGTCGTGAAATCGTTATGGCTGTAAAAGCCGGCGGTCCGGATCCAAGCAACAACGGTAAGCTTCGTGATGTTATCGCAAAAGCAAAAGCAAACAATATGCCAAATGATACAATTGAACGTGGTATCAAAAAAGCTGCAGGTGCTGATTCTGCTGATAACTACGAAAAAATCGTATACGAAGGCTATGGACCAAAAGGTGTTGCAATTATCGTTGAAACACTTACCGACAACAAAAATCGTACAGCCGGAAATGTAAGAAGTGCATTTACAAAAGGCTATGGAAGTATTGGAACACCGGGATGTGTTTCTTTCATGTTCGATGAAAAAGGACAGATTATCATTGATAAAGAAGAATGTGAAATGGATGCGGATGAGCTTATGATGCTTGCTCTTGATGCAGGTGCAGAAGACTTCGTTGAAGAAGAAGATAGCTATGAAGTTCTCACTTCACCGGATGATTTTGGTGCAGTTCGTGAAGCTCTGGAAAAAGAAGGCGTTCCGCTTCTGGAAGCAGAAGTTGCAATGATCCCACAGACATATGTAGAGCTTACCAGTGAACAGGATATCAAGGATCTGAACAAAACTCTGGATTTGCTTGATGACGATGATGACGTAACAAATGTTTGGCATAACTGGGATGAATAATTTTAAAGATAATTTGTCATTAAGTTGCAAAACAATTGATAATAAGGCCAAACAATGTTAAAATTATATAAATATGTATGTTACGTCAGGTAAAAAGTACATACATAAAAAACACAAAAAATGATGTTTTTTCAGGAGAGGAGAGATGATATGTATAAGATCTTAAGAGCAGAAATGCTTGCTTCCAACATCTATCTCATGGATGTAGAAGCACCGCGTGTTGCAGAAAACTGCCAGCCGGGACAATTTGTAATCGTTAAACTTGATGAAAAAGGTGAAAGAATTCCTCTTACAATCTGTGACTATGATAGAGAAAAAGGAACGATCACTATCGTATTCCAGCCTATCGGAGCATCTACAAATAAATTTGCTGCATTAAAAGCAGGAGATTCATTCCGTGATTTCGTTGGACCACTTGGATGTCCTTCTGAGCTCGTTACAGATGATCTCGAAGAAGTGAAAAAGAAAAAAATCCTTTTCGTTGGCGGCGGTGTTGGTACAGCTCCTGTATATCCTCAGGTTAAATGGCTCCATGAACATGGAATTGACGCTGATGTAATTATCGGTTCCAAAACAAAAGATCTTTTGATTCTCGAAAAAGAAATGGAAGCTGTTGCAGGAAATTATTATCCATGTACAGACGATGGTTCTTATGGTCATGCAGGTATGGTTACAACTATGATCGAAGAACTTGTAGAAAAAGGAAATAAATACGATGTTTGTATCGCAATCGGTCCAATGATCATGATGAAATTCTGTTGTCTGATGACAAAGAAACTTGGCATTCCTACAATTGTAAGTATGAACCCGATCATGGTTGATGGTACAGGTATGTGTGGTGCATGTCGTCTGATCGTAGGTGATGAAATTAAATTTGCCTGCGTAGATGGACCTGAATTTGACGGACATCTCGTTGACTTTGATAACGCAATGAAGAGACAGCAGACATATAAGACAGCTGAAGGCCGCGCTATGCTGAAGTTACAGGAAGGTGACACACATCACGGCGGATGTGGCAATTGTGGAGGTGACAAATAATGGCAGTTGACGTATTAAAAAGAATTCCTGTAAGAGAACAGGATCCAAAGGTTAGAGCGACAAACTTCGATGAAGTTTGCTATGGATATAACAAAGAAGAAGCAATGGATGAAGCAAGCCGTTGTCTTGGATGTAAAAAAGCAAAATGTATCGAAGGATGTCCGGTATCCATCAACATTCCTGCATTTATCGCTGAAGTAAAAGAAGGAAATTTCGAAGCTGCATATGATGTTATCGGATTATCTTCTGCACTTCCTGCTATCTGCGGTCGTGTTTGTCCGCAGGAGTCACAGTGTGAAAGCCGTTGTATCCGTGGTATCAAAGGCGAAGCCGTTTCTATCGGTAAACTGGAAAGATTCGTTGCAGATTATGCCCTGGAAAACAACATTATGCCGAAAAAAGCAGAAGTGAAAAACGGACATAAAGTTGCTGTTATCGGTTCCGGTCCTTCCGGTCTTACATGTGCCGGTGACCTTGCAAAACTTGGATATGATGTAACTGTATTTGAAGCACTTCACGAACTTGGCGGTGTACTTGCTTATGGTATTCCGGAATTCCGTCTTCCAAAACAGAAAGTTGTAGCAAAAGAAATTGACAAAGTTAAAGAACTTGGCGTTAAATTCGAAACAAACGTAATCATTGGTAAATCTACAACGATCGATCAGCTTCTTGAAGAAGAAAAATTTGAAGCTATCTTTATCGGATCCGGTGCAGGACTTCCAATGTTTATGGGTATCCCTGGAGAGACAGCAAACGGTGTATTCTCTGCAAATGAATACCTGACAAGAAGCAACCTTATGAAAGCTTTCAATCCGGAATACGATACACCTATTTCAGCAGGCACAAAAGTTTGTGTTGTTGGTGGTGGTAACGTAGCTATGGATGCAGCCAGAACAGCACTTCGTCTTGGCGCTGAAGTACACGTTGTATATCGTCGTAGCGAAGCTGAACTTCCGGCACGTGTGGAAGAAGTTCATCATGCAAAAGAAGAAGGAATTATCTTCGATCTTCTTACAAACCCTACAGAAATCCTTGTTAATGAAGCAGGATGGGTAGCCGGTATGAAATGCGTGAAGATGGAACTTGGTGAGCCGGATGCATCAGGCAGAAGACGTCCTGTAGCAGTTCCTGGTTCTGAGTTTGTAATTGACTGTGATACCGTTATCATGTCACTTGGAACATCTCCAAACCCATTGATTTCTTCAACAACAGCCGGTCTTGATGTAAACAAGAGAAGATGTATCGTTGCATCTGAAGAAAATGGTCAGACAAGTAAAGCTGCTGTATTCGCAGGCGGTGATGCTGTAACAGGTGCTGCTACAGTTATCCTTGCTATGGGTGCAGGAAAAGCCGGTGCAAAAGGAATTCATGAATTTCTTTCTGCAAAATAAAAAAATAATATATTCAATCGTTGATTTAATATAGTTATCAGATATCATTTCATCCCCCATGTTTATGCATGGGGGATTTTCTTGTTCACTCTTGACAGATGTGATATAATATTTAGTTAGTGAACATTGTTTTCTCAGAAAGGGAAGTACCTATGTCAGGATTATTTGCTATATTTGCCGGTGTGATTCAAGGCTTGCTTGAAGTATTTCCGGTAAGCAGTTTTGGTCATATTATTGTATTGGCATCCTTTATGGATATCGAGATCGTAGGAGGTGTGTTGTTTGAAAGCATGCTTCATTTAGGCTCTATGGTCGCAATTATTTTATATTTCAAAAAAGATTTCAAAAAAATAGGGGAAGAGTTTATTGGTTTATGTCTTGATATTTTTAATAACATCATGAAATTTATCAAGAATAAGCGTACAGGTTCTCATTATGCATATAATGATCTTACTTCGGGAACATACCGCAGATCTACGATATTATTTTTGATTTCGATGCTTCCAACTATGATTCTGGGATTTACGGCCAGAAGAATTGTGGCATATTGTTCTGCTTCTACGGTAATGACAGGAATCGGATTTTTACTTACAGCAGTATTTCTGATCGTTATCGACTTTAGTAAGGTGGGAGGCAAAAAAACACCACAGCTTGTATCTAATGCAGATGCATTGTGGATCGGTATCATGCAGGGGATTTCTGTATTTCCGGGAGTATCCAGACTTGGGCTTACGGTTGGAACAGGATTGCTCTGTGGATTTAATTTGAAATTCGCATTCAAGTATTCTTATATGTTAAGTGTTCCGGCTATTTTTGGAGCGGTTCTTTCGCAACTGGTACATTTTGGCGGTGCGGACATGGACTTTGGGATTATCTTGTTCATACTAGTAGGAACCATTGTTGCCGGAATTACGACTTACACGGTGATACGATCTTTCATGAGAATCGTACAGAATGTAAAACTCAGAATATTTGCATTTTATTGTTTCATTATTGGTCTGTTTGTCTTATTCAGACATTATGGAGCTTTATAGATAGAGGAGAAGTCTGTCTTCGGACTTAACCTGAATTTTAAATAGAAGTTTTTATTTGAGAGGGGAATTATTTATGGCATCAACTCGAAAAAAATCGAGTAATCAAAGATCAAAGAAAGATGATTCTTTTGTTAACGGTTTTCAGACTGAGATTATCTTACTGATTATATTTGCAGCCTGTGTGATTATGATGGTAAGTGTTTTGGGAATGGGAGGTACCGTTGGCGTTGCAATCCGAAACTTTTTGTTTGGCACAATGGGTGTGCTGGCATATCTTTTTCCTATTCTGATCTTTATTGGTTTCGGATTTATTCTTTCCAATCGTACAAATATAGTTGCATATAAAAAGCTGCTGGCATCAATTGTTTTGTTTATATTTCTTTGTGCTTTTTTGCAGCTTGCAATGGAAGGGTTTTCAAACAGTACAATGCTCGCAGATTATTATGATCTCAGTGCGGCTTATTATACCGGCGGCGGAGTCATCGGCGGAGCAATCTGTATGACAATTACTTCCTGGCTCGGTTTATTTTGCAGTTATGTAATTTATATTCTCGTAATTGTAATCTGTCTGATTTTGATCACTCAGAAATCATTTTTCTCTTTTATCAATAAGGTTGTTCAGTCTATCAATGAGTCTGCCAGAAACAGACATGAACAGTATATGGAAAGACAGCCGGAAAGAGATGAACGTCGTGAATTAAAAAAACAACAGCGTCAGCTTCAGAGACAGCGAAAGGAAGCAGAGCGTACACGCAGACTTCGTGAAAAAATTGAAGAGGAACGAATACTTGCTGAAGATTCCGATGATTTTAGGGAAGAAAAAATTGCCGGAAAACAGAAAGCGAAAGCACAGTCGAAAAACAAGTTAAATCGCAAAACAAAAAAAGCAGAAGTAAAAAAACCTGCATTTCTGGAAGGCACTAAATTGGAACCCAGAACAGAAGATGCTGCTTCAAATGGTGCTGAGGTAATTGAACCGCTAACCGAAGACCAGGATGAAGAGTTTTATGATGAAACAACGGATATTTCAACGTTAAGCGTAGATACAAAAGAGACAAATCAGGGACAATTGGAATTTAAGATTCACAGATCTGCACCGGCTGAATATGTTGAAGAGCCGATTGAGGAATCTTATAACGAACCGGTTAACGAATTATATGTGGAATCGTATGAAGAGTCGCAGGAAGAACCATTTATAGAAACTACATCGTCTCAGATCGTATCTGAACCGCAGCCTGAAGAAGTGATTCCGGCTTATGCCGAAGAGAGTTTTAAGCCTGTACAGGAAACTTCAAGAGGGATATCTGCAGTTCAGAAATCGGTGGAAGTAAGTCCGGAACCAATAGCAGAAGTGCAGGAACAGCCTGCACAGACAAGACAGCCTTCCAAGAATCCGAAATCTTCTGCTGCAGAAATCAGTTCCGGAATTAAAAATATACAACATGAAATAGAAGACAAAGATGTACCGGAAAAACCATATGTCTATCCTCCGTTAAATCTTATGAAGAGAGGAGATCGACAGGCACAGGGAGACTCGGATGAATATCTGAAAAAAACGGCAATGAAGCTGCAGGAGGTTCTTCGAACATTTAACGTAAATGTAACCGTAACAAATGTCAGCTGTGGTCCAACCGTTACACGATTTGAATTACAGCCGGAAATGGGTGTAAAGGTCAGCAAGATTCTGAGCCTTGCCGATGATATTAAATTGAATCTGGCAACACCGGATATTCGTATTGAAGCACCGATTCCGGGAAAAGCTGCCGTGGGTATTGAGGTTCCGAACAAAACCGTCAGTGCCGTTGTTCTGCGTGACCTTCTGGAATCGCAGGAATTCAAAAATGCACCATCGAAACTTTCCTTTGCCGTTGGTAAAGATATTGCCGGTAAAGTAGTAGTGGCAGATATAGCAAAAATGCCGCATTTACTAATTGCCGGAGCAACAGGATCCGGTAAATCGGTATGTATCAATACACTGATCATCAGTATCCTGTATAAGGCTTCGCCAAAAGAAGTAAAACTGATCATGATCGACCCGAAGGTTGTAGAGCTGAGTGTATACAATGGTATTCCTCACCTGCTGATTCCGGTTGTTACCGATCCAAAGAAAGCCTCCGGTGCTTTAAACTGGGCTGTTAATGAAATGACATCGCGTTATAACACTTTTGCGGAATATCATGTACGAAATCTCGCAGAATATAACAAAAAAATCGATCAGCTTCCGGAAGTTGAAGGCGAGAAAAAACCGGAAAAATTACCGCAGATCGTCATTATTGTAGACGAGCTTGCCGATTTGATGATGGTTGCTCCAGGCGAAGTCGAAGATGCAATTTGCCGACTTGCTCAGCTTGCCAGAGCGGCAGGTATTCATTTGATTATTGCTACACAGAGACCATCCGTAAATGTCATTACCGGTCTCATTAAAGCCAATATGCCATCGCGTATTGCATTCTCTGTTTCACAGGGGGTAGATTCCAGAACGATTTTGGATATGAATGGTGCAGAGAAACTGCTTGGTAAAGGCGACATGCTATTCTATCCACAGGGATACCAGAAACCGGCCAGATTGCAGGGCGCATTTGTTCCGGATGAGGAAGTCAGTGATATTGCGCAGTTTTTATCAAACAAAAATCCAATCGTGGGTCATAATGATGAAATCGTGAAACAGATCAACAGTGCTTCCTTTGGCAGCAGTGCTGCGGGCGGAGCAGATGATTATGATGCGCTGTTTGTTGATGCAGGTAAATTTATTATTCAAAAAGATAAAGCCTCTATCGGTATGCTGCAGCGTATGTTTAAAATCGGTTTCAATCGTGCCGCTCGTATTATGGACCAGCTTTGTGATGCCGGAGTCGTAGGGCCGGAAGAAGGAACAAAGCCTAGAAAAGTCATTATGGTGATGGAAGAGTTTGAAAATTTTGTAGAAAATATGTAACTTGAAAGAAAAATTATGGAAATCAGAATTCTATCAGTAGGAAAAATAAAAGAAAAATATTTAAATGCCGGCATTGATGAATATGCAAAGAGATTATCCAGATATTGTAAATTATCTTTTGTACAGGTTCCTGATGAAAAAACTCCTGATCATGCTTCGGATGCATTAAATGCGCAGATCAAGCAGACAGAAGGCGTAAGGCTTTTAAAGCATATCAAAGAATCTGATTATGTGATTGCGTTGGCAATTGACGGAAAAATGCCGGATTCAGTAGAACTGTCCAAAAAGATTGAAAATCTGGGAATTGCCGGAGAGAGTACGATCGACTTTGTTATTGGCGGTTCACTGGGGCTTTGTGAGGAAGTTTTAAATCGTGCGGATGAAAAAATTTCTTTTTCAAAGATGACTTTTCCGCATCAGTTAATGCAGATGATTTTACTGGAGCAGATATACAGAAGCTTCAGAATTATGAAAAATGAACCTTATCATAAATAAAACGGAGGACATGGATGAGAGAATATCTTTCGCCTATGGAAGGCATAACAGGTGATATATATCGTCGGACATATCATAAGTATTTTTATCCGATGGATAAGTACTTTACTCCGTTTCTTACAGCCAAACCTCAGAAAAAATTAAGCACCAAAGAAATATATGAGGTAGCCCCCTCTTTTAATGAGGGAATCTTTCTGGTTCCTCAGATTCTGGGAAACAATGCGGAAGATTTTATGCATCTTGCCGGAATATTAAAAAATGAATACGGATACAGGGAATTAAATCTCAATCTGGGGTGTCCATCCGGAACGGTTACGGCGAAAGGAAAAGGTGCCGGATTTCTCTCAGATCCTATGAAACTTGAACGTTTTCTGGATCAGATCTACAGTGCACTGGACGTTAAGCTTTCCATCAAAACACGTATCGGTATTGATGAAGAAGAGGATTGGGATGATTTATTAAATGTATATCGTAAATTTCCAATCAGTGAACTTATCATACATCCACGCCTGTTAATTGATCATTACAAAGGAACGATTCATTTAGATGCCTTTCAGAAAGCTTTGGAATCACTCGAAATACCTTTGTGCTACAATGGCGATTTATTTTATAAAAACGATGTCTTTGCTATTCAGGAAAAAATAAAATCGGTCGATTGCATTATGTATGGAAGAGGTGCAATCCGAAATCCATTTCTTCCCGGAATGGCTCATAGTGATGAAATACCGGATGCATCTTTGTTTGAAGCGTTTCACGATGAGCTGCTGGATGCTTATTCCGAACGTTTGTCCGGAGATCGAAATGTACTGTTTCGAATGAAAGAACTTTGGGCATACTGGGGCAAATACTTTATTGATTGTGATAAACAATTAAAGAAAATCCGAAAATCACAGAAAATCAGTGAATATAAGGTAATTGCCCTGAATCTGATTCGTAATTGTGAAATGAAAGGAGATCATTAAGTGAGTATCCTGTTTAATCAAGAAAAATTTGATGAATATATTACAGAATTTCCTGTTTTTGAATATCGATTGATTGATACTGCAGATATACAGGTACAGAAGCGTGTTCGTGATATCTGTAAAAATGAATGTGTACGCTATGGTTCTACATGGGCCTGTCCGCCGGCAGTAGGTACGCTTGAGGAATGCAAAGAGAGAATTCAGAACTATGATCAGGCGATTTTTTTCTCCAGTGTTGCGGAAGTCAGTGACATTATGAATATGGAGGAGATGCTGAAAACTCGTCGTGCACACGAAGAATTAACCTCCTCGTTAGGCGAGTTTTTGGAAAAAGAGGGATATCAGATCTTCATTCTTTCAACGGAGTCCTGCGATTTATGTGCCGACTGTGCATATAAACATAACGAACCATGCAGACATCCGGAATATATGCATCCATGTCTGGAAAGTCATGGTGTAGTGGTTCAGGAAATCGTTGAGCAGCAGGAAATGGAATATAATCTTGGCGGAAACACAATTTTATGGTTTTCTATGATTTGTTTTCGAAACAAAGAGTAAAATACGGAAATATTTGTATAAAAAAATTTAGAAAGGGATTTTATGGCCGGAAACATTTGTGAATTAAAAGTAGAAATTCCTGCAAATCAGCAGGCCAATATCTTTGGTCAGTTTGATGAGCATCTTAAATTAATAGAAAAGACGTTGAACGTTTCGTTGATTTCCCGTGAAGATCAGCTGAAGATTCTGGGACCTGAGACAGCTGCCGAGAAAGCAAAAGCGGTTATTCAGGAGTTGACCAGACTTGCACTTCGTGGAAATACGATTACACGTCAGAATACTTCTTATGCATTAGCTCTTTCTATGGAAGAAAAGACAGGTGCCTTAACCGAAATCGACAGAGATTTTATTTGTAATACGATACAGGGACGACCGATTAAACCGAAAACGATCGGTCAGAAAGAGTATGTTGACAGTATACGTAAAAAAATGATCGTATTTGGAATTGGTCCTGCCGGTACGGGTAAAACGTATCTGGCTATGGCAATGGCTGTTACCGCATTTCGTAATGAGGAAGTTAGCCGTATTATCCTTACAAGACCGGCAATCGAGGCCGGCGAAAAGCTTGGATTTCTGCCCGGGGATTTACAGAGCAAGGTTGATCCATATCTTCGTCCATTATACGATGCTTTGTACCAGATCATGGGGGCAGACAGTTTTGCAAAAAATATGGAACGTGGACTGATTGAAGTGGCGCCGCTTGCATATATGCGAGGACGTACGCTGGATAATGCTTATATTATTCTGGATGAAGCACAGAATACAACGCCTGCTCAGATGAAAATGTTCCTTACACGAATTGGATTTGGTTCTAAAGTCATTGTTACAGGTGATATTTCACAGAAGGATTTACCGAAAGATGCGGTTTCCGGTCTGGATGTGGCAATGAAAGTACTTTCCAAAATCGATGATATCGCTTTCTGTAAATTAACAAGTAAAGACGTTGTTAGACATCCACTGGTACAGCAGATCGTTCAGGCTTATGACAATTATGAGAAAAAACAAAAACCGGAACGTACAGAACGAACAGGGCGTAAAACTCTTACGGACAGGAGAAAAAAATGACAATTCAGATTGAAAAAGAAACAGACCTTTCCTTTGATATTGACTATGAAAAATTAGCAAATCTTGTAGCAAATAAGGTTTTAGACTATGAAAATTGTCCTTATGAAGCGCAGGTTGAACTGGTACTAACGGATAATACGGAAATTCATCGTGTTAACAAGGAATTCCGAGAAATTGACCGACCGACCGATGTGCTGTCATTTCCTATGGTTCCGTTTGAATCTCCGGCAGATTATGCTATTTTAGAAGAGGATGATTCTCTTTTTGACATGGATTCAGGTGAACTGCTGCTTGGAGATATCATGATTTCCGTCGAAAAAGTATATGAGCAGGCAAATGAGTACGGACATAGCATTGAACGCGAATTTTGTTTTTTAGTTGCACACAGCATGCTTCATTTACTTGGATATGATCATATGACACCGGAAGAAGCGGCAGTCATGGAAGCAAAGCAGAAAGAAATTCTGGAACAGCTTGGTATTACCAGATAATGAGAGAATTCTAATTTTTTTCTAAACATTATTAAGGACATGGAAATTTCATAGACGTAAGATATAATTAGGTGTATGATACTTTAGATAAGATGGAGCTTTATATAAATGAATACTAGAGAAGCGTTAAAAGATAAGAAACGAATTGTTATTAAAATCGGATCTTCATCTTTGACACATTCCGAAACAGGTCGCCTGAATCTTCGAAAGCTTGAAGTTCTGGTTAGAGAAATCAGTGATCTTCGTAATCAGGGAAAAGAAGTGGTTCTGGTATCTTCCGGTGCAATTGCAGTTGGTTCTGCTGTTTTGGGAATGAATGGAAAACCAAAGGAACTTAAGAAAAAACAGGCCTGTGCGGCAATCGGTCAGGCAAAGCTGATGATGATCTATCAGAAATTGTTTTCTGAATATAATCAGACTGCGGCACAGATTCTCATGACGAAAAATACGATCGTAAATGATTCTAACAGAGAAAACGTATTAAATACATATAATCAGCTGCTTGATTTTGGTGTGATTCCAATTGTGAATGAGAATGACTCGATCTCTACATATGAAATTGAGACATTGGAGCAATTTGGTGATAACGACACTTTAAGTGCGGTTGTTGCAGCTCTGATTCAAGCGGATGTATTGATATTAATGTCTGATATTGATGGATTATTTACGGACGATCCAAATAAAAATCCGGATGCAAAATTCATCGAGACAGTAGAAGAACTTGATGAACATTTATTGCAGATGGGAAAAGGATCCAGTACCAGTAATGTCGGTACCGGAGGTATGCAGACAAAACTGACAGCTGCACAAATTGCAACTGCTGCAGGTACGGATATGGTGATTGCAAATGGAAAGGATTTCCATAACATTCATCGTATTCTGGAAGGAAAAGCTTGTGGAACCTTATTTGTAGGAAATGCAATTGAATCCTTTGACCTGATCGATTATATCAGAAAACTTTTATAAAAATTCAGGAGAATTATATGACAGAAGAAAAAATTAAACGTATTAATGAACTCGCACATAAATCGAAATCAGTTGGACTCACTGAAGAAGAAAAAAAAGAACAGGCGATGCTTAGACAGGAATTCCTGCAAAGCGTCAGAATGAATCTTCGAGCACAGCTGGACAATATTGATATGCAGGAAAAAGATGGTTCTATCGTAAATCTTGGAGAAAAGTATGGACACAAAAAAAGAAATTAGAAAAATGGTATTCAAGCGCAGAGCAGAGCATACGGATGACGAAATTCAGACTTTGAGCCATTCCGTTTATAAGCGTGTATGTGAACAGCCTGAATTCAAAAATGCAGATCGAATTCTGGTCTATGCGGATTATAATCATGAGGTTATGACCGGAGAAATGATTAAAGAAGCATGGAAACAGGGAAAAGAAGTTGCAGTCCCGAAAGTTGTCGGAAAAGATATGGTATTTTATAAGCTTACGACTTTTTCACAGTTAGAACCGGGATATTTTCAAATACCGGAACCGGTTTCCGGAGAAATCGTTGAATGGGAAGATGCATTGATGATTATGCCCGGTGTTGCCTTTACCAAAAATCTGGAACGTGTGGGATATGGTGGGGGATTTTATGATCGTTATTTGGAAAAACATCAAAATGTAATTCGACTTGCAATTGCATTTGAATTTCAGATGGCTGCGGAAGTACCTACGGAGCCGACGGATATTAATCCTCAGCTGTTGGTTACGGAAGCAGCTGTATATCGAAATGCAGCAGAGGAGGTTAAGAAATGATCAAGAGAAGACTTATGCCGCTTGTACTTGCCGGAATGATTATGATATCCGGCGCAGCATCAGATGTAATGGTATTTGCGGAACAGACGGAAACGGTTACAGACGCCGCTGCAGATAATACCGACGCAAATGCTCCGGATGCTTCATCTGAGACAGAAACGCTGCCGGTCGGTACATTGGAAAATCCGATTACGAATGCTGCGGACTTGTACAGTGCATTTGAAACTGCGACAGGTACAGAAAATGAACCACAGGAAATTTATATAAAATCAAAAGAACAGGATTCTATGTATGTTCCGATTTTATTAAATAAAACGATCAATGTTGGTAGTGAATCTGCTTCGCAGTATATCAGATTAATTGCTGTTGATCAGACGATTATCGGACGTAACATGGATAACGGAGAAAGTTTTCAGGGACATTTATTTCAGATAAATAATGGTAGTCTGGAATTTGACGTTACAGATTCCGGTGTTTTAAAAGTAGATGGTACAAATGCATCTTCCAATAAAACGCCTTCCTTTGGATCACTGGTATCCCTTGAAAACGAAAATGCTAAATTCACATTAAATGATAACGTTGCTTTGACAAATAACTATACTTCAAGTCATGGCGGTGCGATTTTTAATGGTAAAGGTATCGTAGAATTAAATGGTGGTGTAATTACCGGAAATAGAATTACCACTAATTCATCCAAACAAACTTATGGCGGTGGTATTTTAAGTAACGGAAAGGTTGTTGTCCGCGGAAATGCAAAAGTTTCAGGAAATACGAGAACTACCACACAGGGAAATCTGATTACAGATAACATTGCCTTCAATGGTACTGAAAAATATAAAGATTCTGCTTATCTTGAAATTGCCGGTCCGCTTTCCGGTGATGGAAAACAGCTTGGAATTTCTATCTGCCTTGAGGCAAAAGATTTGACCGGATCTCAGTTAGTACGTACCGAGAATGCGGATCTGGATCTGGCTGCAAACATTCAGGGAAAAATCAAATATGATTTCGATTCCAAATATACAGAAAAAGATGGAAAACTCAGTATTTTAACAGAAGACATCCAGCCATATGGATTAAATACAGAAGGCGTTATTTATAAAGCACCTATGCTGAATAATGGCAATGCATCGGAAAATGCTGAGATTCTTCCGCCGGAATGGTTTGACAGAACAAGTGTTGTTCTTACCGGACGTTATTATTGCGAAGCACCGGTAACTATTTATGCTCTTGCAAAAGAACATGCAACCGGTATTGAAGATGCCGTTTCACTAAAAGAACTGGTAGACAGCCCAATAAAAGGTGAGATTAATGCGGAAGAACATACTTATACTGTAAACTTACAGGATCTGGATGCGAACAAGAATTATACCGTATTTTTCCTTGCTCAAAGTGAAGATGGAGCACTTTCTGTCACAGCACAGTTTGATTACAGCAAGTTAAATGAAGGAAGACCGGAACAGAATGGACAGACAAATGCGGAAGTACTGAACGCAGAAGAAATTCAGGATTTATATATCGATCTTGTAGCTCCGACACCAACACCGAATCCATCGGTGACTCCGAATCCATCTGTAACACCGGCACCGACCGCGGAACTGATTCCTGGAGCACAATTCAGCCTGATCGATAAGGATGGTAATGTCTTAAAGGATAAAGACGATGATACCGGAAAAGAAATCACGTGGACATCAAACGCAGATGATAAATTAGAGAATAAATGGGTATTATCTCGTGATTTCCTGAAATTTGATACAGTTTACGGTATTCGTGAAGATAAACTTGCGAGTGGTTTGAACAATACATCGAATGAACCTATTTACTTTAAATTAGTCAAGAAAACGGATGAAGAAACAGGAAAAGAAAATGTTGTTCTTGTATACACAGACAAAAAAGGTGAAGAAGTTGCTCAGCCTGCGAATGTCCTTTATAATTCAGAGAAGAATCTGCTGTCTGTTGTAAATAGTAATACTAAAGTTGAATTCAAGAGAAATGCATACGGTAACAAAGATAAAGTAGAGATTATTCCATTGTTTGGTTCGGATGGCAAAGCGGTTGATACCGATAAGAGTGGATCAATACCTGCAATTGAATCAGATGATAAAAACTCTGTGAATTTAACGGACGGTGTATATAAGGTTACAGCTACACCTGGTACAGATAAACTGAAAAAAGAAGTATTCTATATTAAAACAAAAGCCGGAAAAATTGATTTTGTTGACAGTAAAGGGAAAGACCTGGATAAAGACAAATCAGATAAGCAAAAAAATTATATTTCTGAAAAAGATCAAACAATTACAATCAAATATCGCTATATTATTAAAATTAAAAAAGTTGATTCTTCAGGGAATGTATTAAAAGAAACAACTACCTATTTGTTACCTAGACAGAAGGCTTATCCTTATAAAAAAGACACTTTATCCGGATATCAGCCGGTGTCTGCATTCTCTTTAAAAGTTGCAGAGAATGGAAAATTGACTATTGTAGAAAATAATTCAAAGGTATCCGTTCATGGTAATACCGTCACAGTTGAATTTGTGAAAATAACTCCGACTCCCAAACCGGATCCAAAGAGACCAAGTGTGAAAGAAAGTACTCTTACAGGACTGGAATCACCAAAGGCATTTTATCCAAAAGTTCTGTATCCGTTTACTGTAACCGGTGCCGGTACCGATAATAATGATCCGTATGAGGGTGATTATAAGTGGTACCCGTTCTACTGGACTACCAAATCAAGCGACATCCCGGATGACGATGCTGAGAATGAGCAGCCGGTTCAGAACTGGAAAATCGGAAACAAAAAAGGTATCAAAGAAGAGAAGACTTTTAATCTCTATGTATGGTTCCGCAGATACATTTATAGAAACGGACAGTGGGAAAGAGATATGAGATATAATGATGAATATCGTGGTAAACAGAGAGTTGTTTATCAGTTCCGATCTTCTAAGGTTGACAAAGACATATTTAATGCTGCATTAAGCGGTACTCCGGTTCCGGACGACGTGATCAGTGATGGCGGAATGAATGCCAGCGATGAGGATATGGGAGATGGTGGTACATCAGATAAAAATTCATCATCAAAGGACAAAGCAACTAGTGCAAAAACAGGAGATGATACACCAATTGGCACAATGATTGCACTGATTGGAGTTGCAATTATTATCATTTGCTTCATTCTGGTATTAAAGAAAAAGAAAAAATAAAATAATGTAGGAACTATAAAATCGTGATGATTTATTGTTTAGCATGTACGGACAATGTCAGTTTGGCATTGTCCGTTTTTTGTCGTTTTTTTACGAACGTATTTAATTGAATTTTCAGCAGAAGAAACCTATAATAATTATATAAATCATATCTTTCTAACATATCTAACACACAAGTATTTCATATCTATGAGGAGTCATTTATGCCAAATCGTTCTCCGCCAATCAGGATTGTTTGCAAAGTTTTTACACTACTGTTTATTATTACAATTATTATTACATGTCATTTAAATTGTTCATTTCTAATTGTCTTATCAGGATCTATGGAACCTAAAATACCAACCGGTTCTGTCATCTGTTTACACAAAAATGTACAAAAATTTAATATTGGTGATGTTGTTACATATGAATGCGGCACACCCGTAAATGATCAATATTCCGATTTTTCACATACTGAGTTTGTTACGCACAGAATTTGTGATGTGATCGAAAAAGACAAAAAATCATATTTTCGAACAAAAGGAGATGCAAATAAAGATCCGGACGGGATTTTAATTACGCCAAATGAGATACAGGGAAAAGTATTATTTGCAATTCCTTATCTGGGATATTGGATCGTATATTTGCGAACCCATTCCAAAATGATAACAATATTTGTTTTTATTATTTTGAGTACACTGATCTATTTGAACCATTTGGGTATAAGGAAAAAGCAGTATTCTTAAATACTTGATTGAAAAGCATTGGAAATGACTGCTAAAGCGAACAATCTTATCAAAATCCATTCAAAAAACAACTGAATATTCTATCACTAAAAAATCAATTCTATAAAGGAGAGCACGATCTCGTGCATTGAAAAATATGAAAAAAAAATTAATTGCTATTACATGTGCTGCTGCACTTACACTTACGATTGGAGGAACATTTGCATATCTTACAGATTCCGACCAGGCTGTCAACGAATTTACAGTAGGTAAAGTAACGATCGATCTGACAGAGCCTTCCTGGGATCCGGAAGATAATACGGAAATTACGCCATTGGATGAAATTGAGAAAGATCCGCAGATTACCAATACAGGTAAAAATGATGCTTATGTATTTCTTGAAGTGGCGATTCCAAAACGAGAGTTAATTCTTGCAGACGCAAAAGGAAATCGACTTCCAAAAGAAACGGTTCCTTTGTTTACATATGAAAAGAATGAAGGCTGGGAGTTGATTGCAACTGAAGAAAAAGAAGACACAAACTCATATATTTATGCATATAATCAAATTTTGTCACCGGATCAGACTACAGAAAGCTTGTTTGACACGATTCGATTCCAAAATGTAATTGAAGGACAGGTGGATGGTGAAGCATTTAATATCCCGGTATATGCGTATGCAATTCAGAGTGACAATACCGGAGACGGAAAAACATCGATTATCGATCAGGCCAAAGCTGCATTTGAGAAGTACGAACTTCAGAATGCAGGACAGGACAAACCAGAAACAAAGAACGGAAGTGGAGAGATTGAACAACCGTAATAGAAAATTAATTAAGAATAAAAATCGATTCGTTCGTCTAAATATAATTAGCAGTATTATGCTGTCACTGGGGATTTCTTCCCCGGTGAATGCATATTTGACACACAATCAGAATCGGTCCAATGAAATTTCAGTAGGAAAAAATGAAACTACGATCACTGAAGATTTTCCGGATATCACTCCTATACCTTATACGGATAATCCAACGATTCAAAAGGTTGTAAGAGTCTATAGCTCGAATGATCCGGATAATGTAGACTGCTATGTTCGAGTACGTGTATTGGAATCTAACAGTGCATATGGGAACGCAATGGAATATTGTGATTTGGATACAGCCAACTGGACCTATAACGCTTATGATGATTTTTATTATTATCATCACATTCTTTCACCGGGTGAAGAAACTACACCGTTATTTACCGCAATTAAGGTTCTTGGAGCAGAGGTGGATCCTGAGGAGGCGGAAAAATTGCAGCATGTCTGGATTGATGTATATGAAGAGTCTATACAGGCAGGAGAATATACTTCTTATCAGGATGCATGGAATGCGATGTCTGTTTCAGAATAGGAGGTGAAAATGAAAAAATTAATCAAATTTTCCGGACCGATTCTATTTCTATTCAGTGCGTTGATGTTATCTTTAAATGTATATGCTTCCTTTCATGACAGCGCCGAAGTTACAAATCATTTTTCACTGGGTGATGTAAATATTGGAATTAAGGAATATGAGCTAATTGATGAGAATGAGGTCGAATATCAGGATCAAAAACAGGTCATGCCGGGAGATGTGATTTCTAAAATTCCCAGAATTACCAATTATGCGGAACCCTGCTACATTAGAGCCAGGGTATTGGTACATGATCTGAATACGGGTATAGCCTTTCCTGAGGAAAATATCCAATTTGATTCCGCCTGGATTAAACGAGGAAGTTTTTATTACTATCCATCTGCTCTAAAAAAGGATGTTTCGGTAGATTTATTTCACCAGATCGAAATTCCTTCGAATTGGGGAAAGTCTATGGAAGAGCGTACATTTCACGTTGAAGTCATTGCTCAGGCGATTCAGGCTGCACATTTTCAACCGGCTCTGGAATCCTCAGAGCCATGGGGAAAACAAACGATTTTGCAGTGTATTCACGAACAGGATGGCAAAGTGATTACGGAAAAGGACAAAGCAGCATTAAATATTAAGCTGGATGGTGAGGCGGGTAAAATTATGATATTCCCGGACGACTTTTTCTCGAATTTCGGTTATCTGATGCCGGGAGATACATTAAAGGATTCTGTAAAAATAACCAACTTTACAGATGAAAAGCTTCAGCTGTGGTTTCGCACGGATCATTCGGAAGCATCGCAGGAGCAGTATGATCTAATGAGGCAAATGCGTATGAAGATTTATCGTGATGATCTGAAAATATATGAAGGAAATGTAGCCTCTGATTTATTGGAAAAAGAGATTTGCCTTTATGTTTTAGAACCACGTGAGCAGGGAATTTTATCTTTCGAAATTGAAGTACCAACTTCGATAGACAACACTTATGCATTAGCGGATGGACTTGTTCGATGGCATTTTCGAGCCGAAAGTGCAGGAACGGAAAAAATAACAACACCTCCGCATCGCAAAGGAGGTACTCGTACTTCCGGCAAAAAAATTACAAATAGAAAGAACGTAAAAACAGGGGATAATACAAAACTAAATCTGTGGATTATTATGATGACAGTGTCTTTGATTTTGACAATCCTAAGTATAAATGGAAAACGAGGTGATGCATATGAAAAAGAGGAAGAATAGATATCTCATAAAGAACAGGTATCATAAAAAGCATGGAAGTATTCTGCATCATAATTTCATTTATATCCTGGTAATTCTCTGTGTACTGAATGGAATCTGGAATATACGGGCGGAAAGTAATGTGAATCAAAGAGCATCGGCTTCGGAATATGAAGCGAATGAGAAGTATTTTAATGAAAATATGATTAATGAGGTCAGTGAAAGTGAGCGGAAAGATAAGCGAATAGATGAGTTTGACGAGGAAAAAGATATAAGTACACCGGGTTCGGAAGATGATGCAGAAAATGATGATGTTGAGGAATTCGATTTAGACGAGCCGACAGAGGATGCGCAGGATTCTGATACCACCCTTTCAGATGGGAATGATGATTCTGATGAGGAAGATCCGGATGATAAGGAACAGGAAGGAGATGACGATTCTCTTTCTGAAAATTTATTTCTGATAGATCAGGAAAATGCAGATCAGTTTCAGGCAAACGATGAAGAAAGTCAGGAACTGCTGCAGGAAATCCTGGATGGAGAACAACTCGGATTTGTACTGATGGAAAATGCTGATTTTGAGGAAGGACTTGTAATTGAAACGGAAATAATTGATTCGGATTCGAATGAAAATTATGAAGAAATAACAGTCGCTGAGACTATGAAGGAAGATGAAAACGAAATCTCTGTCGATGATGATACGGATGAATGGATCAGTGAAGAAGTAAACGAGTTGGATGATACACAGGAACAGCAGACAATACGATCCGAAGTTCTCTTAAGTTCCCTGTATGACAGCAGCTATAATCTGAAAAATGGCAGTCGTATTTATTGTGATGAAGTCTGGACAAAGGCAAATGATTACATTAATGGGAATCGAACACGAATGTCTACAACCTATCGAACTGTCTCCTATACGGATTTAGACGGAAATTCGAAAACAGCACCAATTTACTGTATGAATGCTATGAAAGATAGTATTTCTTCGGGGAAGATCGATGCATCCGGTATCAAGTCCGTTAACAATAATACAGTAAAAAAATTATTATATTATGGTTATGGCGGTCCCGGAGATTATTGCGATCAATACGATCCTACCTGTAGCCATATCAACTGGTCAAACTGGCATAATCGATATGTTTTCACACATCAGGCAATTTCGAAATCCTATGCTAACGATGTTGGTGGTGCTACTGCAGCAGAAATCGAACATGTAGGTTTGAATCGCTTTATCAGTAAATTGACATCTTTAAAACTTCCGTCAAGAAATGCAACACTTTTAAATGCAGTACTGCCGACTTCAGAGCGTGAGGTAGGACAGACTGTTTCCGTAGAAATGCCTTTGTATCATGGATATTCCGATTATAAAAGCTATATGCCGGCAAATTATAAAAACGGATATTATTTATCGGAAGTGGTAATCGTTTCAGATACGGAATCGCCGCAATTCGGAATTAAAATCAATCATAAAACATCCAGTCAATGGACGGTATTCTATTGGACCAGTTATAATGATTATGTGGAACGAGGATTTAACAACCCTCGTGTATGTTCCGGTGATCAGGTTTTAAATATTAAACACAGCGGAAGATTTCGAATAGGGATCCCGGCGGCATATTTGAAATCTTTGAATTTTAAATTTCCATTAATTCAAAACCCGGTTTCATACTTACTGGTTGATACCAGTGAAATTTATCATGATACAAGATATCAGGATTTTGGTTCAACAGTATATCAGGGTGAAAAAAAGATTCTAAATTTAGTTGAAGCACAGACACCGCAGGGAACATTGAAAATTGCAAAAACGGATTCCACAACAATGGAACCGGTCGAAAGTGCTCAATATTCTTTGTATGCCGATGAAAATCTGATATCAGCCGGACGAACGGTTTATAGAAAAGACACATTAATTGATCAGAAAATGACCGATAAAAATGGTGAAATTGTATTTAAAGCGTTAATTCCCGGCAGATACTATGTGAGAGAAACAAAGGCGTCTTCCGGTTATCAGATCGATACAAAGAGATATTCCGTTGAGGTATTTGATAATTCAACGAATACAAATGCCGAGACGGCGGTTTTACAGGTTACTGATGATCCGATACCCGTTTCATTGGGAGAGATTGTTATCACGAAGAATATCTATGCATCGGAAGTAATATGGGCACATGGAAATCCAACATTTCAATTTTGTGTAGAGGGAACGGACATAAATGGAAAATCGCATACCTATCACGAAACGATTGTATTTGATCCGGGCTCTTTCCCTATAGCAGAATACTCAGATACGAATTCGGATGATCTTTTAAGTCTGAGGGTAAAAATCGTGGATATTCCGTATGGGAATTATATAATCTCTGAGTACGAAACATTGCGGTATTATCTGGAAAAAATAGAGGCTGGAAGCAGTAATGCATCCATACATCAGATTTCGGAATCTCGTCCGGGTGCTCGACCAAAAGATATTGCTTATGCAGAGGTTCAGCTGACAGAACAGGAAAAAGTCGCAGCAGTATCTTTTTATAACAGAAAAGCATGGCAGCAGGACTTTTCGCATACCGCTTTTGTAGACAATTATATCCCATTACCAAAGGTTTCAAGCTAGACAAACCAAATAAAATCAGTTAGAATAGGCAATATAACTTCAGCAGCCCCAAAAGTATGCACTTGTGGGGTTGCTATTTGTGCTGTATTTACGAAATTATGACTTGATTATTGAAAAGAAAGGATCAATTTATGTTCAACGAAATAGATTTTGATAAGCTTCAATTAGATATGCCGGCACCGGAAAATGATACACAGCGCCAGTACTATTATATTGCAAAGTGTCGCGAAGGTTTAAAAGAACTGGAACTCGGAGAAACTCCGATTCGTACATTTTGTCTCACAACTTTTGGATGCCAGATGAATGAAAAACAGTCAGAAGTTGTTGCCGGTACACTTGAGGCAATGGGACTGGTCCGCGAAGAAAGCGAAAATGCAGATGTTATTTTATTTAATACCTGTACCGTTCGTGAAAATGCGAATCTCAAAGTTTACGGTCGTTTGGGATATCTTCAGAGTATCAAGAAAAAAAGACCAAATATGAAAATAATCATGTTCGGATGTATGATGCAGGAAGAACATGTAGTGCAGAAAATCAAAAAGGACTATCCATTTGTAGACCTGGTATTTGGTACACATAACATTTTTAAATTCGCAGAGCTGTTCTATGAGATGCTTCATGCGGCTGGACAGATCGTAGATATCTGGGAAGGCTCTGACCAGATTATCGAAGAATTACCGACAGAAAGAAACTTTTCTTTTAAATCCGGTGTCAATATCATGTTTGGCTGTAATAACTTCTGCAGCTATTGTATCGTTCCATACGTTCGAGGCAGAGAACGCAGCAGAGAGCCGGAAGCAATTGTAAAAGAAATCGAAAACCTTGTTCAGGATGGCGTTACTGAAGTTATGCTTCTCGGACAGAATGTAAACTCTTATGGCAAAAATCTGGAGAATCCGGTTTCGTTTGCAAAACTTTTGGAAATGGTTGAGCAGGTGGAAGGAATTAAACGAATTCGTTTTATGACTTCTCATCCGAAGGATTTATCCGATGAATTAATTGAATACATGGCGACCAGCAAAAAAGTTTGTCATCATCTGCATCTTCCAATGCAGTCAGGCAGCAGTCGTCTTCTGAAAATAATGAATCGCCGCTATGACAAAGAAAAATATCTCGGATTAGTTGAAAAGATCAGAAAAGCAATTCCGGATATTTCTCTTACAACAGATATTATCGTTGGTTTCCCGGGAGAAACAGAGGAAGATTTCCTCGAAACAATGGATGTTGTTGACAAAGCCGGTTTTGATACCGCCTTTACTTTCATCTATTCCAAACGTAGCGGCACACCGGCGGCAAAGATGGAAGAACAGGTTCCGGAAGATGTTGTAAAGGATCGTTTCCAGAGATTGTTAAAACTGGTTCAGGATCGTGGACGTGAACGTTCTTCTCGTTTTGAAGGAAGCGTTCAGGAAGTTCTTGTGGAAACCGAGAGCAAGGACAAAGGTGTATTTACAGGCCGTACCGCGTACAATCTTCTTGTACATTTTGAAGGTACAGATGATATGCTTGGCAAATATCTGAAAGTACGTCTTGATACCTGTAAAGGTTTTTATTATCTTGGTTCAATCGTAGAAGAATAACAGGAGATTATATATGGCATTATCACCAATGATGCAGGAATACCTGAAAAAAAAGGAAGAATATAAAGATTGCATTTTGTTTTATCGTCTCGGTGATTTCTATGAAATGTTTTTTGATGATGCGCTTCTGGTTACCAGAGAACTTGAAATCACACTTACAGGAAAAGACTGTGGACTGGAAGAACGTGCACCGATGTGCGGTGTTCCTTTTCATGCTGCCGATACGTATATCAATCGTCTGATCGAACGAGGTTATAAAGTAGCCATCTGTGAACAGATTGAAGATCCAAAACAGGCGAAAGGACTTGTAAAACGAGATGTAATTCGTGTAGTCACACCGGGTACTACATTGGATTCCATGTCTCTGGATGAATCAAAAAATAATTATCTGATGTCTATCGTAGCACTGGATCATCGATTTGGCTGTGCGATTGCAGATATTTCTACGGGTGATTGTTTTGTTACGGAAGTGGATGTACCTAGAAAATTACTGGATGAAATCAATAAGTTTTCACCTTCGGAAATTATCTGTAACGATGCTTTTTTGTTGAGCGGCATCGATATCGATGATTTGAAAAATCGTCTTGGTATTTGTGTATTTCCTCAGGATGCATGGTATTTTGATGATGAAACATGTAAACGTACACTCAAGGATCATTTTCATGTTGCTACACTGGATGGACTTGGAATCGGAGATTATGAAACCGGTTTTATTGCATCCGGATCGCTGTTTTTATACTTAAAAGAAACACAGAAGACCAATCTCGCACATATGACAGCAATCCGTTCATATACGGCAGAGATGTATATGCTGATCGATAGTTCCAGCCGTCGAAATCTGGAACTGGTAGAGACGCTTCGAGAAAAGAAAAAGAGAGGATCGCTGCTGTGGGTTCTCGATAAAACGAAAACCGCAATGGGGGCACGTACGATGCGCTCTTATGTGGAACAGCCTTTGATCGATGCGAAAGAGATAAATGAACGTCTGGAGGCGGTAGAAGAATTAAATTCACAGCCAATGCTGCGAGATGAAATCCGAGAGTATCTTGGTCCGATTTATGATATGGAGCGACTGATCAGCCGTATCAGCTATCAGTCTGCAAATCCTCGTGATCTGATAGCATTTGCATCTTCTCTGGAAATGCTTCCTCATATCAAAGCTATTTTAAAAGATTTTACAAGTCCGCTGCTGAAGCGTTTATATGAAGAACTGGATACTCTTGAGGATCTTACACAGTTGATTCGAAGTGCAATTACAGAGGAACCCCCGATTGCACAAAAAGAAGGCGGAATCATTAAAGAAGGCTTCAATTCCGATGTTGACGTATTTCGTAAATCACGTACGGATGGCAAAATCTGGCTTTCGGAACTGGAAGCGAGAGAACGAGAAAAAACCGGAATTAAAGGTTTGAAAATTAAATTCAGCAGAGTATTTGGATATTCGCTTGAGGTAACAAATTCTTTCAAAAATCTTGTGCCGGAAAACTGGATCAGAAAACAGACACTTACGAATGCAGAACGATACATCACACAGGAATTAAAAGAACTCGAAGATATTATTCTAGGTGCGGAAGATAAATTATATGCCTTAGAATACGAACTGTTTTGTCAGGTACGTGAATCTATTGGAAATCAGGTCGTTCGTATTCAGAAAACAGCAAAAGCTGTCGCAGCACTGGATGTTTTTGCTTCTTTTTCTTATGTGGCAGATCATAATAATTATGTTCGACCGAAAATAAATGAAGCAGGAACGATTAATATTAAAAACGGACGTCATCCTGTTGTAGAAAAGATGATTGAAAACGATATGTTTGTTGCGAATGATACTTACCTTGACAGTTCAAAGAAACGTGTTTCAATCATTACAGGTCCAAATATGGCCGGTAAATCAACTTATATGCGTCAGAGTGCATTGATCGTATTGATGGCGCAGATCGGAAGTTTTGTTCCGGCTGAGAGTGCCAATATCGGAGTTGTCGATCGTATTTTTACACGAGTAGGTGCTTCGGATGACCTTGCAAGCGGACAGAGTACATTTATGGTGGAAATGACGGAAGTTGCAAATATTCTTCGAAATGCAACATCCAGAAGTTTATTGATTTTAGATGAAATCGGTCGTGGAACCAGTACCTTTGACGGATTGTCTATTGCCTGGGCTGTGATCGAGCATATCAGTAATACAAAGCTTTGTGGGGCAAAAACACTTTTTGCAACACATTATCACGAACTTACGGAACTGGAAGGAAAAATTCCGGGTGTTCATAATTATTGCATAGCAGTCAAAGAGAAGGGCGACGATATTGTTTTTCTTCGCAAAATCGTTAAAGGCGGTGCGGATAAGAGCTACGGAATTCAGGTTGCAAAACTTGCCGGTGTTCCGGATTCTGTCATTCAGCGTGCGAAAGAACTGGTTGATGAATTAAGTGATGCCGATATTACTGCGGCAGTCAAAGATCTGACCGCTCCGAAAAAGAAACAAAAAATCAAATACGATCAGGTGGATATGGCACAGATGTCGCTGTTTGATACCGTACAGGATAATGATATCATTGAAGAAATCAAACAGATTGAAATCAGTACATTGACTCCGCTTGAGGCGATGAATATTTTATATAATTTACAGAATAAAATTAAAAATCGGTGGTAAATATGAGAAAAATTGCAGTACTTGATAAACATACAATTGATAAAATCGCAGCCGGAGAAGTGGTGGAACGTCCGTCTTCTGTTGTAAAAGAATTGGTTGAAAATGCAATTGATGCACAGGCAACTGCCATCACCGTAGAAATAACGGATGGCGGTAAAAAACTGATTCGAATTACGGATAACGGAAGTGGTATTGATGCTGCTCAGATATCAACCGCATTTTTGCGCCATGCTACAAGCAAAATCGTGAAAGTGGAAGATCTTGAGCAGATTGCCTCTTTGGGATTTCGAGGTGAAGCATTGTCAAGTATTGCTGCCGTTTCTCAGGTTGAGGTGATTACAAAAACACCTACTTCCATCAGTGGTACCCATTATGTGATCGAAGGCGGCGTGGAAATGAAGCTTGAAGAAATGGGAGCACCGGAAGGAACTACTTTTTTGATTCGAAACCTGTTTTTTAATACGCCGGCAAGAAGTAAATTTCTGAAATCGGATACGACCGAAGCAAATTACATTTCCGTATTAATGGAACAGCTTGCATTGTCACATCCGGAGATCTCATTTAAATATATTCAGAATAAACAGGTAAAACTTCATACTTCCGGGAATTATAATATAAAAGATATTATCTACAATGTGTATGGCAGAGATATCGCAAAAAACCTGTTGGAAGTACAGTACGAAAATGATTTTATGAAAATCGTTGGTTTTGC
Organism: Eubacteriales bacterium; assembly: GCA_030526665.1. Lineage (GTDB taxonomy): Bacteria > Bacillota > Clostridia > Lachnospirales > Lachnospiraceae > Blautia_A. The sequence goes on from JAUNCI010000002.1 coordinate 73,616, forward strand.
CGGAAAGCCTGAAATATCCAGAGGAAATCGAACATTTGAAAATTATTATATAAATGGTCGATATGTAAAGGACAAAATTATTACAAAGGCAATTGAAGATGCTTATAAAGGTTTTGTCATGCAGCATAAATTTCCATTTGTATCACTTCACATTGAGATGGAGGGGAATGATCTGGATGTAAACGTACATCCATCAAAAATGGAAGTGCGTTTTGCTCGTGGTGCAGAAGTTTATGATGCAGTTTATCAGACCATTCGCGGAGCTCTAACCCATCGTGAATTAATTCCTGCGGTAACGCCGGGACCGGAAGAACGTAAAATCACGGAAATTGATATGCGTCAGGCTGCAAGAGAACTTCGTAAGACAATCCCGGAACCTTTTGAAACAAGACGAAGAGAACAGGTTTATGGAGCAGGAACACTTAGCAAAGAAGAAAATGATTTATTTTCGACTTCAGAAGTGAGGGAAAAACATGAAACGTATGCACAAACGAATCATCCGCAGACAAACACTTCGCAGATTCTTACATCCTTCAAAAATGCAGAAAGTTCAGAAAACAATGCAAACAGTTCCCGGACGATTACTACGTATCCGAAAGAAATCCGTGAAGTATCTGAAAAATCAAACACAGGTATTATCAAAACAGACAAAGAAACAGGTCAAAAAGACTCTGCCTATGAAAAGGCTCAGAGTTCTGCGATTTTTAATCAAAAGACTGTAGCAGCTGATGCAGTACAGAATGCAGCGAATGAAATTGAAAAAACTGCTGTAAATAACGAGTTTGCAGAAAAAACGGAGGAGAAGCAGTTAGAATTATTTGAAGAAAAACTGCTTGATCCGAAATCGCGCAGCAGACATCAATTAATCGGTCAGCTGTTTGATACTTATTGGCTTGTTCAATTTGAAAATAATTTTTATATTATCGATCAGCATGCGGCTCATGAAAAAGTGAATTATGAGCGTTTTGTAAAAGAGTACGAGGAACATGTAATGGAATCTCAGTACGTGAGTCCTCCGATCATTTTGACGTTAAATCTAAAGGAAGAAGCTCTTTTGGAAGCCAATCGAAAGTATTTTGAAGAAACCGGTTTCGAAATTGAACATTTCGGAGGGCATGAATATAGTATCAGTGCAGTTCCTGCCACATTGTATGGATTAACGGAAAAAGAGCTTTTTATTGAAATGCTTGACCAGCTTTCCGAAAACAATGACAAAAATGCATTTCAAATTTTTGCATCACGAATTGCGACGATGGCATGTAAAGCTGCTGTTAAAGGAAACAACAAAATGTCGGCGGCTGAGGCAGATCGATTAATTGAGGAACTTTTGAATCTCGAAAATCCTTATCATTGTCCGCATGGGCGTCCGACGATTATTTCCATGTCGAAAAGGGAAATTGAGAAAAAATTCAAGCGAATATTATAGGCGTAGACTATTTATGAAAAGACCTTTGATTGTACTCACCGGACCGACAGCTGCCGGTAAAACGAATTTATCAATTGCACTTGCAAAAGCTGTAAACGGAGAAATTATTTCAGCAGACTCTGTTCAGGTTTATAAAAAACTGAATATCGGTTCTGCAAAAATAAAAAAGGAAGAAATGCAGGGAGTCCCGCATCATTTGATAGATATATTAGAGCCGGATGAAGAATTTCATATTGTGTTGTTTCAGTCTTTTGTAAAAAAAGCCATGGATGAAATTTACGCAAAGGGCAAAGTACCGATTCTGGTTGGCGGAACGGGATTTTATATTCAGGCAATCACCAGAGATATTGACTTTACAACTGCAGATCAGGATGATGGATATCGCCAAGAATTAGAACAGCTTGCTGATGAAAAAGGTGCTGTTTATCTTCATGATATGCTTGCACAGGTCGATCCCAAAAGTGCGGAAGCAATTCATGCAAATAATGTGAAACGTGTTATTCGTGCATTGGAATTTTATCATCAGAACGGGTCTCCGATCAGTGAGCATAATGAAGAACAGACACAGAAAAGTTCACCATACAATCTTGCATTTTTTGTATTGAACCTTCCAAGAGAGATTCTTTATCAGAGAATTGACAAAAGAGTGGATCTTATGATGAAGGATGGACTTTTAGAAGAAGTACTGGAGTTAAAACAAGCCGGTTTAAAACGTGGTCATACTTCGATGCAGGCTTTGGGATACAAAGAGATTCTCGATTATCTCGATGGTGCTTTTTCTCTGGATGAAGCAGTTCGTATTATCAAACGTGATACAAGACATTTTGCCAAACGACAGATTACATGGTTTAAACGTGAACAGGATGTAATCTGGGTGAACAAAGAAGACTACAACTACGATGAAGAGAAAATACTTACCTACATGAAAGAAGTATGCAGGGAACGTGGTATAGTTAAATAATATAATTAAAAAGTTATTTGAAATATAGATGGAGACAGATCATACATATGAAAGCTTTATATAAACAGTTAGGAATTTCAGAGGAGGTATTCGATTTTGGAAAAGAAATTGAAGACTCTTTAAAGGATAGATTTGATGAATTTGATCGTATTGCCGAGTACAATCAGATGAAAGTACTTTTGGCAATGCAGAAAAACCGTGTCAGTGAAGAATGTTTCGGTGCTTCTTCCGGATATGGTTACAATGATTACGGACGAGATACATTGGAAAAAGTATATGCCGATACCTTTCATACAGAAAGCTGTCTGGTAAGACCACAGATTGCCTGTGGTACACATGCGCTTGCTATTGCGCTGTTTGGTAATCTCAGACCGGGTGATGAATTACTTGCACCAGCCGGAAAACCATACGATACACTGGAAGAGGTGATTGGTATTCGCCCTTCCAAAGGATCTCTTGCAGAATATGGTATCAGTTACAGACAGGTGGATCTTCTTGCAGATGGTACTTTTGATTATGAAAAGATCAAAGCTGCGATCAATGAGAAAACAAAGCTGGTAGCGATTCAGCGTTCCAAAGGTTACCAGACTCGCCCGTCTTTCTCAGTTAAACAAATTGGTGAATTGATCGCTTTTGTGAAAAAAATCAAACCCGATGTTATCTGCATGGTAGATAACTGCTATGGAGAATTTGTAGATACCGTTGAACCTAGTGATGTTGGAGCCGATATGATCGTTGGATCACTGATCAAAAATCCGGGCGGCGGCTTAGCTCCGATTGGAGGGTACATTGCAGGAACAAAAGAATGTGTTGAGAATGCTTCTTATCGTATGACCTGTCCGGGACTTGGTATGGAAGTTGGAGCCACACTCGGAGTGAATCGTTCCTTTTATCAGGGATTTTTCCTGGCACCAATGGTAACAAAAGGAGCTGTAAAAGGTGCTGTTTTCGCAGCGAATGTTTATGAAAAACTTGGATTTCCTGTCATTCCGAATTCTACGGAACCACGACAGGATATTATTCAGGCAGTAACACTTGGTTCACCGGAAGCTCTGATCGCATTCTGTAAAGGTATTCAGGCAGCAGCACCGGTTGACAGCTATGTGGATCCTGAACCATGGGATATGCCGGGATACGATAGTCAGGTAATTATGGCAGCCGGAGCTTTTGTACAGGGATCATCCATTGAGTTATCTGCGGATGGACCTATGAAGGCACCATATAGCGTATACTTCCAGGGCGGACTTACCTGGGAACATGCAAAACTCGGAATTCTGATGTCCTTACAGAAACTTGTTGATGCGAATATAGTGACATTATAAAAGTCAATACAGGAGATATTATGGCAGATCAAAAAGTCATAGTTATTGGAGGCGGAGCATCCGGATTGATGGCGGCAATTACTGCTGCATCAGCCGGTGCAAAAGTTACCATTCTTGAACATAATGATCGTATGGGGAAAAAACTCGCTGCAACAGGAAATGGAAAAGGAAATTTGACTAATCTTTCATTTCGTCCTTCAGAAATGTATCGCGGCGGCGATCTATCATTTGTTGAAACTGCGTTTGCTCATTTTGCTGTTGAAGATACGATTTCATTTTTTCAATCACTCGGCATATATATGCAAAACAAAAATGGATATCTTTATCCGAGAAGCGGACAGGCAAAAACCATTGTAAATACTCTTACTGCAAAAGCCGCAAGCTTAAAAATCAAACAAAAAACGAATGAACATGTAGAAGCAGTTTATTTTGATGATTTAAATAAACTCTGGAATGTGAAAACGAAAACCTGGAGATATGAAGCGGATGCAGTGATTTTGGCAAATGGATCAAAGGCTTCTATGATAGCCGGAGCTGATGGAACAGGATATCAGATTGCAGATGAACTTGGATTAAAAATTGTAAAGCCACTTCCGGCACTGTGTTCTTTGAAATGCAAAGGAATGGATTTTAAACAGTGGGCCGGCGTTCGAACAGAAGGGACCGTCTCCCTATATGTCGATGATAAATATGTTTGTTCGGATCGCGGAGAATTGCAGTTGACCGATTACGGAATTTCCGGAATACCGGTATTTCAGATCAGTCGTTTCGCGGTTCGTGCTTTGAATCAGAAAAAACAGGTATCTGTCAAAATTGATTTTCTGCCTGACATTTCCCGAGAGCAATTCGAAAAACAATGGACAGAACTATCTGAAAATCTGCCTTACAAATCAAAGGCTGAATGTCTGGAAGGGTATCTGCCGGATAAACTTTCAAAATTTCTTTCAGGTCAAAAGAATCTGATTTCTGCTGTGAAAGAAATGAAATTAACTGTTGTCGGCGATTCCGGATTTGAAAAAGCTCAGGTCTGCTCTGGAGGCGTTGCTGTTTCGGAAATAGATCCGAATACGATGGAAGCCAAAAAGTATAAGCATTTATATTTGGTCGGTGAGCTATTGGATGTTGATGGAATCTGCGGAGGATATAATTTGCAGTGGGCATGGACAAGCGGTTATCTGGCCGGAAAAAATGCTTCATTACATAAATAATAAATGGTGAATATACTATGATACGTATCAATCAATTAAAACTTCCGATTACACATACGTCATCGGATCTGATCAAAAAAATCAAAAAAACGCTGCGTCTTGAGAAACAGGATTTTCAGTATCAGATTATTCGTCAATCTCTGGATGCGAGAAATAAGCATGAGAAATGTTTCTCATATACCGTTGATGTGAAGATCGCAAATGAACAGAAGATTATCCGAAGAGTCAAAAGCAATCAAATTTCGGTAATAAAACCGGTAAAATATAAATTCCCGGAACATGGTTCTGAAGCGCTCGGTCATTCTCCGGTTATCGTAGGCAGCGGCCCTGCAGGACTGTTTTGTGCCTGGTATCTGGCAAAAGAAGGATATCGTCCGCTTTTGATTGAGAGAGGTGAAGCTGCGGATCTTCGCCAGAAAAAAGTTCAAACCTTCTGGAATACGGGTAAACTTGATGTTGAATCCAATGTACAATTCGGAGAAGGCGGTGCCGGTACATTTTCAGATGGAAAACTTAATACTCTGGTAAAAGATCCGAGTGGAAGAAATCATGAAGTTTTGAATCGGTTCGTTTCAGTCGGAGCGCCGGTGGAAATTACTTATCAGCAGAAGCCACATCTGGGAACGGATGAATTGATCGGTATCGTTCAAAAGCTTCGAAATGAAATTATAGAAATGGGCGGTACGGTTTGTTTTCAGACAAAACTGACGGATCTTATTTTTGAAAATAATCATTTAAAAGCGATTGAAGTAAATGGAGAAGAGCAGATTCCGACTGAAATCTGTGTACTGGCCATTGGGCACAGTGCAAGAGATACATTTGAAATGCTTTCCGGCAAAGATGTTCCAATGGAACCTAAGCCTTTCGCTGTCGGTGTTCGTATTGAGCATCCGCAGGTTCTGATCAATCAGGCAATGTATGGAGAAGATTTTAATGAGGCACTTGGTGCGGCTGCCTATAAAGTCACTCATCAGTGCAGCAATGGAAGAGGCGTATATTCGTTCTGTATGTGTCCCGGAGGCTACGTTGTAAATGCTTCCTCTGAACAAAATCGTCTGGCTGTAAATGGAATGAGTTATCAGGCCAGAGACAGTCGAAATGCAAATAGTGCAATGATCGTTACGGTGCGACCGGAAGATTTTGGCAATGAGGATCCACTAAGCGGCATTGCTTTTCAAAGAAGACTCGAAGAAGGAGCTTTTCAGGCTGCAGATGGAAAAGTGCCGATTCAGTTATTCGAAGATTTCTGTCAAAACAAAAAGTCCGAAAAACTCGGAAGTGTGATTCCCTGTATAAAAGGCGAATATGGTTTTGCAAATGTAAGAGCTCTGTTTCCTGTTCAGATCGGTGATAGTATCGAGGAAGGGGTTCATGCATTTGGCAGAAAGATACCGGGATTTGATATGCCGGATTGTGTTTTAAGCGGAATAGAAAGCCGAACTTCTTCACCGGTTCGTATCCATCGTAATGAGTATTTTGAATCTTTAAAAGGTGGTATTTATCCTTGTGGTGAAGGTGCCGGTTATGCCGGCGGTATTACATCCGCTGCAATGGATGGAATCAAGGTTGCCGAAGCGATTGCAAAAAAATACAGTAATTTTTTAAATTAGTGAAAAGAATATGAATTTTTTAGAGAGTGTGTTTTACAACACACTCTTTTTGTGTTAATATTATTATGTTTTACTGTGCGATTTTATGTCTACTTGAAGAAAAAATCAAAAATAGCACAAATAAACGTTCTTTTTTCGTTTTTTTAGAGAGCGAAAGGAGGATACATGAACAAATTAATAAAAGACGTACCGGTTGAACAGCGCCCATATGAAAAATGTTTACAGTATGGTCCGGAAGTTCTGAATGAAGTTGAATTATTAGCGGTCATTCTCAAAAATGGAACTGCCGGAAAAAGCTCGTTGTCACTTGCGGAAGATGTTTTGAAAAAAACGGAAACAACCCCATTTTGCGGATTGATCGGTCTGCTGCATATGTCTTTTGCAGATCTGATGGATCTAAAAGGCATAGGTATGGTAAAGGCAATTCAGCTAAAATGCATCGGTGAACTGGCAAAGCGCATTGCCATGGCACAGGCGCGAAGTCAGATATCCTATGATCATCCGACAAAAATTGCTGAATATTATATGGAAAAGGTACGTCATGAAGAATTGGAATTGTTATATTGCATTATGCTCGACACAAAAAATCATCTGCTTGGAGAAAAATTAATTTCACAGGGAACGGTGAATTCAACGATTGCCTCTCCGCGTGAAGTATTGATCGAAGCTGTGAAATACCATGCAGTAAATATTATTCTGATTCATAATCATCCCAGCGGTGATCCGAATCCGAGTATCCAGGATATTCAGATGACAAAGAGAATTCGTATTTCGGCAGAGCTGGTCGGTATTACGTTATTGGATCATATTATTATCGGTGATCACAGATACTTTAGTCTGAAAGAAGAAGGATACATGGAAGAAACTCAAGAATGAGGGAACGAAAGAATGTTATTTGAGAAAACATATGGAATAGATTTGGGCGGCGATACCGTCAAAATTTATTCACTTTTCAAGAATAAAACTTATATACAGAAAAATATGATTGCATCCAAGGGACGTGTGATCATTGCAACCGGTGACAGAGCATATGAAATGTATGAAAAAAATCCTGTAAATATTAAAGTATTATCACCGATGAGTTCCGGATTAATTGCTAATCTGGAATTACAGGAAATTGTTTTATACAAAATGATCAAGGGCTTTGAAAGCTTTCTGAGTCTTCGGTCAGACGTTTATTTTTCGGTGCCTTTGGATATGACGGCCGTAGAAAAACGTGCTTATTACAATGTTGTAAATGGTAACTGGCTGCGAAATAACCGCGTTTTCATGGTTGAGGCTCCTTATGCAGATGCAATTGCCATGGGTATTTCTCCGGAAAATCAGAAAGACTGTATGATAGTCAATATGGGATCTCAGAGTACACAGTTTTCGATTATCAGCGATGGCAAAATCATTATCAGTAGATCGGTATCTATCGGCGGCAGTCATATGGATGAAGCAATCTGCACGGAAATTCGTAAAAGATATAACTTACAGATTGGAACCAGAACGGCAAAACGTTTGAAATTTGTAATGGGGCGTTTGAACGATCAGAGAAAAGAAGCGCGAAAAGTAGTCGGACTTGACAGTGTATCCGGACTTCCGCGAGAAGAAGTTATTTCAAGTTACGTTGTAAATGCCGGAATCATGAACTGTGTGAATGATATCGCTGCGGAAATGAAAAGCTTTTTAGAGAGAATTCCTCCGCAGACCTCCTATCAGATTGCAAAAGAGGGAATTTATCTTACCGGCGGATGTACACGCTTACCGTTTATTGATAAATATCTTGCGAGTTATACCGGGTATACATTTAATCTATCGGATCTCTATGAAACGTCAACTTTAGTAGGAATTGAAAAGATTATCAAAGATAAAGAGTTGCGTAAATGGGCACAGCCTGTTAAACAACGAAAATTATAAGCTTTAGGGGAAACAGAATGAACCGTCTGAAAAAAGTATTAAAAAGAGTAAATTTCAGATTTATTTTAAAAAGCAAACATTTACTCGCAATTATGACATTGTTTTGCATTTGTTGTATTATTGCAACGTTTGCATCCGGTTTGACAACGGCTCCGTTTCAGGACGCAACTGCAGTCGTAATTGTTCCATTTGAAAAGAGTATCAATCGAATCGGCAAAGTATTTAATGACATAAATAACAGCTTTAAAGAAAAAGATGATTTGATTGCAGAAAATGAACAGTTAAAGCAGCAATTGGATACACTTACAACAGAAAACGGAAAACTGATTTCATCGCAGTCGGAATTGCTTCGACTCCAGCAATTATATGAATTAGACCAGGAATATTCGGATTTTCCTAAAATTGCCGCAAAAATCATTTCAAAAGATCCGAGCAACTGGTATTCGACTTTTATGATTAACAAAGGCACCAATGACGGAATCCGTGTCAATAATAATGTAATTGCAGGAAAAGGGCTTGTTGGAATCGTTACGGATGTTGGAACAAATTGGGCTACGGTACGTTCCATTATTGACGATAGCAGTAATGTCAGTGCTTCGGCTGTCAGCACCGGTGATAATTGTATCATTCAGGGAGATCTTGAACTGATCGAAGAAGGTAAACTTCGTATTACACAGTTATATGATCTGGATGATAAGGTGACGATCGGTGAGCGTATTGTAACTTCAAATATCAGTGAAAAATATGTCGAGGGACTGTTTATCGGTTATGTGAGTGAAGTAAAACAGGATACAAATAACCTTACCAAAACCGGTACTGTTGTAACTCCTGTTGATTTTTCACATTTAAAAGAAGTATTTGTTATTACTGTAAATAAATCAGATATGATAGATGAGCAGGCGGAGGTAACATCAGTTGAAGAGTAAAATTATTCTTGCTTGTACAATTTTATGTTCTTTTCTTTGCCAGTGTACAATTTTAAATCATATTTCAATCGGCGCAATAAAACCGAATCTGCTTGTTATCTTATGTGTATCCATGGGACTTATGAGAGGACGAAAAAGTGGATTATGGACCGGCTTTTTTACAGGAGTTTTAATTGATCTGTTCTATGGATCTGTCTTCGGTGTTTATGCATTGATTTACATGTATATCGGATTTTTCAGCGGCTATGCAAACAGAATCTATTTTGATGATGATGTGAAAGTTCCAATGATTATGGTTTGTATTGCTGATTTTGCCTATGGATTGGCCGTATATGTGTTTGTCTTCCTTTTGAGAGGACGTCTTGCGATTGATACATATTTTCTGCGAATCATTTTGCCGGAAATATTCTATTCTGTTATTTTGACATTTTTTGTTTATCGTTTTTATCATTTTATTAATGATCGATTTATGACTTCTGCGAAGAAGGAAAGGAAATCAATTTGGGTACTAAAATAAAACATTTTTTAAAAAAAATCAGAATTAAACGAACTACGGTATTGATGCTTGTGTTTGCAATGCTTTCATTTATTCTGGTCAGAGAACTGTTTAATCTTCAGATTATTCAAGGTCAGGCATATATCAATAATTTCAAAAACAGAACGACGAAAACACGAGTAATTAAAAGCACACGTGGAAATATTTTTGATCGAAACGGGGTTGTGCTGGCATCGAATATTTTGTCTTATTCGATAACGTTTGAAGACAATGGAAGCTATGACTCTACACGTGAAAAAAATCTGACTTTAAATGGTACTGCATATAAAACGCTTAAAATTTTATCCTCAAATGGCGATACTTTAAGTAATTCATTTCACATTATTGTAGATGAAAATAATGAGTTTGCATTTGATATAAGTGAAGGTTTTAATCTTGATCGATTCCGTGCAGATATTTTTGGTTATCCTCTGATTGATGATATGAAGGAAGAGGAGCGTACCGCTACTGCGCAGGATATTATGGATCGTTTAAGCGGAAGCCGTGGATTTTCTGTGATTTTGGACGGAAGTGCAGCCTACACTCCTGAAGAACTGGAAGCGCATGGTCTTCCGGAACAATTTACGAAGCAGGAACTTCTTGCCATCGTAATCATGAGATATCAGTTAAGTACGAATAGTTTCAAAAAATATATGCCTAGTACGATTGCGACGAATGTAAGTGCAATTTCTGTCGCGGCTATTATGGAGCACAAAAATGAACTGCAGGGTATTGAAGTTGTAGAAGACTCTGTTCGTCAGTACCTGGATGATGAAAGTGTTGCTCCGATCGTTGGTTATACGGGTAAAGCATCTGCGGAAGAACTTGAAAAATTACGAGAAGATAATCCGGATTACAGTAATGATACGATTATCGGTAAGGCCGGCATTGAGCAGTATCTGGAACTGCAGCTGCAGGGTACGGATGGACAGGAAACGGTTACCGTTGATAATCTGGGTAAAGTATTGACAATTGACGAAAACACGAAAGAAAAACCTATTGCCGGAAATGATGTTACCTTAACGCTTGACAGTGATTGGCAAAGTGCCATTTATAAGATTTTAAAACAGCGAGTTGCAGGTATTCTTTTGTCAAAAATCGAACCAATTAAAGAATTTGATTATGAGACAGTAAATGATGCAAGTCAGATTAAAGTGCCGATTTATTCTGTTTACTTTGCTCTTGTTGATAATAGTGTAATTGATATCAATAAGTTTGCAAATGAAGATGCTTCAGATGTTGAAAAGGAACTGTATATTAAATTCCTCAGAAAACAGCAGGAAATCTTTGCTCAGGTTTCAGACCGTCTGTTGTCATCCAATGCACCTGCATATATGAATGAAAATCCTGAAATGCAGGATTACATGGATTATATTTGTAATAATTTACTTCAGGATACGTTGTATATTATTCAAAAAGAAAAAGTTGATACCGGCGATGAGAAATATATTGCCTACAATAAAGAAGGCTCCATCAGCCTGCGTGACTTTTTAACTTACGCAGCGAGCCAGAACTGGATCGATATCACCAAAATTTCTCTGGAAGGTGAATATCTGGATTCTACGGAAGTATATCAGGCTTTATCCAATTATATCATTGATTATCTGAAGACGGATTTGAATTTCTCAAAATTGCTGTATAAATACATGATAAACGATGATATAGTTTCCGGACAGGAACTGGAACTTGTTCTGTATGAACAGGGCATTTTATCAAAGACCGATGAAACGTATGAAAAGCTTGCATCCGGTGCGATCAGTGCGTACGACTTTATGATCAATAAAATCTATACATTGGAAATTGAACCGGCTATGCTTGCTCTGATGCCTTGTTCTGCATCATGTGTTATTACAGATTGCAATACCGGTGATGTTATCGCCTGTGTTTCTTATCCGGGTTATGATAACAATCGTCTTGCAAATAATATGGATACGGATTATTATGTGAAACTTGCACTTGATCAGTCCAGTCCATTCTTTAACAAAGCGACACAGCAGAAAACCGCGCCGGGATCTACAATGAAGTTATTAACGACCATTGCCGGTATGCAGGAAAAAATTATCGATGATAATACTTATATCAATTGTACCGGTAAGTTTGATTATGTTCAGCCGCCTATTAACTGCTGGAATATAAATGGACATGCCAGTATTGAAATTCGAGAAGCAATCGAACAGTCCTGTAACTATTTCTTCAATATGATCGGTTTTCAGCTCGGCAAAAACGGTCAGAATGAGTTTTCCGAACAGCAGAGTCTGAATATGCTTCAAAAATATGCGAATCTGCTTGGATTAGATGCGAAAACAGGTATTGAAATCAGTGAAGCAGCACCGCAGGTTTCTGACAGCTACGCAGTTCCGTCCTATATCGGACAGGGTACACATTTGTATACAACTACGGAATTGGCTCGTTACGCTGCAGTATTGGCAAATTCAGGTACCGTTTATGATTTGACATTAATTGATAAGGTACAGACTGCAGAAGGGGAAGTCATTGAAGACAAAGATCCGGTTGTTCACAATCAGATGAATGTACCGAAAAATGTTTGGGATGATATTCATGATGGTATGCATCGAGTTGTTCAAACACATAAACAGTTTGATGGACTGGGTGTTGCTTTGGCCGGTAAAACAGGTACCGCCGAACAGGATATTTACCATCCAAACCATGGTTTGTTTATTGGATATGCACCATATGATAATCCACAGTATGCAATGGCAATCCGTGTTGCGAACGGATATACTTCAGGTAATGCATGTTTGATTGCAAATGATGTATGTAACTATATCTTTAATCTGAAAGAGCCTGATCAGATTTTAACAGGCTATGCTTCCAGTGATGTCAGTGAAACATCAAACGATTAAACGATGTACTGAAATTCAGAAAGGAAATCATTTATGATAAAGCAATATAAACTTCGGTTTTATAGTTTTCGTTTAATGATTCTACTGGTATTAACGAGTTTTATAGGTGTACAGCTTGTAGGTATGGCCAGAGAAGATTTGAGATCTAAGCAGATGTTAGGTGTAATACTTGGCTTTGTTATTCTTGTAGCAATTTCATTGATCGATTATTCCTGGATCTTGAATTTTCAATGGTTTCTCTATGGATTCAATATCCTGATGCTTCTTGGTGTTCGTTTGTTCGGTGACAGTGCAAACGGTGCCGCCAGATGGATCGATTTGGGATTTATTCGATTTCAGCCAACGGAGCTGTCTAAAATTATTATTATTTTGTTTTTCGCTAAATTTTTCATGGATCATGAAGATGATCTGAATTCATTTCAAACCATAGCGAAATCCGTTGTTTTGCTTGCCATTCCGCTTGCCTTAATCTATATGCAGCCGGACTTAAAAAATACAATTACGGTAATTGTATTATTTTGCATTTTGATTTATATTGCCGGACTAAGTTATAAAATCATTACGGGGGTTATATTGATCACCGTTCCGTTGTTAATCATATTCCTGACAATCGTAGTTCAGCCAAATCAGCATCTGATCAAAGATTATCAACGTGATCGAATTATGTCATTTTTATATCCGGAAAACGATGAATATTCTGATGAGATTCAGCAGCAAAATAACTCTAAAACTGCAATTGCATCAGGAGAACTCGTCGGAAAACGATTATCCGGAGATCATACATCATCCGTAAATGACGGTAACTTCGTATCCGAAAACCAGACAGACTTTATCTTTGCAGTTGCCGGTGAAGAATTCGGATTTATGGGATGTACTTTAATTGTTTTACTTTTGCTTGCTATTGCTTATGAATGTATTCGATTAAGTATGCGAGCAAAGGATTTATCCGGAAAAATTATCTGCTGCGGTATGGCAAGTATTGTTATGCTGCAAAGTTTTTTAAATATCTGTGTAGCAACAGGAATTGCTCCAAATACAGGAACGCCTCTTCCTTTTATCAGCTATGGTCTGACCTCACTCGTTAGTCTCTATATCGGTATGGGATTGGTATTAAATGTAGGTCTGCAGAGCAGTGCATACGATAAAGAATTAAAACATAATAATCGTATGAAAAACAATCTTTTGCATCAGGAGGAAGAGTACTTATGACACCAGCGCCAAACAATGCGAAAAGTGCCAGATATGGGCGCGATACACAGGCTGCAAGAGCAGCTCAAAATCGTGCCATGCGATTAAAACGAAAAAAAAGAAAAAGAAGAAGATTAATTCTGCTTTTGATCCTGATATTGGTTTTACTTGGGGCAGCCATTACCGGTATTATTTACTTATTTAACGGTCGTTCATTTGATAAGATCGTAACGCCTTATAAAGCAAGAAATGAATTTTCAAATGAATTGGCTTTTGATGATGAATCCAGATTAAATATGTTTGCTACAAATCTCTGTGTTGTATCAGGGGATGTTCCGCTGGAATCAGCGACTCTGGAAGCGGATCAGACAGGACTTTTATTTGATCTGTCAAGTAATACGCCAATGTATGCAAAAGGCGTTTATCAGCGTATTTATCCGGCCAGTATCACTAAAATCATGACAGCCATGCTTGTATTTGAATATGGCAATCTGGATGAGGTGGTAACGATTACAGAAGAGGATGTCAACCTGGAAGAAGGATCTCAGGTATGTGGATTTATTCCGGGAGATTCCCTGACATTGAATCAGCTTGTTCATTGTCTGCTGGTTTATTCAGGAAATGATGCGGCAGCCGCAATTGCCAGATACATTGGCGGTAGTGTCAGTGGTTTCGTTGATAAGATGAATTCGGAAGCTGCAAAATTGGGATGTACGGGTACACATTTTACAAATCCGCATGGTCTTTCCGATACAAACCATTACACAACACCATATGATATTTATTTAATGCTGAAAGAGGCATTAAAATATCCTTCGTTTACAGAAATTACACAGCTTTCCAGTTATACGGTCGAGTATAAACATCAGGATAATTCGGAAATGAAAACTGTTTTAACCGCAACGGACCATTATCTGACCGGAGAAGCTACACCTCCGACGGGGGTAACCATTCTTGGAGGAAAAACAGGAACTTTGGATATGGCAGGAAACTGTCTTGCACTTTTGTCGCAGGATCAATATGGAAAACCATTTATTTCTATTGTCATGGGTGCAAAAACAAAAGATGTTTTATATGAACAAATGAATTCTCTGCTGCAAAATATTAACCAGTCAGCATAAAAGAATTTGATTGAATGACTGTTCTTTTGTGAATTATATCCAAGAAATTTTGTGACTCACAAAATATATACAGATTTTTATAAATAATGATTGAATTATTTGCTAATATGCACTATAATTGTAATACATTAAAGTATGAATTTGTTTAAATTTAATACTACATATCTTTAAGGAGGTAAATCAAGATGATTGAATTAATTGTTGGAAATAAAGGGAAAGGTAAAACAAAAGTACTGTTAGATAAAGTTAATAGCGAAATCAAAAATGCAAGCGGCAATATCGTATACTTAGATAAGAGCACAAAACATATGTATGAACTGAATAATAAGGTTCGTCTTATCGATGTATCCGGATATCCGATCAAAAATGCTGATGAATTCGTAGGTTTTATTTGTGGTATTCTTTCTCAGGACAATGACCTTGAACAGATTTATCTTGACAGCTTCCTCACAACAGCAAAAATTGGTGAAGACGATCCAACACCTGTTTTGAAACAGTTAGAAGATATTTCAAAACAGTTTAACTTAAAAATCGTAGTGAGCATCTCTCTTGACAAAGAAAAATTATCTGCTGATGTTCAGGATTCCATTATTTGCGCATTATAAGATTAAAACTAAAATTTAATAAACAATCAAATATGTAAAAAAGAACGTCCGGATCATTGGACGTTCTTTTTGTCTTAAAGAGAAAAAATCTGTCGAACTCTATATAAGTACGACAGATTTTTATTATGAATCTTCTCGAAGACGTACGGCGCTTGCCGCTTTCCGTCTGCGTGCATCATCTAATGCAGCGTAGTGTTTTTTCGTTGTATTTACATCTTTATGTCCCAGAACATCTGCAACCAGATAGATGTCGCCCGTTTCCTGATAAAGCGCCGTACCATAGGTACTACGTAATTTATGCGGGGTAATTTTTTTCGTTGTTGTTATTTCCCGCGAATATTTTTTTACAAGATTTTCTACCGCCTGTATACCTAAACGGCGTCTCTGGGTAGAGTAGAAGAGGGCATGTTCATGTCCGGAAACAGGTGTGATTCCTTCACGGATCGGTAAGTATTTTTTCAATGCCTGTTCCACTTCATCACCGAAATACACAACCATTTCATTGCCGCCCTTACGTACAACTTTAATTCCATTGTTCTTAAAATCCACATCTTCAATGTCCAGCCCGACGCATTCCGATACTCGAATACCGGTTCCAAGTAAAAGGGTAATAAGGGCCAGGTCGCGTTCTTTGGTTTTTTCCCAATACACACGTTTTTGACCGGATAAATGATCACCGCCATGTTCAATATAATCTAACAGCATTGCAACTTCGTCATTATCCAATCGTATGATACTTTTATCGTGAATTTTTGGAACATCAACTAAAACAGTAGGATTTGTGGTAATCATTTCACGCTTATAATAATATGCATAAAAGCTTCGTAAAGCGGAAATTTTACGCTTTAAACCTCGCTCACTATTGGTTTCGAGTTTATCCTGATTCATATAAACTTTTAAATATTCCTGATATTCCTCGATATCTACGGCTTTAACCATATCAAGCGTACCAATCGGGATATCGGCAATTTCCATGCCTTTTAAAGATGGATTTTGCTGGATCAGAAATTGAAAAAAGACACGAATATCGTAGGCATACGAAATACGTGTTCTGGTAGTTGTTGTCGTATCGATCGAACGAAAGTAATCTTTACAAAAAGTTGGAAGAGTGGAGAGAATTTCGCGAAGTTTCAGGATATTTTTAATATCTGCTTCCTCACGAAACGTCGTTTTTTTATCCATAGAAATCCCTTTCTGAAATATATCAGATTATTGTGTTATCTGATCTGATAATATGGTAATATTGTATATTATAATACAGATAAATAATCTATGCAAATAACGAACTTTCAATGTATACAGGAGGATTATATGATGGAAGTAAAAGAATTACTGAAAATAAGCCAGGATTTTATTGAAGATGTCACAAAAAAGGTTACAGATAAGATTACCGATAAAGAATTCCAGGAAAAAGTAATTGAAAAAAGCAACCAGGTTGTGAAAGATGCTTCCCAAATTGTAAAAGATACCACACAGGCAGTTGCTGAAACCACTTTAAAAACTGCTCAAAAAACAAAAGAATATGCAGAAGAAAAAAGACTTATGCCTGGAGCAAAGGAAAAATACATTCAGGAGCTTGAAGAAACGATTGCAAAACGTGATCTGGAAATAGCCAGATTAAAACGTCAGATAAAAATTGAGCGCTGGAAAAAAAGATCTTAATTTGTTGATTTCAGGCTTGTAATTGCGCTGTAATTGCAATTTAATATCAAGATTGTGAATTTTATCACATTCAAATTAAAATCAATAAAAACGGCAAAATTGAAAGCCATTAGATTTGTCTGAATTGTAAAAATATGCATATATGGAGGAAAGTAAATTATGAGCGCTAAATTAGCTCGTTTAATTAAAGAAGCCAGAACAAATGCCGGCTATACGCAGCAAGAACTTGCACAGCGCGTTTATGGGCTTTCAGCATCCGACATCAGCAAAGCCGAAAGAAATGAAAAGACTCTGACAACAGAACAATTAAAAGATATTGCCAGAGCAACCGGTGTTACACAGAAATCATTACTGGATGCTGCAACCGGTTCCAGAAGTACATCGAGATCAGGTTCCTCAAATTATTACAATACATATACAATGAAATTAAGTGTATCGGAAAAGAAACTTGTAGAGCTTTATCGTAATGCAAACACGGATACAAAAAAAGCTGCCATAAGAGTTTTAAAAGGTGAAAGTAAGGATACAAACGACTTGATCGCTGATTTATTCGGAAGCGCCGTGGATGCGTTTTTAAAGAAATAAAATATAGATTTGGGCATATTTTTGTTAATTTCTTTATAGATCTATTTGATAAACTCGGGTTTGTCGTATAGATCTATATAGCTTTATTTTGCACTCTTTTCATATAGAAAGCTTTGAGACATCCATTTACGCATTTTAGAATCGATAAAAAAAGTCTTGCACAGAAGAAAACTGTGTAAGACTTTTTTATTATACGGTGTAACTTTGTATGTGTTAAAAATTTATAATTCTTTTTTAAACCTGTGAAAATCCTTTAATGCATTCCAGCCAATACGTATGATTTTACGTATATTAATTGAATTTGTGCCTGCAGATCTTGGTTTAAAAGAGATTTCATTGAATCTGACTTTTTCATTATAATGTACAAAATAAGTTGTAATCATGATATTCGGTATATTGTAATCCGACGGCATTTTATATAAATATTTTTTTAACGCCTTACAGTTCATTAATCGAAAAGGTGCATTTGCATCAGGAACTGACACCTTAAAATATATTTTCAAAAGTAGACAAACTACTTTTTCTACAAATGCACGATCTTTGCCGTCTTCTCGAATTGTTCGATTTCCAAATATTCCATCATATTGATGTCTCGCATTCCAAAATGCTTTAAATTCATCAGGATTTGTCTGTCCGTCAGAATCTGTCTGAAATACATAATCAGCGCCCTGCCTGATTGCATAATCGTAAAGTGCAATTACTTTTGGGCCATGATATTGATTATTGTTTTCCAATATCTCAAGCTGTGAATATTTTTTTTGTAATTCAAGTAAGATTGCATGAGTCTGATCATTACTTCCACGGTCAGCAATAACTAATCTGGAATGTTCTGATTTATCAGAGAGCAATGGATACCACTGTTCCACTACTCTTCTGATATTTTCCTGTTCGTTATATGCCGGCATAACGATATAAAGTGTGTCCATTTGTATTAGGTTCTCCAAATAATTTTTATTTATTAATAGTTAAATTATGGTTTGTATACGTATTTCAAAGGGTCTACATCAACGCCGTTGATTCTGAATTGTAAATGTAAATGATAGCCTGTTGAATTGCCGGTTGTACCTACGTATCCAATAAGCTGTCCTTTTCTGACCTGTGTTCCGACTTCGATGCCAGGAGCAAATTTGTTCATATGCATATATCCGGTCATTATTCCATTACCGTGGTCAATCATAATGTAGTTTCCGGCTCCGCCGCTTTGTGCAGGCAGCTGTTTCACATAGATCGTACCTGCTGCAGATGCATAGATCGGAGTATTTACAGGTGCCGGAATATCGATTCCTTTATGGTTTGTTGAACCGATTCCTCCCGGTGATTCTCTGTATCCGAAATAGCTTGTTACGGTATTATATGTGCTTGATAATGGCCATATATATTTCGCGGATTTTGATTTATCGTAAGCACCGTCGCTTCCAAGGAATTTATCATTGATCCATTCATTAATTGCCATCTGGCCATTGGATTTGAAATAGTAGGTTTTTGTACCAATTGTGATCCAGCCGGTTTTCATAACAGCTTTGGAATCAAAATAATATTTGTAATTTCCGATTTTTGTTACTCCAAGGGACAGATAGCCTTTACTGTTGGCATAATATTTATTACCGTCTTTTGCAACCCATTTATTAATAGCCAGAGTTCCGTTTTTCTGGAAGAAATAATAAACTTTGGAATTTGAATTTACGATAATATCCTGCAGTCTTCTACCGGAACCTTTGCTGAAATAGTATTTATAGCCTCTGTAATTAAGCCAGCCGGTGTGCATTGCACCGGTTGAAGGATTAAAGTATCTTACAACGCTTTGATCGGAACCAGATCTGTATACACCTGTTGCTAACTTTCCATTGGAGGTTGCATAATACAATGTTCCGTTTTCTTTGTACCAGGCATTTACGGCCATGGCACCGGTTTTTGGATCAAATGCGTAGAATGCCCCCTTGATCGTAGCTCTTCCTTTTGTGATAAGACCGGCTGAATTCATATAATACGTCTTGGATCCATATTTAACAAAACTGTTTCTGGTGATTCTGCCATTGGTATTCAAATAATACTTCTTGGAATCAATCGTTTTAAATCCGGATGTAATGACTCCATTAGTGCCAAAGTAGTATTTGTTTCCGGCTGCGCTTGTATACCAGCCTTTTCTCAAATATCCGTATTGAGGATCGAAATAGTATTTTTTTCCATTGATAAGTGTGATTCCTCGTGAGCGCACGCCTGTCTGAGGATCAAAATAGTAATAATAACCTTTGGAGTTTTTGTACCATCCGGTAAGCATTTTACCGTAGGTGTTAAATCCATAAATTTTTCCGTTAACCGTTACGAATCCGGCTTTAATTGCACCTGTTGTGCCAAAATAATAACGCTCCCCTTTGGAATTCGTATACCATCCGACAGCACGATTTCCGGTTGAATCATAATAGTATTTTGTTCCGTTAATTGTCACAAATTTATTTCTGTATGTGGCTGCCTGTATCGTATTTGTATGGAATGCGGTTTGCAAAGTAAATATAAATAACATACAGATAAAAAATGCTTTTAAATAATTTCGAATCGATGTTTTTCTCATTTAATCTCTCCCCTCATTGAAAAAAACTTGTGTTTACGGGTTTCTAATTAAATATTTGAAAGAGTCGCTGTAAATTTATAGTTGTTCTATAAAATACTTTCATCTAGGATAATGGTAAATGGTCCGTCATTTAATAACTCAACTTTCATATCCGCACCAAATTCACCGGTCTCTACAATAGAAACCTGCTCTCTCGCTTTCTGAATCATATAATGATACAATTCTTCGCCAAGTTCCGGATTTCCGGCATCTATAAAGCTTGGTCGATTTCCTTTTTTGCAGTTGGCATACAGTGTAAATTGTGAAATCATAAGTAAGGAACCATTTACATCTGCAAGTGATAAATTTGTTTTACCATTTTCATCTTCGAAAATACGAAGCCCCAGAAGCTTTTTTAAATACTTATCTGCAATCTGTCTGGTATCGTCTTTTCCGACACCAATAAATACAAGCAGCCCTTTTTCAATGCTTCCTATTACTTTCTGATCTACTGATACAGACGCATGATTTACACGCTGAATCAAAAGTCTCATACATTATTTCCTCACTTAATTTTATAGTATTAGCTGTTTGTTTCGGAATCTTCACTGTGTTCATTTTCGCTAACAACTTCCGTATCGTCGACAGCAATATCAGATTCCGTTTTCTTTTTGGGACGAAGTGCGAGTATTTTTATAAACGTCAAAAATAAGAATTTAAAGAATTTCAAAATATTCTGAAGAAAACGATGAGAATTCTTTTTTAGTCCTTTAAAAAAGTCTATGAAAATATTCTTCCATCCTTTTTCCTCTTTTAACTTTCGGAAATCATTATGTTTTTTTATTAATTTTTCAGTAGAAATTTTGATGGCTTTCTGGATAAATTCCAAAAATTTCAATAAATTTGTTTTGGTATCAGGTGAGATCCTGGATGGTTTCGACTCATTTTGAGGTGCAGGCGTAAAGCATTCCTTTTCAATATCGTAATATCCAACCTTGTAATACTCTTCCATCTCATCAGGCATTTCTTTATCATGCAGCTGCTTTTTGATTCCTGTCCAGATCAGAGTATAGATGACCGCGCATACAGGAACGCCTATCAGCATACCGACAACGCCGAACAGACCACCACCTACAATGATTGCAACGATAACCATAAAACTTGACAGACCGGTGGAATCTCCGATGATTTTCGGACCCAGTACATTTCCGTCAAACTGCTGCAGAATCAATATGAAAATCAGGAAATAGAGAGCCTGAATCGGGCTGACAAACAAAATAAGTAAAGCACTAGGAATTGCTCCAAAGAATGGTCCGAAATACGGTATGATGTTAGTCACACCGATAATTACACTGATCAACAGAGAGTACGGAAGATTCAGAATGGACATGCCAATATAACACAGGATACCGATGATAGCGGAATCGAGTAATTTTCCGGTCAAAAAGCCGCTGAATACGCAATCGGTAAAACGCATGGATTTAATCAGATTATTGACCTTCTCCTTCGGAAAAACAGCATATGCAATCATTTTTCCTTTTGCAGTAAATACTTCTTTGTCGACTACAACATAAACTGCAATAATGGATCCTACCACAAAGTTTTTCAAAAAGACAAGGATATCAAAAATACTTGTAGTAATATTGGCAAGCATTTCTCTCATCTGCGGAAGGATATTATTTGTAAGATAAGCCTGCGCATTATTGGAGTATTCGGTAATTACATCAACGGTTTCATCACTGATACGACCATCATAACGATCTGCAAGGGAAGTCAGCCATTTCTGCAATACATTCATATATGTCGGGAAATTATTAATTACCGACATAATACTTCGAATTAACTGAGGAAGAATCAGCATTGCTATCGCATAGATGATAAAATACAGTAAGATAATGGAAAATAAAACACTGATCCATCGAACGACTTTCTTTTTCTTTGCGGTAACAACTTTACCTGATTTTACAATTGCCGGAAAAACAATTCTCTGCTCAAGAAAATTCACAAAAGAACTCAGCATATAAGCAATTACAACACCATATACGATTGGTGCAATAATTTTAAGAAAGATGCCAATTCCATTTCGTATGGAGCTCATATGAAAAACGCCATAATAAAAAAGCATACTGGCGGCAATGACAGTGAATATCAAAACACCAATCTGCATATATCGCTTATCCAATTTAAATTTCATAATACTACCTCATTTTCATTTACATAACGTGATTATAGCATATTTGAATTGTAATTAATAGAAATAATAAAAAAAGGTATAAACAATTCGTAAATTGTTTATACCTAATTCATAACTATTTAATATATTTTACAATATCTGTAAACGAAAGTCAGATTATTTAATATTGTCAAAAATCTGAACGGCCTGAATAATTGCTTTTGCAGCTCCGTCAACACCAAGTTTGCTGCTGTCAACAGATAACGTATAACCTGAACAGCTGCCCCATTTTTTATTCGTATAATAATTATAGTAGCTTGAACGACTCTTATCTGTTTTGGATATAATGTCTTTTGCTTCTTTGGCAGATATTGTATATTTTTCAGAAATACGTTTGATACGCCAGTCGAGATCTGCATGAACGAAAACACTAAAGCAGGATGGATTTTCCGCAAGTGCATAATCTGCACATCTTCCAACCATTACACAAGGTCCTTCTCCTGCCAGTTTTTTGATCGCGTCAAACTGAGCAAGAAATACTTTATGATTTAATGGAAGTTCATTAAAAGGACTTGCGGAGCGAGCAAACGAATATGTATCCATAACCAGTGAATAAAGAAAACTGTTTGTTGGTTTCTCATCATGATTTTCAAATAATTCTCTACATATACCGCTATCGTTTGAGGCATGTTCCAATAACTCTTTATCATAACATTTAATGCCAAAATAACGAGCAACTTCCTGCCCAATCTGTCTTCCGCCGCTTCCGTATTCTCTTCCAATTGTGATGATTGAATTTGTAATATTCATCTGTTATCCCTCCTATCATTAGATTTTGATACTAGTATTATAACTTATATCCAAAAATCTTCAACTATTTTCGAAAATTTTGTAAAAGTTTTTCGAAATAGTCTGGTAATGGAGCTGAGAATTCCATATATTCGTTTGTGGAAGGATGTATAAATCCAAGTACCATGGCATGAAGTGTCTGTCCCTGTAAATGAAAACGATTCTTTCCGCTTCCGTATACATCATCACCTATCAGGGGATGCCCGATACTGCTCATATGTACACGAATTTGATGCGTACGTCCTGTCTCCAGCCAGCATTCAATATAACTGTAATTTGAAAACTGTTCCAGAACGCGATAATGCGTAACCGCTTCTTTTCCGCTTTTGCAATGAACGGACATTTTTTTGCGATCAGTCGGATGACGTCCGATCAACGTGCTGATTGTACCGGTTTCATCCTTAAAATTACCGCTTACAATTGCACGATATCGTCTCGTGATGCTGTGTACCTTAAACTGTTCGGCAAGATGCTTATGCGATAAATCGTTTTTGCAGATTACCAGGACCCCTGTTGTATCCTTGTCAATACGATGCACGATTCCGGGACGCATTACACCATTGATTCCGGACAGCTGATCTTTGCAGTGATACATGATTGCATTTACAAGAGTTCCGGAATAATGACCGGCGCTTGGATGTACGACCATATTTTTGGGTTTGTTTACAACTAAAACATCATCATCTTCATATAAAATATCCAGAGGTATATCTTCAGGAAGAATATCGGGTTCCGAAAGATCCGGAATATCAATACTGATCTGATCATTTGGACGTACTTTATAATTTGATTTTATTTCTTTTCCATTTACGAGTATCTGTGCATCTGAGATTAATTTCTGGATATATGATCTGGAGAACTGTTCATCTCGTTCGGATAAATATTTGTCAATTCGAAGACCGGATTCTTCTGCGCTTACCAAAAAGTCAATCGTGTTTTCGCTGTTTATCACGTCTTCATTGGAATCATCATTTAAGAAATTCATATCATTATTATTTATCATTTTTCTTACCTGTTTTGAGAAATTTGAAATCTTCGTCCTTATATAGAAACAGAACGCAGATGATTAAGCCGACTGCACCGGTAACTACATAGATATCTGCAATATTAAATACGGGAAAATCAATCAATTTAAAATAGATAAAATCGATGACATAACCGCGAAAGGTTCGATCAAGCAAGTTACCCATCGCCCCGGCTGCCATGAAAAGATTTATACAAAGCAGCGGAAAATATTTTCTAACCTTTGGAATACGAATATACAGCCAGGCAAAAATAAATGTAAAAATCAGGGCTACGATTGCAAAAAAGACGGTTTTTCCTTGAAATAGTCCAAATGCGATTCCTTTATTTTCAACATAGGAAAATTCGAGTACATTTTTAATTATAATTTTCGGCATATTATCCTTTAATATATCAAGCGCAAGAAGTTTTGTTAGCTGATCAAACAAAACAAAAATGATATAGAAAAAGATTCCGGATAAATAGTATCCTGTTTTTGAAAGTTTTATTCTTTTTTTCATATAATTCTATTTCTGATGAATAATCTGATTGGAAGCATTCATCATTTCCTCATCTGTCACATCTGTCGCGATAAAGCTTTGGCCAAGTCCATTCATTAAAATAAATCGGATATGGCCATTATCCATTTTTTTATCTTTTTTGGTTGCATCAACGATCTCTTGTGCGGAAATGCCTTCCGCATATTCAGGTAGTCCAAAAGAAATGCAGGTTTTCGTGATACGTGCAGTTTCTTCTGAAGTTAAAAGGCCGCGATTTTCAGATATGATTGCAGCAGCAATCAATCCAAGTCCAACACATTGTCCGTGGAGTAATTGGAAATTCATCAGTTTTTCAACGGCATGTCCAATCGTATGACCCAGATTGAGAAGTGCTCTTTCGCCTTTTTCCTTAGGATCTCTTTCTACAACCGATGCCTTGATTTCGCAGCATCTTTTGACCATGTATGATAAAGCCTCAAAATCTCCGGATAAAATGGTATTACTGTTATTTTCAAGGTATGTAAAAAAGTCATAATCGCATATAAGCCCGGTTTTGACGATTTCCCCCATTCCACAGGAAAACTGTATCATTGGGAGGGTCTTTAGTGTAGAAAGGTTCATATATACCAATTTCGGCTGATGAAAGGCTCCAATCATATTTTTATATTGTTTAAAGTCAACACCTGTTTTCCCGCCGACACTACTGTCTACCTGTGCAAGCAGTGTAGTCGGGATTTGAACGAAATCGATTCCTCTGAGATAAGTTGCGGCTGCAAAACCTGTCATATCACCGGTAACACCACCGCCCAAAGCAACGAGAACACTTTTGCGGTCAAAACCCCATTCAATTAATTTCAAATACAGATCAGATATGGTATCGAGATTTTTATTTGCTTCACCAAAAGGAAATTCAAAAAAATAAATTCGAGATGAAACTTCCTTTAAGGCCTGCTTTACGTCGTTTAGATACAGTTTACTGACACAGCTGTCAGTTACAATGCAAATATTTCTATCCTTATAACCCAGGCGTATCATTTCTTCGGATAAATGATCAAAGGAATTCTCGAAACAAATATCATAATTAAATTCATTTTCTTTTTTGACAAGTAAACGTTGACGCATAATAATCCTCCCAGATAAAAAACAAGAGCATCAAATGAAGACTCATCTGACGCTCTGTACATTACTCAATAATCAGCTTAATATCCTGCACGTACGGATGGTGCAGAACTTCCAAGAATATTCTGTAAATCACCTGTAATATCTACATTGTATGGTCCAAGAATGAAAATATAGCTGGAAACCTTCTGAAGGCTTCCACCAAGTGAATAACATGCACCTGAAGTAAAATCAATAATTCTCTGTGCTACTTCAACATCAATACCTTCCAGATTCAAAATAACTGTAGAATTGTTTACCAATGTATCTGCAATTTCTCTTGTGTCTTCCATAGAAGTTGGCTTTATAACACAAACTTCCATAGAAGAACTCTGTGAATTACGTTTGTTACTTCTCATAGGTGTGATCTTTGGTGAAGAATTGCGAACTTTTTCTGCTTTCGGAGCTGATTTTGTAACCTTAGGAAGCGGTTTAACAGCCGGTTCTTCATCAAATTCTTCGTCGTCTAAATATTCATCATCAAGATCGGATGATTTCTTTTTTGAGAATTTTTCAAAGAATTTTTTCTTAGGACGAGATTCTTCATAATCATCATCTAAGAAATCTTCATCTTCATCGGAATCTTCTTCATCATAAAAGTCATCATCTTCATAATCATCATTTAATTTAATTG
>JAUNCI010000011.1 GCA_030526665.1 Eubacteriales bacterium
GAATCACGATATCCCTGAACAATATAAAACATCGGGTTTAATTTCAATATTTTTTCCAGCCATCCGCCAATGCCAAGGTCTGCAAAGTTCCACATAATCGGAGTCATCCATACGCCAACCTGAAGCATAATACCAATGATCTGATTTAAATCACGGAAAACTACTACTACCGCGCTGGTCAGATAAACCGCACCCAAAAGCAGGCAGAACAGGCAAAAGCTGTAATAGAGCATCTGCAGATAATACAGTGTCGGGAAAAATCCCATAATTCCATACAAAACAATGATGATAAAAATAAAAAACACATGTACAAATACTGCGGATATCAGTTTTACAACAGGAAGAATTCGAATATTAAACACTACTTTTTTCACCAGGTAATTATATTCGATCATCGATAAGGTTCCGCCGGTCAGACCGTCCTGCAAAAAGAACCACGGAACAAGTCCCGCTACCAGCCAGAGTACAAACGGAACCCCTCTGTCTGCACCTGCACGCAAGGCCAGTCCAAATACAAACCAGTAAACACAGATTGTAACGATTGGCTGTACAAACGCCCAGATCGTTCCAAAATAGGATCCTGCATATTTGGTTTTAAAATCATTTTTTGCCAATGTAAAAATAAGTTTTCGATTGTTATAGACTTCTTTTGGAAGCCACTGTTCTTTTTTCAAGCTTTATACGCCTCCTATTTCTGGCAGTATTCAGAGAAAGATCCCCATTTCTGATCCTTATCGGACAAAAGAAGTTCCATTCCTTCCGGAATAGGCCATTCTACACCGATTTCCGGATCGTTCCAGCGAAGTCCGCCTTCATCGTTTGGATGATAAAAGTCAGAGCATTTGTATGCAAATTCAGCAGAATCTGACAGAACCACAAAACCGTGTGCAAATCCTTTCGGAATAAAGAACTGTTTTTTGTTTTCTGCAGAAAGCAGAACGCCAAACCATTTTCCAAAGGTTTTTGATCCTTCACGTAAATCCACTGCAACGTCAAATACTTCACCGCTGACAACACGTACCAGTTTATCCTGTGGATAATTGATCTGGAAATGAAGTCCACGAAGAACGCCTTTTGAAGAGCTGGACTGATTGTCCTGCACAAATGTCACATCAATTCCTGCTTCTTTAAAATCATTATAATTGTAAGTTTCCATGAAATAGCCTCTTGAATCACCGAATACGGTTGGTTCAACAACTTTTAATCCTTCAATGTCTCCACATGGAGTAACTGTAATTTTTCCCATTTTTTTCCCTTTCCGCAGGCAGTTCTCATCTCCCTGCCTTTTCTATCTTTTTGTTTTCTTTTTGTTTTTATTTCTTTTTTTCTTAGATATTATCGAGAATTTCCCGAATTTTTCTAATATTACTATCTTATCTGTAAATCATCAATCTCTGTGATCCTTGATAATCATGACCACGATCAGAACAACCAGTACTGCCGCCATTCCAATCATTACTTTCAGCAGGATTTTGCTCATGCTTGACCACTCATCGGGACTGCC
Organism: Eubacteriales bacterium; assembly: GCA_030526665.1. GTDB lineage: Bacteria > Bacillota > Clostridia > Lachnospirales > Lachnospiraceae > Blautia_A. The sequence continues at coordinate 1,505 of JAUNCI010000011.1, forward strand.
GAACGGATTTGTAATTTTGCTGTTTTCCGTTTCATCCCTGCCGAACATTGCATCTGAAATATCGCTTTGCGGCTGTTCAATTGTTGTAGGTGTAGCAATTGGTGTCGGGCTTACCGTAGGTGTCGGTGTTGCTTTTATTTCTTTTCCGGTTCCCACACGATAATTTCCCAAATAATATCTTCTGATTATCGTATTGCCTTTTTCAGTATCTTCTGTTCTAAGATCTGAAACTGTCATCTGACTCGGAACTACTGCATAGCCTCCCGGTACTTCAACTTTTGTAAAATTACCAAATGCATAATTTAAAATATTTGCACAGTCGACACTGATCGTATTCATGTCAGGTCCATACATTAACACTGCAATATATGTTGTTCCGTTACGTTCCGCAATTGTTACCAGTGTTTTTCCTGAGGCAGCACTGTTTCCCGTTTTTCCTCCGATTACACCTTCATAATACAAAGTAGACTCTTTTGCAAGCAGAGGATGATGTGTATGCATTGCTCTCGCCTGCGGATTCAAATTTGTTGCAGGAATTGTATAGTCCGTACTTCCTACGATCTGGCGGAAAGTCGGATTTTTCAAACCGGCACGAACGATCAGTGCCATATCTCTGGCTGTCGTATAATGATTTTCATCCGGAAGTCCGTTCGCATTGTTAAAATGTGTATTTTTGCATCCAAGTTCTGCAGCCTTTTCATTCATCATATTGACGAAGTTCTGTTCTGTCCCGCCAACATATTCTGCAATCTGTGTTGCAACTTCATTTGCAGACTGAATCATCAAAGCATTTAAACATGCTTCCATACTCATAATTTCTCCAACCTGCATTCCGATGTTGCTGGAATCGGAAGCAATGTCACGAAGCATTGTTTCTGTGAATGTGACCTGATCCGTAAGTGACGAATTTTCAACTGCCACCAGCAATGTCATTAATTTTGTGATACTTGCCGGATATCGAAGAGCGTCTGCACCTTTACTGTATACAAGCGTTCCTGTTTCCGCTTCCATTACTGCTCCGACAGCTTCCACTACATCGCCGGCCTGCGGCCATCCGGAAATTGCATTGCTTTCAATCGTGAAGGCTGCATTTAAATCTACACTCGCAAAAGCGGAAACGGAAAGCATCATAATCATAACGACCGCACAGCCAATTGCGGAAATTCTATGTTTTAGTTTCATTTTCATTATTCTCCTACCATCCTTTATATGCCAGAATTGCATCAGCTACTTTTTTCACATCTTCCATTTCCAGATTGTAAAACATCGGAAGTCTCAACAGACGTTCACTTTCCTTTGTTGTATAACGATCTTCTCCATGGAAGCGGCCATATTTCATTCCTGCAGGTGATGAATGAAGCGGAACATAATGAAATACAGAATAAATTTCTTTTTCTCTTAAGTATGATAGCAGCGACGTACGTGTCGCAAGGTCTTTTACTTTAATATAGTACATATGGGCATTATGTTTGCAGCCCTCCGGAATCGTCGGCTGCTCAATCAGTCCCTGTTCTGCCAGAGGTGTCAGTTTTTCCTGATAGTAGTCAAAGATTTCCATTCGCTTTTTGTTGATTTTTTCGTGTTCTTCCAACTGTGCATATAAATATGCCGCATTCAATTCACTTGGCAGATAGGAAGAACCAAAATCCATCCAGCGATATTTGTCCACCTGTCCACGGAAAAATTTACTTCTGTCAGTTCCTTTTTCACGAAGGATCTCCGCTTTTTCAATGTATTTCTCATCCTGAAAAACAATTGCTCCGCCTTCACCCATCGTGTAATTTTTTGTTTCATGGAAGCTGAAGCATCCAAAATCACCGATTGTTCCGAGTGCTTTTCCTTTATATGTTGCATCGATTCCCTGTGCAGCATCCTCGATTACTTTCAAATTATATTTTCGAGCAAGCTCCATGATTTTATCCATCTCACATCCGACGCCTGCATAATGTACCGGAACAATTGCTCTCGTTTTCTCTGTGATTGCATCTTCTATCAGATTTTCATCGATATTCATAGTATCGGGACGAATATCTACAAATACGATCTTTGCTCCTCGCAAAACAAATGCATCTGCTGTTGATACAAATGTATATGATGGCATAATTACTTCATCTCCCGGCTGAATATCCGCCAGATATGCCGCCATTTCCAATGCATGTGTACATGATGTTGTCAAAAGCACATGCTTCACATCATAATGTGTTTTCATCCATTCTGAGCATTTCTTTGTATAGCTTCCGTCACCACACAACTTTCCTTTTTGGATCGCATCCTGGATGTATTCTATTTCATGTCCGACGATTGCCGGTCTGTTAAATTCAATCATCTTCCTGTCTGCTCCTTAGTATTTTTTGATCATAACACCGTTTGCATCAAATACATATGTTATACCGGCGCTATTTGTTACTTCTGTATTTTGCAGCATACGTGCCGTTCCCCTTGAAAAATAGTATAATTTTCCATTGATTTTCTGCCAGCCTTTCAACGCATCGTATCTGCTTCCAAAATAATAAGTATAGTAGCTTCCATTTTCATTTATCGTCTGGAATGCATTTCGAACACAGGCTCCATCACGTCCAAAGTAAATAATACCGCCATTTGATTTCACCATTTTGCGATTTGTCAGCATGTAAAATTGTGTTTTATGGAAATAATAATATTTTTTGTCAAGCACTTTTAAACCGGAAATCGGTCTGTAATCGCTTCCGATATAGTATTTCTTTTTATTATATGTAACCCATTTGTTCTTTGCGTAACTTCCGTCATTCTGAGCAAAAAGCAGATGTGTTCTACCTTTTGGAGAGAACAGTCTGTTTTTATAAAGTTCTCCGGTTGCCGGATCAAAATAATACCATTTTCTGTTAATTGCCTGCTGTCCTTTCAGAAGTACACCGTCACGATAGTAATAAGTATTACTTCCTACAGTAACCCATCCATCTGATCGGATAGGTGTCGGAACGTAGTTAGGATCAGAATATCTTCTAGGCAGAATACGTTTTGTATAATCTACATAACCAAAATCCACATCAACATTTAAAGATGGATTGATGCCTGCAAACAGGCCCTTGGTCGGATTGAGTGTTCCACCGCCATCCCCGTCTGTGCTCTGCCATGTTGTATACTTATATTTTGTAGTTGTCGGAGCCAGACTCGTATCACTGTAGCTTGCAAGCCATACATTAATTCCGGATAAAATACTCCAGTCAATATAATTGGAATACCAGTTTGTATTACAGTAGATCATTGGATAATATCCGGCTTTTTTTACTTCCGTGCAAAATGTCAGCGCCAGTTCTGCAATCTGTCTTTTTGTCAATTTGTTTTTGATCTGTGCATATTCAAGGTCAAAAGCAACCGGATAAGAAATCGTGTATCCCTGCATTTTACTGATTGCAAGCTGTGCTTCTTTTAATGCTTCCTGTTTTGTCAAAGCACGGCTATATACATAGGTTCCAACCGGCACCTTGTATGCATTGGCTTTTCTCATATTATAATCATAATATTTATCCAGATATCCGGTACCATATGAAATACGGACATATCCAAAATCAATTGATTTGCTAAGCTGTGCCCAATCAATTACATGATTCCATTCTGATATATCCATTCCTCGAAGAATCGCTCCGCGAATCGGAACTCCGCTGCCGTTGTAACAAACGCCGTTAATTTTCTGCCATGCTTTTTTGTTTGCCGCATTTGCATCATTTCCTGATACAAGCACTGCGATGATCGTAAACAATATATAGCATACGGCAATACTCCATTTTTTTATTTTTTTGATATTATTCATCTTTTCTTTCCTTTTTGTTTCATCTTCGTGTAATCATAAAAATCCTATAATATTATACATTAGTCCAATGCGCATTTCAACTCTAAAACAAAGTCTGCATGGTCATAAAAAAACGTGGCAACATTTCTGTTGCCACGTTTCATAGTTACGTGTAAAAATTAAAGATTCGGGTCTGTCGGGTCAAAGTTCATTGAACCACGCATAGGTGTTAATGCAGGTTTTCCCAACGGTCCTTTAAATGATTCATAAGCTACGGATTTTCCATCAAAAACATTGATTTTAGATCCCGGAAGATTGTTATAACACCAGTAAGCATCACCTACACATACTCGGATACATCCATGAGAAGCCGGATATCCAAGTCTTCCATATTCATATGGTGATAAATTGTAGCTGTTTGCTGCCGCACATGCAACAGAATGGATATAAATACCACCTCTTACATGGCATGCATACTGTCCCCATGATGGTCCCATAAGCATCTGCCATCTGCCGGCTCTTGTGATCGTTGCACTTCCAAGTGGTGTTGCAGTATTTGGAAGACCAACTGAAACACGAATAGATTTTACAGGTGTTTTCATATCGGATGAAGTATATACTGTCATAACACAGTTTACGCGGTCTACTTTTACATAATACGGTCCGCTGAATTCTGAGCTTCTATCGTTTACACGGAAACCATTTGAATCAAAACGATAATTTCTTCCGCCGATTGTTGCTGTTGTATTTTTGTAGTATCCCTTCACGTCACTTCTGATGTAACGTACCTGATTCTTTGAATCACTGATAATCAGCCATCCTGTCGTCCATTTTCCGGACGCTGCACAGTATCCATATTTTCCATTCGGTGCCTGCATATATTTTTTGGTATATGCTTCACATGTACCGCCCTGGAAGCAATACAGTGCATTGTTGAGTTTTGCCCATTTATCTAAGCCGTTGTATCCATAAAGTACACCGATACTGCTGGCACCATAGTACTTATTGCCATCCTGGATCAGTTTTCCTTTTACCATTTTTCCACGATGTACTTTTGTTGTAGATTTTTCAAAGTAATATGGAAGTCCGTTTACAGTGTATTTTCCACCAACCAGTTTACAGTTTTTCGCAAAATAGTAATCGTTTACAAGTTTATCCTGATAAGGTTCTCCGGCTTTAGTATAGTAGAGCCATCCATATACCTTACCGTTCATTTTTGCAAGCTGCCAGCCTTTTTTCTCCTGTACACGTCCATATGCACTTCCGAAGTAGTATACCTTACCATTCGCAATTGCATGCCACTCATTTTTCCATGACACACGTTTTCCATCTTTACCAAAGTAGTAACGATATCCATTTGTATATTTGATCAGTTTATCCGCAACACGTTTACCGGATTTATCAAAATAATACATTGCACCTTTATAGATAACTGCTTTGTTTCTATAAATGATACCGTCTTTGTTTGATCCATAGTATACACCATTGTGAGCAAGCGCCATATCATTTTTGATGATATAGCCATCTGCATCCAAAAGGTAATATGCATTTTCTACGACTTTTGCGTTCAGATTTTTATCAAGTTTGGAAATCGTAATTCCCGGTTTCTTTCGAGAGCCATCTTCTGTATAGAATCTCCATCTCTCGCCGGACTTCGTTTTTTCATACAGCCAGCCTGTATGCATTTTTCCAGGAATTCCGTCAACACCGTCAATCCCTGATGGTTCTAATGGTGTTGCATCAAAATGATATTCTTTTCCATCAGCATCTGTATAATCACCGACTTCCGGTTTTGCACTTCCGTCTTCCTGCGGTACAAGATGCATTTTATATTCTTTGTCATTGTATTCAAAGTGATATACACATTCCTCTGTAAATGGCTGCAGTTCTCCACCATCTCCGTAGAAGCGGAATACATTTCCGTCCCAAATAGGTTCCTTCTCAGCAGCTGCCAGATAATCAGAGTTATATGGTGTCATATGTTCCTGACCGGTTTTTTCGTCATATTTTTTCGCATATGCCTTTGGTTTGAAGAAATATTCATCACCATTATAGTCTGACTGAATGCCTTCTAAAACAAATCCTTCTTCATTAATATAATAATTATGTGTATGGGACTCACTTTCGGATTCAGTTGTAATCGTATACACTGCAGGACCTGTTAAGACTCCTGCCTCAAGCTGTTCCGCTTCTATAATCTGTGTAGATTCTTCAGAAGCTTCTTCCGCTGCTGTTTCGGTTTCTTCCTCTGCATCCAAAAGTTCCGCATCTATTTGTGGTTCTTCTGCCTCTGCCATATGAACAACAACGCTCCAGCCATCTTTTTGCGCATCATACAGCCAGTCATTTACACTTACCCAATAATGCCCATAGCTGCCCTGAACAGTTTCTGCTTTCTTTTCTTCAGACTCCTCTTTGATTTCTTCTGCATCGCCGAAAAAATCTTCCTCATCAGAGTTTTCATTTTCATCGGCAGCATCTGTATCATCCGAAATTTCTTTCTTTTCGACTGTTTCTGTTTCGTCTGTTGCTTCCGCATCATCCTCTGTATCAAATTCATCCACAGCTTCTGCTTCTTCGTCCTCTGTTTCTTCGGCATTTTCCGGTACAGCAGCAGTCTCCTCAGCTTCACTCTGATTGGTTTCTGCTTCCGCGCCGATTTCAACAACCGGAGCTAATGTCATTGTCATACAAAGAAGTACGGATAATAAGCGTTTCTTCATAATTCTCTCCTTTACTTAATCCTCACTTTACTCCTATATAATTAACAGGTCATTCACCCAGACCATTATTAATTACCGCTACTACGTTTTCCAAGGCGCACAGCTCATCCGGGCCTTCACAGATAATTTCAATCTCTGATCCACACTTTACGCAAACTTCCAGCAGACTCAGTATACTTTTTGCATTTGCATAGGAGTCATTATATAAAACGCTGACAGCCGATTGAAATTTTGTCGCCTCATTGCAAAGAACGTTCGCTGTTCTTAAATGGAGACCCATGAAATTATTCAGTGTCACCTTTTCTCTTACCAACAGTTCAGCCTCCTCAATCATTTGCATTTGCTTTTGATATCGTTACCTCTGTGGTAACATCCTCCAGCAATTCATATCCATCCGGAAGCTTTATTGCTACAGGAACCTCCTGGGTTCCCTCTTCAATATCATCCGACAGTGTAATCGAAGCATCAATATCCATTTCATTGAAATCACTCAATTCCTGATCAACTGCATGAATTCTGACAACGATTTTATCGATGTTGAATAACAGCTGTTTATCATCCGGAAGATTTTTCACTCCAATATTGCTGGTCGGAACATTATAGGATGCACTGTCTACCGGAAGGATCTGAACATTGACCCATACATCTTCGCTGGTTCCGGCAGTCAGTTTCAGCCCATCATTTAATACTTCTGTCAGGCTGACTTTATATTCCTTATCTTTCTCAAGATCGGTTACATCTACAAGCTCACTCGGAATGACAATTTCATTACCATTCTCTTTCAGTTCCTGTAATGCCTCTTCGTTTCCGGCAATTGCAATCGTATCCGGAAGCGTTGATATTCCTGTAACCTGATATCCCTCTGCCGGTTCACCGACATAGTCACTCTTTATTTTAACATCTGTTTTTACTTTCCACAAGCGAGTTGTCACATTAACTTTTCCATCATTATCTATTTTCAGATAATGCATAGAAGAATCTTTGAGGACATCACCGTTTTTGTCGGTTATAGTTAAGACAACTGATTCCGTTTCGTCAGAAGTAATTCCTTCAACGTTAACTTTTGCGGTAACTTTGTCTATTTTTTGTATTAATGACTTCGGTCCGGTGATTCTTATCTTTTCCGGGCTTGACGTCTGTGATCCGATTTCATAACCTTTTCCCGGCTGACTCTCACCCGAGCTTACGGTTACTGCAAATTCCTGTGTCAGTTTTTCTTCCAAATGAACACCGAAATTCTGCGGTGAAACGGATATTGCCGCATTTGGCAACGTTGGACAATACACCTGAAGCGGTACCATTACCGGATCCGTATCCAGACTGACCGCCTGTTTTAGGTCCGCGGTTACACGAATATCATCCATTGTAATTCTATTAAAGTTTTTTCGTTCCGTCGTTACGGTAACTCTGACAGAATCCTGCGACTCATCCTGCATACATTTCAAACCAACCTCATCAATATAGGCTTCGTTCAAAATCTCAACATTCTGTATCACATAGGAACGCGATACCACAGGATTATTTATATTCGTAACCAAAATCCAGATAACAATACCGACGCAAAGCGAAATCAGTTTCAAAGGGATATTATTTGCGAGTTTTTTTATCATTTTTTATTCTCCCCTTTATCAGCTGACGCAGCTTGCTATTATCAATCACTTTTTTATTTTGTGTTTTTACAAGCATTTGTTTTAATTGCTCTATCGAAATGCCTCTGCGCAATCTTCCATTTTCAGCAACAGAAATCTTGCCGTTTTCCTCTGATACGATAATAGTAAAAGAGTCGCTTACTTCACTGATTCCCACACCTGCACGGTGACGTGTACCAAGCTGTTTGCTCAATTCCATATTGTCTGAAAGCGGCAGATAACATGTCGCTGCGGCAATTCTATTTCCTCGAAGAATGACTGCTCCGTCATGAAGCGGAGTATTATGTTCAAATATGTTCATCAATAATTGACTGCTGATTGCCGAATCAATATTGATTCCCGTACGTTCGAATTCCGTAAGTCGATTTTCCTGTTCCATAACAATGAGTGCACCTGTTTTTGCCTCTGCCATTTCCGAACAGGCTTTCACGATTTCATTAATTGTTCTGTCTGTAAATCGTTCTTTCACTTCTTTTCCGGCATCGATTGGAATAATCGAAGCAACGATTTTCTTCTGCCCCAACTGTTCGAGTACTTTTCGCAGTTCCGGCTGAAAAATAACAATCAGGCCAATCAATAAAACGCTTGCAACATTACGCACCACCCACAATATTGTATTCATCCTGAATATGTAGGCAATAAAAATGAATACCAGAACCACCAGAATTCCTTTCAAAAGGGTATATGCTCTGGAATCCTGAATCCATACCATAAACTGATATACAAAGAAGGAAATCAAAAAGATCTCTATTACATCTATGAAATTAATTGTCGGAAGCGATACACGTCCAAACCAATTCAAAACACTTGTTATAATATTTTCCATATTTCCTCCTTCCTTATATATTTTCTATTTCAAAATAGTTTTCCAGCTATTACCGCTGCTTTCTCTGAATCTTACAGATCCTTCAGAGATTCCTCCAGTTTTTTCTCGAAATCCACATCATCGACTTCAACAGAAGAAATCATGCCGGAAGCATCACCTTCCATCTGTGCGACTGTCACCATATCTGACTCCGCCTCTTTTTTGTTTTTGCCTTCAACTTCATCCACATCATCATTGATTCGTTTGATGCTTCGCTCAGATAAAGAGATCGTTGCCTTCGGAATTGCTTTTACGTAATAGTAATAATCATCATCCTCATACTGCAGGCGTTCCGTACGGCTATATGCTCCGCCGAATACAAACAGTTCCAGCAATTCACCCAAAATCACGGAAGCTAAAGTATAAACAACCAGAGTTGTCATATTTACATTCACTTCAAATACAACGCTGCCGGCAAGAATCACCAGTACGTATCCGATTCCGCCTGCAAGGATTGCGATCTTCCATGAATAATCAAACGAACAGGAACGAATCATATGTACCAGAAGTGTAGCTACAACAAAAGCGATCAGAGATATCCACATCGGCCAATTTTGAAGCAGACCATCACATAAATATTTAATTCTCTGAACAATATCCATATCCTCTGAAATCAGGGTTGCCGCCTGTGCTTTCAAAAAGCGAACAAAGTAATAATTTACCACACCGCAGGCTGCAGGAATTGCAGCGATTGCATTTCCGAAAAGTCCGCTTCCGATTGGGAGCAAAACAGGCACATTAAAGTAGAAAGACAATGGAGTAAATACAAGAACAATGTTCTGTCTTTTACTGAATCTAAGGAAAAAGATCCAGAAGATCAGCATCATCACAACAAAAAATCCCGCAACGTCAATTCCCAGTGCATATGCATGCATAATCATCATCAGATACCCAATGGTAATCATGACTACCGACGGAAGCACACTGCTGATCAGTGCCAGAATAAGTACTACAAATATGCTGTTCAGTTGACTCATAAAGCCCATGCTTGCGTTGATCCATCGAAAATACATGAACGCAAGTATGAATTTAAATATCGGCAAAAGAACTACTTCAAAGGTTCCGTAAAACCGTTTCACTGCATTTTTAAATTCCAAAATCAATGTCATTATTTATAACCTCCAGCCGAACGTGAGGACATTCGTTTTTCTTCTTTTTCATACATTTTTGTCAATTTATTGAGCTCACCAAAGTATGATTTCACACTCTTTTTCGCTTTATAATATTTCACTGAATAAGTAATGTAAGTGATCAATGTATATACAACAAAAACTATTCCATAACCTATCAGAATATAAAGCCCGAGGTTAATCAAATTCATCCTATGAACATTGTCCAGAATATACGTACTGAAATATGCTCCTACCAGAGCTACGACCAATGCATATCCGATTGTAACCAGGAAGAAATTTTTTATCAGTGCCAGTCCCAGATAATCACTGCGGAAGTATTTACTGATTGGAAAATACTTATCCCCCTGTGTTTTTTCATACATCGCAAGATCAGTCATTACTTTAATTTTCTCTTCGTTAATCATAAATGACTCCTTCTGTATGGTTTCATATATTATCTACATCATAACATAAACATACATATTTATAGTATCACAGAATTATGTCAATGAAAAGCACTTTTTCCCCCGATACATACAGTCAAAAACCACACTTTTTCCGCACCGTTTCTTTTCAATTCTTCCGCCAGTGTGTCCATGGTACTGCCCGTCGTATAGACATCATCCAGAAGCAGGATTCGTCTTCCTCTCACATCATGTAGCACTTCAAAAGCATTTTTCAGATTCTTCATTCTCTGTCCCCTGTTCAAAGCCTTTTGCTGAAGTGTTTCTCTTCTTTTTCTGATGCAGGAAGCATCGACCGGTATCCCTGTTCTTTCTGAAAGTTTTTCAGCCAGATACTCTGCCTGGTTAAATCCTCTTTTGCGTTTTTTCTTTTTGGATAACGGAACAGGAACAATGCAATCCGGTCTCCATTTTTCCAATTCTGCTTTTGCACATTTTGCCAGAAGAAACGCATAAAAATCCCCATATTCTCTTCTCCCGGAATTTTTATACAGCAGGATTGACTCTTTCCATCGGTCATCATAAACAAACATGCCTCTTCCCCGGTCATAGTGTGCCCGGTGACGTTCGCAATCCGTACATACTGCATTCGGTTCCTCAACCGGTTTTCCGCACTTCAGACAATACGGCGAATGTATAGGCTTGATAAATCCCCGGCATTCCGGGCATACCCAATCGTTTTTATTTTTCAAAATTCTGTTACAGACAGGGCAGCATCTTGGATAAATCCAGTCTGCGGCTTCAATAAGTACTTTTTTTAACATGCGTATCCTTTCTCCCCGATACGCTCTCTCACTGTGTTTTTTCTGTCCCTACGCAATTCAAGTCGAGCTCTCATTACGCTTCCTGTTCTCCCAGTTTCTTTATCTGATAATCCAGAGAACTGTAACGTTTCATTTGTCTTTCATTTCGAATCATCTGCCCGAACATTTCTTCACTTCCGATCACTGTCACACACTTTCTGGCTCGGGTCACTGCAGTATACAGCAGATTTCGATTCATCAGCATCTGCGGTCCTGTCAAAAGCGGCAGCAAGACCGCCGGATATTCCGATCCCTGAGACTTGTGTATGGTAATTGCATAGGCAAGTTCCAGTTCTTCCAGTTCTTTGTATGAGTATTCTACAACCTTATCGTCTTCAAATTTCACGGTTACCGATTCCGCAAATTCATTGATTTCCGTAATAATACCGGTATCGCCGTTAAAAACGCCGACTCCCTGATCAACCGGAATCCCATATTTCCCACGGATTTCCCACTCAATCTGATAATTATTACGAATCTGCATAACCTTGTCGCCGACGCGGAATAAACGATCTGCGATTTCTTTTTCTTTTTTGTGCTCATCCGGCGGATTCAAATATCTCTGCAATATCTGATTTAATCTCTCGACTCCCAAAAGCCCTTTTCTCATCGGTGTCAAAACCTGTATTTCATGAGGACTTGCATTTACATAATTTGGTAGTTTGTCACGAATCAGTGTAATCATCACACGAATAATCGTATCGGCATCGTCACGACGCAGCATAAAAAAGTCTCTGCTTTTATTATCCAGAACAACGTGTTCTCCACGATTGATCTTGTGTGCATTTACGACAATATCGCTCTGCGATGCCTGCCTGAAAATTTTGGTCAATTCCACAACCGAAAATTCTTTGCTGTGAATGATGTCACGCAGCACATTTCCGGGGCCGACACTTGGAAGCTGATTTTCATCTCCGACCAAAATCAGTCGCGTTCCCGCCGTTATCGCATTTAACAGCGAATGCATCAGAAAAATATCCACCATTGACATTTCATCAATGATAACCACATCTGTTTCCAAAGGATTTCCCGCATTTCTCTCAAAGTGGATCGCCTGCCGTTCATTTTCTTCATCCGGCATTCCGTTTAATTCCAAAAGTCGATGAATGGTTTGTGCCTCACATCCGGTCGTTTCCGTCATACGTTTCGCAGCACGCCCTGTCGGTGCAGCCAGTCGGATGTCTGCCCCCTCCGCTTCGAAAAAGCGAATGATGGCATTGATCGTTGTCGTCTTTCCCGTACCGGGACCTCCGGTCAGGATGAAAAGTCCGTGACCGGCAGCTTCGTGGATTGCTTTTTTCTGCATCTCATCCAGCTTTGTATTCGTTTCTTTTTCTATGATTTCGATACGTCTTTGTATCAGTTTCTCATCTTCCGGACATCGAATATTTAAATCGCACAACATACGTGCGGTATTCAATTCCAGATTATAATATTGAGACGGATAAACAATTTGCTGTTCGTTCATTTCACGAATCACCGCTTTTCTCTCCAGTGCCAGATCCAAAAGATGTTTTTCCATATAGGAAACATCAACACCCAAAAGTTCCGATGCACGTGAAAACAACACCTCTTTCGGCAAAAACACGTGACCATCCCGCGTTGCCTGAAGCAAAATATAAATCAGACCACTTCGTATCCTGTAATCGGAATCCATATGAATCCCGATTCTCGATGCAATCTCATCGGCAATTCGGAATCCGACACCGCTGATATCATCCGCCAGACGATAGGGATTTTCCTGCAAAATCCCATATAAATCATTTCCATATTTCTGATAAATTTTTGCCCCAAGATGAAGTGAAATTCCATATTTCTGCAAAAACATCATCGCACGGCGCATATCGGTTTTTTCCACAACCTGTTCTGCAATTTCACGTGCCTTTTTCATACTGATGCCTTTGACTTCCGCAAGTCTTTCCGGTTCTTCCTCTACGATACGAAGTGTATCTTCTCCAAATCGGCGAACAATACGAGCCGCCAATGCCGCGCCGATTCCCTTGATTGCTCCCGATCCCAGATAGCGTTCCATTGCCATGGTATCTTCCGGCATTTTTTCCATGAACGTCTGAATCTGAAATTGCTTTCCATAAACAGAATGCGTGATATACGATCCCGTCGCTTCAATCGTCGCCCCCTGTGTAAGTGAAGGAATGGTTCCAACACAGGTAAGTTCATCGATCCCCTCTACGCCTTTCAGCACGAGAACGGTATATCCATTTTCTTCATTTCGAAAAATCACATGATCAATATATCCTACAATTGTTTCTTCGTTCATATTTCCCTCTGTCAAAGCTAATTATCGGGAAAATAAAATTCCCCATTATATCAGAAAAGAGGCGCCGCATGACTTTTGGCGCCCCTGTGCTTAATTATCCATTTTGCTCATTACTTCCGCATATTTTCCGGTTCCGACAGCTACCACCAGCATTGCATCCTGCACCGTCAGGGTACTTACACCGGTTCTCTGTTCAATCAAAGTGTCCATACCGCGAAGCAAAGCTCCGCCTCCGGTCAGAACAATTCCTCTGTCCATGATATCTGCAGCAAGTTCAGGAGGTGTTTTTTCCAAAATCCCATGAATACAGTCAACGATCTGATTCGTCGCATCCTTTAAAGCGGTTCGCACTTCCTCTGAAGTTAGACGAATCACTCTCGGAAGTCCTGTAATAACGTTCCTTCCTTTCACTTCCATCGTTCGAAGATCTGCTTCTTCGCGCGCTGTTCCAATCTTGATTTTCACCTTTTCTGCAATGTCTTCACTAATAAACAGATTATGTTTTTCTCTCACATAAGACATGATTGCCTGGTTAAAATTATCGCCTGCAACTTTGATGGAATTCGCAACCACAACGCCTGCAATTGAAATCACGGCAACGTCGGTCGTTCCCGCGCCGATATTTACAATCAGATTTCCGAATGGTTTTGTTATATCCACACCGGCCCCGATTGCCGCCGCCATCGGTTTCTCAACCAGAAAAACATCTCTGGCTCCGGCCTGATAGGCCGCTTCTTCCATCGCCTTACGCTCAATTTCCGTAATACCGCTCGGAACACAAATGCTGATGCGCGGTTTACGAAGAACGCGGTTCCCCAGCGCCTTCGATATGAAATATTTCAGCATTTTTTCCATAACAACATAATCGACAATGATACCCTGCTTGATTGGCCAGATTACTTCCAGACCGGAAGTAACATGCCCCGCCATCTGCTTGGCATCTTCACCGATTGCTCTGATTTTTTCTGCATCTTTATCGTAAACCACAACGGAAGCCTCCTGCAGAACAAGGCCTTTTCCGGTTGAGTACACTAGACTGTTTCTCGTCCCCAGATCAATTCCAATATCACTTGCCGACATATGATGTCCCCTTTTACATTTTTATCGTTATTATATACAAAATACGCTTTAAATAAAAGTCCCTGTCATAAATAGTTTTGCCTGTATCAGCCTTTTATCTCTATAAATACTTTTTCAGATACTGACCGGTATAAGATTCCGGCACTTTGGCAACCTGCTCCGGGGTTCCTTTTGCAATCACGGTTCCGCCTTTGTCTCCGCCTTCCGGTCCCATATCAATAATATAGTCCGCTGTTTTGATCACATCCAGATTATGCTCAATTACAACCACCGTATTTCCGCCTTCCGTCAAACGCTGCAGAATTTCTACCAGACGATGAACATCTTCAAAATGCAGTCCCGTTGTCGGCTCATCCAGAATATAAATGGTTTTTCCGGTGCTGCGCTTACTCAGCTCCGTCGCCAGTTTTATACGCTGAGCTTCTCCTCCGGACAATTCCGTAGACGGCTGTCCCAGACGAATATAAGAAAGGCCAACATCATTCAACGTGTCGATTTTTCTGCGAATAGAAGGTACATTTTCAAAAAAGCTCTGCGCTTCTTCCACTGTCATATGAAGCACATCATAGATATTTTTGTCTTTGTAACGTACATCAAGTGTTTCACGGTTATAACGTTTTCCTTTGCAAACCTCACATGGTACGTAAACATCCGGCAAAAAGTGCATTTCAATTTTGATAATTCCATCACCGGAACAAGCCTCACATCGTCCGCCTTTCACATTAAAACTGAAGCGTCCTTTGCTGTAGCCTTTCGCTTTCGCATCTTTTGTCGCTGCAAAAAGATCTCGAATCGAATCGAAAACACCTGTATAAGTTGCCGGATTGGATCTAGGCGTTCTTCCGATCGGCGACTGATCAATATTGATAACTTTATCTAAGTTCTCCAGTCCTTCGATTTTTTTGTGTTTTCCCGGAATTGTACGTGCACGGTTCAAATCTCTTGCGAGTGCCTTATACAAAACTTCATTAATCAGTGAGCTTTTTCCGGAACCGGATACACCCGTAATACAGGTCAATACGCCAAGCGGAATATCCACGTTCACATTTTTGAGGTTATTTTCTGCCGCACCTTTAATTTTCAGGAATTTCTCCGCTTTACGTCGCTTTGTCGGAACCGGTATTTTCTTTTTCCCGCTCAGATAAGCACCGGTTATGGATTCCGGATTTTTCATCAAATCCTCTACAGTGCCCATTTCCACCAATTGTCCACCATGTTCACCGGCTCCCGGCCCGATATCCACAACAAGATCCGCCGCGCGCATAGTATCTTCATCATGCTCAACAACGATCAGACTATTTCCCAGATCACGAAGTCCCATCAATGAATTCAACAGTTTATCATTGTCTCTTTGATGAAGTCCGATACTCGGTTCGTCCAAAATGTACGCAACGCCGACCAGACCGGAGCCGATCTGAGTTGCAAGTCGAATTCGCTGTGCTTCGCCGCCTGATAATGTTGCGGTCGCTCTTCCAAGTGATAAATAATTCAATCCAACATCCGCCAAAAAACGAACACGGGCTCTGATTTCCTTTAATATCTGTTTTCCAATGATTTTCTGCTGTTCGGTAAGGCTCATAGCATCCAAAAATGCACGAAGATCATCAATCGCCATATTTGTAATTTCATGGATGTTTTTATCTCCTACCGTTACTGCCAGAGCTTCCGGTTTCAAACGCTGTCCTTTACAGCATTTACATGGAGTAATCTGCATATAACTTTCATATTCCTGTTTGGCAGACTCAGAAGCAGTTTCCCTATATCGCTGCTGTACATTTCGAATCAGACCCGGAAAAGCCACATCATAAATGCCTTCGCCTCGCTGCCCCTTGTAATGAACTTTTACCTCATGTCCGTTTGTACCGTTGATCAGAATATCCTGAACTTTCTTTGAGTATTTCTCGAATGGTGTATCCAGCGAAAAGCCGTATTCTGCAGAAAGAGCTTCCAGAATTGCATGTGTAAAGCTTCCGGCTTTATTGCTGGACTGCCAGCCGAGAACTACGATTGCCCCCTGTTCAATACTGAGACTCTTATCCGGAATCATAAGATCCGCATCAAATTCCATCTTGGTTCCTAAGCCGGAGCATTCCGGGCAGGCACCAAAAGGATTGTTAAATGAAAAACTTCTAGGTTCAATCTCATTAATACTTATTTCGCAATCCGGGCAGGCAAAACTCTGGCTGAAATTCAAAATATTTCCATCCATAGTGTCCACCATAAGCAGCCCATCTGCCAATTCCATAATGGTTTCGATGGAATCTGTCAGTCGTTTCTGAATTCCCGGTTTTACGATCAGACGATCGACTACGATTTCAATGTTATGCTTAATATTTTTGTCCAGTGAAATTTCTTCGGACAGTTCATACAAATTCCCATCGATCTGCACACGAACATATCCGCTGTGTTTTGCATGTTCCAAAAGTTTTGCATGCGTTCCTTTTCTGCCTCGTACAACCGGTGCCAGAAGCTGAATTCTGGTTCGTTCCGGAAGTTCCATTATTCGATCCACAATCTGATCTACCGTCTGCTTACTGATTTCACGGCCGCATTTCGGGCAGTGCGGAATTCCGATTCTCGCATACAGCAAACGAAAATAATCATAGATTTCCGTAACGGTTCCCACTGTTGATCGAGGATTTCGATTCGTTGCTTTTTGATCCAGAGAAATTGCAGGCGGCAGTCCTTCTATGCTTTCCACATCCGGCTTTTCCATCTGTCCGAGGAATTGTCGGGCATAGGAAGAAAGCGATTCCATATATCTTCGCTGACCTTCTGCATAAATCGTATCAAAAGCCAGAGAAGACTTTCCGGATCCGCTCAATCCGGTCAATACTACAAACTGGTCTCTCGGAATGTCTACACTGAGATTTTTCAGATTGTTAACATTCGCACCTCGAATTCTAATAAATTGTTTCTTATTTTCCTGCATATTTCCTCCGTCAATTCTATTCTATAAAAGAAACTCTGCCATTACCGCATTACTGACATGTATTCCTTTTCTCGTCAAAAAGATCCTGTCATTCTCATCTTTGAGCAATGCGTATTCCGTATATTTGCGAATTACGTCCCGGTAATACTGCTCAACCGGAACACCAAAACACTTCTGAAACTGTGTTTTGGAAATCCCTTCCGTTCTGCGCAGTCCCAGAAACATAAATTCTTCAATTTGATTTTCTCTCGTCAGTCTTTGCCTGTGTTCTCGAATCTGTTCAGGACTGCTGCTGTATTCTATATAATCAGCAAGATCCGTTGTATTTGTAAAGCGCTCTCCCCGATAAAGTGAAGATGCTCCAAGTCCGAGTCCCAGGTATTCCTGCATGGTCCAGTATCCATCATTATGTCTGCAGACATATCCTTTTTGGGCATAATTTGATATTTCATACTGTTCATAATCATATTCCCGCAAAATCTTTGCAGTATCCTCATACATCTGATACTCATCATCTTCGGAAGGAAGATTAAGCTCCATCGCAGCAAAAGGTGTTCCTTCCTCAATAATTAAACTGTATGCCGAAATATGCTCCGGGTGCAGGGCTGCAATTTTTCTGAGATTTTCTTCCCATTTCTGCGGGGTCTGATCCGGCAGTGCAAACATCAGATCCACATTTATATTGGTGAAACCGCAGAATCTGGCCAGCCGATAGTTTTCTTCAAACACCGAATAATCGTGTATACGCCCCAGCATTTTCAATTCATCACCATTCGGAGACTGAAGACCCATGCTAAGCCGATTAATACCACTGGCACGATATTTCATCAGTTTTTCTTTTGTCAAAGTCCCCGGATTTGTTTCTATGGTAATCTCTGCATGATCATCGATCGTAAATTTCTCCTGCAGGCATTTCATAATTTCTACGATCAGATCTGCCTCCAGTATAGACGGTGTCCCACCGCCGATAAATATGGAAGAGACAGAATACTCTGCCTCTTCCCGAATACCATTGATTTCATTTGTAAGTGCTTTTACATATTCTTTCTGTGTATTCTCTGAAGCCGGTCCGGATAAAAAGTCACAATACCGACATTTTCGTACACAAAACGGAATGTGTATATACAATTCCAGGTTTTTCTTTTCCTTTGTCACTTCTAATTTATTTCCAGTCATTTTTGTCAATTACATCTATTATATCTTTGTTCGTTCCTACTCTTCTGAATCCTCAGAGTAATCATCATAAGAATCATCGTATGAATCATAGGAGTCATCTGAGGAATCTTCTGTATTTTCGGAACTATCCGACTCGTTTGAAGATTCATTCGATTCGCTCTGTGCATCTGCATTCGTTCCTTCCGGAGTCGGTGTTACAGGAAGCGGAGTCGGAGCCGCATCCGGATTTTCCAGGAGATATAAATTCGTCATTGTCACATTGTCTTTGGTAACGATGGCATTCGGATTTATCTCTTCTGCTTCCGGAGTGATCACAGGCGTTGGCGTAATCGTAATTTTCAGCACCTGCTGTGTTGCTGCATCTTTTTCTTTTTTGCCACATCCAATCAGACTTATAGACAACAGCGCGGCTATAAGCATGATTGTCACTATTCTGATTCTATTCATTGCTTTTCTTTGTATCCCCCTGAAAGTTTAATCGAAAATCAAACTCTCATCATTAATTTTCATCCAATTTCAATACACTCATAAATGCCTTCTGTGGAATTTCTACGTTTCCAACCTGACGCATTCGTTTTTTACCTTCCTTCTGTTTTTCCAGAAGTTTCTTCTTTCGGCTGATATCACCGCCATAACATTTGGCAAGAACGTCTTTTCTCATTGCTCGAACCGTTTCACGTGCGATGATTTTGCTTCCGACTGCTGCCTGAATTGGAATTTCAAAAAGCTGTCTCGGAATTTCCTCTTTCAGTTTCTCGCACATTTTACGTCCACGTTCATAGGCTGTCTGTGCATGAACGATAAAGGAAAGGGCGTCTACTTCTTCTTTGTTTACCAGAATATCAAGTTTTACAAGTTCACTTCTCTCATAGCCTTTCATTTCATAATCCAGAGAAGCGTATCCTCGTGAGCGTGATTTCAGTGCATCAAAGAAATCATAGATAATCTCATTTAACGGAAGTGTGTATTTCAGAAGTGCACGTGTTTCTTCCATATATTCCATACCTTCATACTGTCCGCGGCGTTCCTGGCAAAGTTCCATGATTGCACCGATAAACTCCGTAGTAACCATGATTTCCGCTTTTACCATAGGTTCTTCCATATATTCGATTTCTGAAGGATCCGGAAGGTTTGTCGGGTTCGTCAGATCAATAACCTCTCCATTTGTCTTGTATACTTTGTAAATAACACTCGGTGCGGTCGTAACAAGATCCAGATTATATTCTCGTTCCAAACGTTCCTGAATAATTTCCAGATGCAGAAGTCCCAAAAATCCACAGCGGAATCCAAAGCCAAGTGCAATCGATGTTTCCGGTTCATAATATAAAGAAGCATCATTGAGCTGCAGTTTTTCCAGAGCATCTCTTAAATCTCCGTATTTGGCTCCATCAGCCGGATACAATCCACAATAAACCATCGGATTTACCTTTTTATAACCCGGCAGTGCTTCCTCACATGGACGATTTGCATCGGTTACGGTATCGCCGACACGGGTATCGCGAACATTTTTGATAGACGCAGTAATGTAGCCTACGCTTCCTGCCGTCAGCTCATCACAGGCAATAAACTGTCCTGCTCCGAAATATCCAACTTCAACAACCTCGGCAGTAAAGCCGGTCGCCATCATTTTCATCTGTGTTCCTTTGCGCACACGTCCATCCATCAGACGACAGAATACGATAACCCCTTTGTATGGATCATAGACAGAGTCAAAAATCAAAGCTTTTAAAGGTGCATCCACATCACCGACAGGAGCAGGAATGCGATGAACGATTTCTTCGAGAACGTCCTCAATGTTTAATCCCGTTTTTGCGGAGATCTGTGGTGCATCCTGTGCCTCGATTCCGATCACATCTTCAATTTCGTTTATAACTCGCTCCGGCTGCGCACTCGGAAGATCGATTTTATTGATTACAGGAAATACATCCAGATCATGATCCAAAGCCATATATACATTGGCCAAAGTCTGCGCTTCAATTCCCTGTGCCGCATCAACAACCAGAATTGCACCGTCACATGCTGCAAGACTTCGCGAAACTTCATAATTGAAATCGACATGTCCCGGTGTATCGATCAGGTTAAAAATATACTCTTCTCCGTCTTTGGCTTTATATACGGTACGAACCGCCTGTGATTTAATCGTGATTCCACGTTCACGCTCCAGGTCCATATTGTCAAGCACCTGAGACTGCATCTCTCGCTCCGTTAAAAGGCCGGTTTTTTCAATAATACGGTCCGCCAGTGTAGACTTACCGTGATCTATATGGGCAATAATACAAAAATTGCGAATTTTACTCTGGTCTGTCATCAAAGACAATCCTCCTATTTACTGATATTTCTGTAATGTGTTATTATAGCATAAGTCAATTTGTTTTGTCAGTTTGTTTTATAGAATTTATTATGTTTTATTAATTTTGAATAATTCTAAAATAAATATTGACATTATTTAACAATTGTACTAAGATAATTAAGCATGTTCGCAGAGACGCCCGTGTCTGTTTCTGCGGCTAACAAATTAAATTGAAGTGGAGGTGTACACATTGGCAAATATTAAATCCGCAAAGAAAAGAATTCTTGTAAACAGAACAAAACAGGCAAGAAATAAATCTATCAGATCTGCAGTTAAAACATCTATCAAAAAAGTTGACGCAGCAGTAGCAGCTAAAGATTTAACAGCAGCTCAGGACGCTCTTAAAGTTGCTATTTCTAAAATCGAAAAAGCTACAGCTAAAGGCGTTTATCATAAAAACAATTGTGCAAGAAAAGTTTCTCGTCTTGCAAAAGCTGTTAACACTATTAAATAATTGATTTTAATTATAAGCTTATAACTAAAAGGAAAGCAGTCACAACCGTCATGTGACTGCTTTTTTATTTCCTTTTTACATCATCAGTATTTTTTATATTATCTGCTTTTAGTATATTATCTGTTTTTTCTTTTACTTCTTCTGGCTCATTTCGACAATTACCAGCTCCACACTCAGGTTATCCGCCAAACGTCCGCTCTTTACCGCTTCATCCGCTTCGACAAGATTTGTAAGAGCCTGCTTCAGCTCACTTTCTGAATACTCTCTCACGCAGCGCATCAATCCTTTCAGAATATAAGTCGAAACTTTCATTTTCGAAGCGATTTCAGGCTGTGCGACACCTTCTCTTGTCATCTGCTTGATCAATAACAGCTGTCTGTACTGTCGAATCATATTTGCTCTGATTTTCATCGGCGGGACTCTGAGATTCAGTAAATCATAATACAGATCCAGTGCTCGCTTTTGATTTCGCTCTGTCACCGCACGAATCATATCAAAAATACGATCTTCCAGTTTTGTAATACAGATCGCATCAATATCCTCAGCTGTCACAATCTCATTCTCACCAACATAACTGATCAGTTTTTCCACTTCCATACGAATCGTATTCATATCCAGACCTGTTTTGGATAACAGATATTCCGTATCTCTGATTGTAATCTTTTTGTGTTCTATTTTCAGAAGCTGTCCGACCCAGGTCATAAGCTGTTTTTCGTCCGGAGTCGTAAACTCTGCAGCATATCCACATCCGCCTTTTGCGGTGATGGCCTTATACACACGGCTTCTTTTATCTACTTCTGTTTCTGCAAACACCAGATAGAGATAATCCGGAATCTCCTTCAGATAGTCTGCCAATTCATCACATTTATTTTTTAGAAATCCGGTATCCTGAAACAGTATCACTCTTCTCTCTGCAAAAAAAGGAATGGTTTCACACAAATCGATTACTTCTCGAACATTGATTCCTTTTCCTTCGAACACGCGAAAATTCATGGAATCATCGTCAGGATTTAATGCCTTAAGCAGATTTTTTTTGTACTGCTGCACAAGATATGTCTCACTTCCATAAAGCAAATAAATTTGTTTAAATGTCTGATTTTTGATATCCTGTTGAATTATTTTCATTTCCTATCTTCTTTCATTTCTATTCTTTAAGATTATTCGCGATGGCGAACATTTCTCCGCTCAATCGTCTGATTCTGAAGCGGAGTATTCTGCCTTATTGTTGATAAAATATCATATTAAAAAGCACTCGTCAATCGAAAGCACTTTCGCAGATCTCGATCGCACCGCTCTGATCCGTACGCATAATTTCAGCACCGATTTTTTCCAGTCTTTCCAACGTCTCCGCTGCGGGATGTCCATATCGATTTCCTGCAGAGACAGAAATCGCCGCCACTTCCGGCCGGATTTGCTCCAGAAAGTCTTCTCCGGTCGAATACCTCGATCCGTGATGTCCCACCTTCAAAAAATCCACGTCCTGCAGCAGCGGAGATATTTTTTCTTCCGTTTCCATACCGACATCCCCCATAAACAGCCCCAAAAAAGAGCCATGCCTCAGTCGCAGAACCAGTGCGTCCTCATTAACGTCTTTTCCCGAGGCTCCTTTTTCAGGAGATAAAATTTTCCACTCTGTATTTTTTGTCGTCAGCGTATCTCCCTGTTTCGCCGTAACCACCTCAATATTGACTGCTTCTGCCAGTTCACACAGTTTTTTGTATGCAGGTGAAGGCTCGGCGATTTGCGGCATAACGATTCTGTAAATTCTGATATTCAATAATCGTTTTTGTATCATTTCGAGCATTTCTACAATACCGCTGATATGATCCTCATCAGAATGTGATACAAATACTGTTGTAATTCTATCAATACCACGATATTTCAAAAATGGAACGATCTGGTATTTTCCGATATTTTTTTTGCTTGTGCTTCCGCCATCTACCATGTAGCATTCTTTTTCCGGCGTTTCCACAACAATGCAATCCCCCTGCCCGATATCCAGACATGTAATACGCATTGATGAAAGCGGACGAATCGTCAAAATGAACACTGCAATGATCATAAGACAAAATGCAGTCATACACCTGTAAATGTTCTCATGATCTTTCTTGTATATTTTCTCAGGTATCCTCTGCTTCATCTTCTTACATACTTTTTCGCGTATTTTCTTCATTATGACGATTTCATTCGTCAATATCAGTACCATAAGTGCAATCAACGCGATGTAGCAGACAACCTGCCAGGGTTTCGGTGCTCCGGCAATCCATGTCATCATTGTGTTTCCCGCAGTTAAATCACTCAGCCACTCATATATATGAAGCAGAACTCTTCCCGGCAGGATCAGCAGCTTACCTGCCGGCAAAAAGATCAGGCCGGACAAAAGTGCCAGAACTCCACTTCCCACCAAAATGCCTGCTGTAGGCAAAATCAATAGATTCAGAAAAAAGCCCGCCAGAGAAATCTCTCCGAATGAAAGCAGTGATACCGGCAGCATTGCGATCTGAATCGCCAGTCCCGGAGCTATTTTGTTCCATATTTTATTTTTCGAGAGGCTTTTCAAGGCCGGAGCGATAACGCCTATTCCAATCACCGCACTGAAAGACAGCCAGAAACTGCTGCTGTAGAGATACGCCGGTGTATCAAAAAGGAGCAGTATTGCCGCAATAGAAAGTCCGGTCATCGTATCATAAATTCTACCGGTAATTCTTGCAATCATCATAAGTACAAACATACTCATAGCACGAACAATAGCCGATGATCCTCCCGTCAGCGTACCGTAAAACAGCATCAGCCACATAGACAAAAGACCGGAAGGCCAGATTCCCAGTCCCATTCGCTGCAATAATGCAAATAATCCCATGGCAATAATGCCCAGGTGCATGCCAGAAATACTTAGCAGGTGCATAATTCCGGCCATCTGAAAACGTATTTTCACCTCCTCATCCAGGTTTCGTTTATCTCCCAGGATAATCGCCTGAAAAACCGATGCATCTTCCTGTGCAATTGCACATAATATATTTTGAAGATAGGCCTTCATTTTTGCCAGAATCGCCGCAGAAATATCAATAGGTGCACTCATCTTTTTGATCCTGGCTTTTTTCATCTGATAATATATATGCCGGCAGGCATAGTATTGCCGACTGTCAAATTCTCCCGGATTTCTTTTTGGGGGAATTCGTTCCAGTTTCCCCGAAAGCAGACAATATGCCCCCACATTTGCCTGATCGTTTGAACTGATATATGCTTTTATATTTTTTATGGGTAATTTTTTTGATTTGTAAATTAGATATGCATTTTTCAGATAGACAGATTTTCCATAATCTGTTACTTCACACTGGTCGATGATCCCATAAATCTCCGATTCGGGATGCTCCTCGATCCATCTTTGCGTATTTTGTGAAATAGGACTTCCTGTGATAATCGGAAGCCCTATAAATTCAGCAAAATAAAAACAACCTATGATAAACAGACAGGCAAGACACATGGGCCGCCTTGTCATTTTTTTATTTTTCCTCCTGAATCAGTTCCTGATTCCATTCATAATATTCGTACAGATCCATAGTGTCGCCAAACATGACATCTTCTTTTCCATCCACCCAGATCTGAACGGTATTGATCTTGTCTGCGGCGATCAGAGAATTGGCCACCGCATATACCGGGATTTCCGGTGCAATCGGCAATGCATCATCGACAAATGCAGATGAAACATTTACATATCCAATGCCTTCCGTCATTTCCAGCTGATGCACGATCAGATTTTTCGGAAGTACCGGATAATGTCCTTCTTCCATCGTTCCCTTAATCAACTGTTCCAAAATCACTCGTTCCCTTGATAAAGAGCGTCGATAATACAGACTTCTCTCTTCCGGAACCAGTTTTGTACCTGTTTCGTCTGTAAAGTATAGTGTCAGTATATCATAGCGATAAGCCGACGAACTATTCCCCTGCAGTTCCAAAAAGGAATCTTCTGTCATAATTCCTACGAGATTTCCTTTGGAATCCTTTAGTCCTTCTCCGCCTATAAAAATATCCAGTGTCTCGATTCCCGGAATCTGCAAAAAAGATTTTACGATTCCCTTGCGAAGTACCACTTCTCTGCTGCGTGGAATATCATAGTAGTCTTCATTGATATCCAGACGAATATGTGTATCCATGATTTCATATGAGTTAATGTGCACTCCGTTTGGAAGCAATCGTTTCATACTCGGCTCTGCATTTTCCTCATCGTTCAGAAATTTCAGCATCTCCGGAATCATGTTCTCCATAGTTATTTCCGCAGGCTCATATTTTTTCTCGACAAGATCTGTCTCATTTTCATTCACATAATAATGATAATATGTCTGCTCGCTTTCCTCTGCATGAACCATTGACAAGCCCCAAAAAGGCAGAGCAAATACAAACATTGCAATCAAGTACTTTCGTAATCTTCGCAAAATGCTCCTCCTTTCCTTTACGGAATGTAGGAAAGCGGAATGCGAACCGTAAATGTAGTTCCTACGCCTTCCTGACTTTCTACTTTAATCGTTCCATGATGCATCTGAATTGCACCACGACAAATTGCAAGACCTAAACCGGTACCCCCGATTTCACGCGAATGCGATTTGTCCACACGGAAAAATCGTTCAAAAATACGTTCCACATCTTCCTGCGGAATGCCAAGCCCGGAGTCCGCAACGATCACAAAGAAATCCTTATGGTCGGAATCCAGTGTGACACGTACCCATCCATCGTCAACATTGTATTTAATTCCATTTTCTACCAGATTGCTGATGGCCGACATAAATTTCACAACATCGACATCCGCTTCTACCGGTCGGAAGGAATCTAAAATCAGGGAAATATTTCTTTTATCCGCAATTGGTCTCAAACGTTTCATAATAGCTTCCAGCAAATGGTTAATATCCGCATGCTCCATATTAACCGTAGCCGCTTTTTTGTCCAGTTTTACCAGTGAAAGCAGATCCGTGATAATCTTGTTCTCACGATCGATTTCTTCTGTAATATCAGCAAGGAAGTCCTGATACAGTTCCTCCGGAACACCGGACTGTCCTACAAGCGAATCTGCCAGAACCTTCATTGAAGTCATTGGTGTTTTCAGCTCGTGCGACACATTTGACACAAACTCCTGCCTCGACTCATCGAGCACTTTCATCCTCGTTGTCATTTTGTTAAAGGCATCTGTAATCAATCTGGTTTCCGTATAATCGGGTACCGAAATCTCCTCATTCTGATAGCCGTCCGTAACATCTTCGATTGCTTTTGTTACACGCAGCAGCGGTTTTACAAGCATAGAAGAAAACATATAGGCAAGCAAAAATGCAGTTGTAACGATCACCAGAACGATCATCCACTCTCTCTGTTCGAGAGTCTGCTCCATTTTGCGGACCTCATTTCCGGAAACACTTACAAACATCACACCCTGTATTTCTTTCATCTGAGGGCTGCGCACCGGCACTGCCATCATCAGCATGTGATTTGTATCATCATAATAAGAAACATCTTCACCGTTAAAACAGCGGATTGCCATTTCGGTCGCCATAATTTTATTTTCGTCAACGCCGTAAGAATCTTTGATCACCTTAAAGTCCCTGTCAGTAATAAGAACTCTTCCATTATAAATATTACATAAGAACTCCAGCTTGCTGTTTACAGTCTGCGAGCTGGAGTCATTTAAATAGTTCTCTTTAATTAACAGGTCACTCAGAACATTGCATTGCTCACGAAGTGTCTCTTTTTTGGCTGCAATTGCATTGCTGCGATAATAACTGATACCGACACGTGTGATAATGATGCTCGGTAGAATTCCCAGAATCATAAGAATGATCATAATTCGAAAGCGAAGACTATGGAAAAAGTTCGCTTTTTTCATGGTCTACACCTGGAAATAATATCCAACGCCCCATTTTGTATGAACATATCTTGGCTCACTGGGATTCGCCTCGATTTTTTCACGAAGTCTACGAATGTGAACGTCAACGGTTCTGACATCACCCGGATACTCATAACCCCAAACAATGTTCAGCAGATTTTCTCTGCTGTAAACTTTATTTGGATTGAATACCAGAAGTTCCAGAACATCGAATTCTTTCGCTGTGAGATTGATTTCTTTGCCGGAAATGAACACTCTGCGTCCTTCACAGTCCATACGAAGATCTCCGACTTCGATCGTTTTTGCTTTTTCTTTCTCTTCGTGATCACTGCCTGCACGTCTCATGATAGCTTTGATACGAGCTTTTACCTCAAGGATATTGAAAGGTTTGGTAATATAATCATCTGCACCATATTCCAGACCTAAAATCTTGTCCATATCCTCTCCTTTTGCAGTAAGCATCACGATCGGAACATTTGAAAATTCACGAATCTGCTGACATACTTCAAGTCCATCCATTTTCGGAAGCATAAGGTCCAGCAAAATGATATCGTATTTTTTGGCTTTTGCCATCTCGACAGCTTCTTCACCATCGTATGCACAATCCACTTCCATATCATCCTGTTCCAAGCTAAAACGAATTCCCTTTACGATCAGTTTTTCGTCGTCTACTACCAAAACCTTTTTACCCATCTATAATTCTCCTATTCTATAGTAATTCCGTCTTTTATTTTATCGTAAGTCCCGCCCTTGATTCCCGGGACATTTGTGATTTCTTCCACAGAAGAAAACAAACCGTTTTCTTCCCGATAAGCAATAATTGCCTGTGCTTTCGCCTCTCCGATTCCGGTCAGCGTAGTCAGTTCCTCTTTCGTTGCACGATTGATATTGATTCTGCCGCTGTTCTGTATATTCTGTGCGGCATCCGTACCCTGCGATCCGGAAGCGTCCTGTGCACTTTGCATTGTCTGCAGCAGATTCTGATCCACTTCCGTCTGTGTCGGAATGTAAATCTGCTGTCCATCATTTAAAATACCTGCCCGATTGACATAAGAGGCAGCAGCCTCATCCGTGTATCCGCCAGCCAGCTCGATTGCTTCAAACACTCGCGAAGATGCAGGCAGGCAATATACTCCGGGATTTTTCACCGCACCACAGACATCCACATAAATTTCCGCAGAAATCGTCGACTGCGCATCCGGAGTCTCCACTGTATTCTCTGCATTTTCTGTATTCTCTGCATTCGAGTCAGCATCCATCTTTTCCTCTGTCGATTCTATGGTTTGTGCTTCGGAGAAAAAAGCTTTTTCCTCTGCTTTTACACATCCGGCGCAAATCAAAGCTGTACTGACGAAAAGAGCCAGGAACCCCTGCCGCAAATTTGCCGGTATTTTTTCTATGACTCTGTTTTTCATTTCAGCATGGTCTCCTTATACACCCAATGGATTCCCATGTTGATACCATACCATAAACTATTTTAACGAAATATTACAATTTTGACAATAGGGTTTTTCAGAGTTTTTTCTTTTTCGCACAAAAGCCTTTGCACATACCATGTACAAAGGCTTTTCTTATCATTTCACTTATTTAATGTATTTACTTATATCGGATGGATGCCCAAACTTATGCCAGGCATTTCTCCAATATTTCTGCCATTTTATCAACATGTTCTTTCTCGATCACAAGCGGAGGAACCATTCTGAGAACATCTTTTCCTGCAGAAATTACCAAAAGGCCTTCGGCAAGTGCTTTTTTCACAACTTCACCTACCGGTCTTCCCGTAATCACGAGGCCCTGCATAAAGCCTTTTCCTCTTCTGGCTGCCACACAATCGAATTTTTCCACCATAGCATCCAGTTTTTCTTCCAAATACGGAGTCAATTCTCTCACATGATCGATAATCTGATCCTGCTCATAGATATCAAATACTTTTGAAACTGCAGCGCATACAAATGGATTACCGCCATATGTTGTACCATGATCTCCCGGTTCCAGTGAAGCTTTTGCTGCTTTTTCATTTAAAACAAACGCACCTACCGGAACGCCACAGCCTAAGGCTTTAGCGCAGGTCATGATATCCGGCTGCACACCATAAGCCTGCCATGCAAAGTATTCTCCGGTTCTGCCCATACCGCACTGAATTTCATCAAAGATCAGGATGATGTCCTTTTCATCACAAAGAGCTCTCAATCCTTCCAGAAATTCTTTTGTTGCAGGATAGATTCCGCCTTCTCCCTGTACGGTTTCCGTTATAATTGCACATGTATTCTCATTCACAAGTGCTTTAACACTGTCAAGATCATTGAATTCTGCAAATTTCACACCGCCCATCAATGGTTCAAAAGGTTCTCTGTAATGCGCGGTTCCTGTTACAGACAAAGCACCGATGCTGCGTCCGTGAAATGAATGATTCATCGCAATAATTTCAAATCCTGCATGGCCCGCTTTTTTGTAGGCATATTTTTTTGCAGATTTCAGAGCACCTTCAATCGCTTCCGTACCGCTGTTTGTAAAAAAGACTTTACTCATCCGGCTTTTTTCAACTACTTTTGTACCAGCTTCGATAATCGGTTCATTATAATACAGGTTGGAAATGTGCATCAGCTTGTCGATCTGTGTTTTCAGCGCATCATCATACCCCGGATAATGATATCCCAGAGAGTTTACCGCAATCCCCGCAGCAAAATCGAGGTATTCTTTTCCTTCCGAATCGTAGAGATAACATCCTTCTCCGTGTTCAAACACGACCGGAAAACGATTATATGTATGAAGAACGCTGTTTTCAGCATTCTCCATCTGATTATTCATTTTCATTGTCAAACTTTTCTCCTTCATCTCTCAAAATCGCAGTACCGATTCCTTTATTTGTAAAGATTTCCAATAACAGACTATGTGGAATTCTTCCGTCCAGAATATGCACACGATTTACTCCATTTTCAATTGCATCAATACAGCCCTGCAGTTTTGGAATCATACCGCCGCCAACATAGCCATCTGTAATCAATGCCTGTGCTTCTGAAACCTTCAATTCAGAAATCAAAGAGTCCGGATCATCTTTGTCCTTATACACACCTTCAATATCGGAAAGGAATGCCAGTTTTTCAGCATCCATTGCCTCTGCGATTGCACAGGCGGCATCATCGGCATTGATATTGTAGGTTTCAAAATTATCATCATATCCAACAGGGAATACAATAGGAAGAAAGTCTTTTTCCAGTAAATCATACAGAACCTGCGGCTCAACCTTTGTAATGTCACCGACAAAACCAATGTCTTCTCCGTTTGACAGTTTTTTCTGACATTTCAGAAGACCGCCGTCTTTTCCGCTAAGTCCGATACTGCGAACGCCAAGTGACTGTACCAGTGTCACCAGTTCTTTATTTACTTTTGCCAGAACCATTTCAGCGATTTCCATGGTATCTTTGTCCGTTACACGTAATCCGTTTACAAAACGTGGCTCCATTCCGGCTTTTGCAACCCATTTGCTGATTTCCTTGCCGCCGCCGTGAACGATGATCGGCTTAAAGCCAACCAGTTTCAAAAGTACCGCATCCTGAATAACATTGCGTTTCAGCCCTTCATCGAGCATTGCGCTTCCGCCGTATTTGATTACAACAATTTTTCTGTTAAAACGCTGTATATATGGAAGTGCCTCAATCAGCACTTCTGCTTTTTCAAGATATTTTTGTTTTACCATATCACACCTCTTCTAATCGATTGCCTTTGAAATCCTCTAAATAATATTCTTTCTTTTATCATAGCAGAACCGAATCGTCCCTCTTCGACTCAGTTCCTTATGGGAACATCGGTGCCAGCAATAATCCTTCTGCCTCATCAAAACCAAACATGAGATTCATGTTCTGAACCGCCTGTCCTGCAGCACCTTTTACAAGATTATCCATCGCACCCATCATAATCACACGTTTTGTTCTTGGATCTATTTTGAAGTTCACATCAACATAGTTGCTTCCTTCTACCCATTTTGTCTGTGGGCAGATATCTTTGTCCAATACTCTCACGAAACGTTCTTTGCTGTAATATTTATCATAAACAGCTTTTACTTCTTCATAGGAAACATCTTTTGTCAGTGATGCATATGCGGTTACGAGAATTCCTCGATTCATCGGCACCAGATGCGGTGTAAAGTTTAAAAGCACTTCCTGTCCGCATGCATAACTTAACTGATCTTCGATTTCCGGTGTATGGCGATGTGTCGCAACACCGTACGCTTTAATGTTTTCATTTACTTCACAGAACAGATTATCAACTTTTGCACCTCGGCCTGCTCCGGAAGTTCCTGATTTTGCATCGATAATTACAGTAGCCGGATCGATCAGACCTTCTTTGATCAGTGGATAAATAGAAAGTGTGGAACATGTCGGATAACATCCCGGATTTGCAATCAGGCGGGCCTTTTTGATATCCTCACGATTGATCTCGCACAGACCGTACACCGCTTCTTCCACAAACTGCGGTGCCTTGTGTTCGATTCCATACCATTTCTCATATTTTGCAACATCTTTAATACGGAAGTCAGCACTCAGGTCAATCACCTTTGCTCTGGACAAAATTCCTTCATTAATAAGAGATGCACACAGCCCCTGTGGAGTTGCGGTAAAAATCACATCTACTTCGTCTGCAAGTGCTTCCATATTATCATCCATGCATTTTGCATCAACGATCTGAAAATAGTTCTGATAAATGCCTGCATATTTTTGATCTACATAGCTTCTGGAGCCATACCAGGCAATCTCAACATCTTTATGTCCTAATAATAATCTTACAATTTCGGATCCCGCATAACCGGTTGCTCCGATAATTCCAGCTTTAATCATAATTCTCCTCCATCTTGAAACTTTTTTGATTATACAACCACTTTGCATATTATGCAATCCCTTCTTTTCATTTTTTTGTCCCGAAACATCTCCGGAATTTTGTTTTTTCAAAATATCATGCATAATATGTGACTATTTTTTCTTTTTTCTATTGCACTATCAAATAAAATGTTGTATATTATCCCATGTTGAACACATGCATTTTGATTATGCATAGGTCCATGCATATTGTTGCATATTTATGCATAATACTTATGTATAATATACAAAGCAATCATATTAGACATTGAAACATCTCAAGGAGGATTTTTTATTATGAAAGAAAAAGTAGTATTGGCTTATTCCGGCGGTCTGGATACAACAGCTCTGATTCCATGGCTCAAAGAAACATTTAATTATGATGTTGTTTGCTGCTGTGTAAACTGCGGACAGGGAAGCGAACTTGACGGACTCGAAGAACGTGCAAAACTTTCAGGTGCTGCTAAATTATATATTGAAGACATCGTAGATGATTTCTGCGACAATTTCGTTATTCCATGCGTACAGGCAGGTGCTGTTTACGAACACTCTTATCTGCTTGGAACTTCTATGGCTCGTCCTGCAATCGTAAAAAAACTTGTTGAAATCGCTCGTAAAGAAAATGCCGTAGCAATCTGCCACGGTGCTACCGGAAAAGGAAATGACCAGATTCGTTTCGAACTTGGTATCAAAGCACTTGCTCCGGACATCAAAATCATTGCTCCGTGGAGAATGACAGACGTTTGGACAATGCAGTCTCGTGAAGATGAAATTGATTTCTGTAAAGCACACGGCATCGATCTTCCATTCGATATGAGCCACAGCTACAGCCGTGACCGTAACCTCTGGCATATCAGCCATGAAGGTCTTGAACTTGAAGATCCTTCACAGGCTCCAAACTTTGATCATATGCTCGTTATGAGTGTTACACCACAGAAAGCACCTGACAAAGAAACCGAACTTTCTATCACTTTTGAAGCAGGTATTCCAACTGCATTAAACGGAAAACAGATGAAAGTCTCTGAACTCATCACAGAACTTAACCGTATCGGCGGTGAAAATGGTATCGGTATCGTTGATATCGTAGAAAACCGTGTTGTTGGTATGAAATCTCGTGGTGTATACGAAACACCGGGTGGAACGATCCTGATGGCTGCACATGACCAGCTCGAAGAACTCTGCCTTGATCGTGACACAATGGAAACCAAGAAAAAACTTGGCAGCCAGTTTGCTCAGGTTGTATACGAAGGAAAATGGTTCACACCACTTAGCGATGCCCTTCAGGCATTTATCAAATCCACACAGGAATATGTAACAGGTGAAGTAAACCTGAAACTTTACAAAGGTAACATCATCAAAAACGGTACTACTTCTCCATACAGCCTGTACAATGAATCTCTCGCATCCTTCACAACAGGTGATATGTATGACCATCATGATGCAAGCGGTTTCATCACACTGTTCGGTTTACCACTTCAGGTAAGAGCAATGAAAATGAATGAAGCAAACAAAAACAAATAATCGATCACTTTGATTATATATGACGCAAAAAAGGACCTGAGATTGAACATTCAATCTCAGGTCCTTTTTTCATATTGTCATGGAACAAAGTACGTCCCAAAGCCATTCTTTGATTTTAGCCTTGTGCGTAACGTGACAGGAATTGTCTGGTACGTTCTTCTTTTGGATTATCGATAACCTCTTTTGGATCTCCCTGTTCGATAATGTATCCATCGTCCATAAAGATTACCTGGTCTGCCACATCTCTGGCGAATGCCATCTCATGTGTTACGATTATCATCGTTGTTCTCTGCTCGGCAAGGCCGCGAATAACCTTCAAAACCTCTCCGGTCAATTCCGGGTCAAGTGCTGATGTAGGCTCGTCAAAACAAAGAATATCCGGTTTTAATGCCAATGCACGCGCGATGGCAACTCGTTGCTGCTGACCTCCGGAAAGCTGATGCGGATAATGACTCGCACGCTCTTCCAGACCCATTTTTTTCAGCAGAGACATACCATGTGCATCAATTTCCTCAAGAATCGCTTTTTTGTTTGCTTTGAAATCCGGCGATTCTTTTGCTAAAAGTTTCTCTGCAAGAGTTACATTCTCAAGTGCCGTATATTGTGGAAATAAATTAAACGACTGAAATACCATTCCGAAATGCAGTCTGTTTTTTCGTAATACCGCATCACTCATAGTACTATTCTGACTTCCATCCAGCAAAAGTTTATCTTTTACCGTGATTGTTCCGGAATCCGGTGTTTCCAGAAAGTTTAGGCAGCGCAGAAGCGTTGTTTTTCCGGAACCTGAGGATCCAATGATTGCAAGTGCGGTTCCCTCTTCCAGCGAAAAACTGATATCTTTCAGAACCTGAGTGTTTTCAAATTGCTTTTTAATATTTTTCACTTCCAAAAATGCCATTTTTCACCCTCCTATCTGAAATATTCCAATTTCTTTTCTACTTTTCCAAGTATTACTGTCAACGCACCATTCCAGATCAGATAATAAACCGCAGTAAAGAACAGCGGCCAGATTGCGCCTGAAATTCCGTTTGATCCCTTCATAAATGCCTGTCCTGCCCAGATAATTTCCTGCAACGCGATGATACGTGACAGAGAGGTATCTTTTACCAGCGTAATGATTTCGTTTGAAATCGGAGGAACGATACGTTTGATCATCTGAAGCAGTTTAATGCGGAAAAAGATCTGCGTTTTTGTCATTCCAAGTACAAGCCCTGCTTCTTCCTGACCTACCGGCACGCTCTGAATACCGCCACGGTAGATTTCTGAAAAATAGCAGGAATAATTGATAATAAATGCAACCGAAGCAGCCAGGAATCGGCCTGCTTCTCCACTTCCCCAAATAGGCTTATGCCATACCAGTCCCGGGAAGTAATAAATGATCAGCAGCTGAATCATCAGCGGTGTTCCTCGAATGATCCAGACAAACAGTTTTGTAAAAATGCTGAGCGGTTTAAATTTTGACATTGATCCCAATGCAATCAAAAGTCCCAACGGAAATGCACCGAGCAGAGTCACAAAAAACAATTTTAATGTCTGTAGAAACCCAACATTTAATGCTTTTACAACGATGGGCATCTGTTCCATGATAAGGCTCATATTTTCTCCATTCCGAAAATGAGAGAGCGAATTGCTCCGCTCTCCTCATTTATTATTCTTGTATAATTATTCTTGTGTAATTTTACTTTCTATGCAAATTACTGTTCGATCAGTGCTGCCTGAATTCCATATGTTTCAGCGATTTTTGCGATAGAACCGTCTTCGTATCCGGCTTTCAGGAATGCATTTAATTCATCCGCCAGATCAGAATCTTTACGGAATCCAACACCGTATTCTTCGCTGTTAAGACCAACTGTATAGGTCAGATCTGCATAGCCTGTACCTTCACCAACCATAGCGGCTGCCATCAGAGAGTCGATGATTGCGGCATCAGATGTACCTGCTGCAACTTCCATAAGTGCATCAGACTGAGCTTTCACAGGTGTTGCGTTCAGTCCCAATTCAGAAGCAACAGATTCACCGGCACTTCCGGCTTCTACTGCAAAGGAAAGATCTGAAAGGCTTTCAACATCCTGATAATCTGCAGCTTTATCAGCAGGAACGATTACGATCTGTGCATTGTTGCAATATGCATCAGAACAGTTCATAGAACTTTTTACTTCATCTGTAAGAGTCATACCGTTCCATACACAGTCAATTGTTTTTCCATCAAGCTCAAGAATTTTGTTATCCCAGTCGATTTCTACAAATTCAACTTCTACGCCAAGGCTTTTTGCAAATGCTGTTGCAAGCTCTGCATCAAATCCGATCCAGTTTCCTTCTTCATCTTTGTAATCCATTGGAGCGAAGTCTGTGATACCTACAACCAGTTTACCATTGTCTTTTACATAAGCCATATCACTTTCTTCTGCAAGTACTGCACAAGACATAGATGCTGTCATAGCTGCAACCAATAATAATGCAAGTTTCTTTTTCATAATATTTACCTCACTTTATGTTCTTATTTTTCATTATCTTTTCCGTGTTCATCCATTCTCCTCATACTCCCTTGGAGAATCTTCATCATGTTAACATATTAGTACGCTAAAGTAAAGCTTTTCTTGAAAAAGAATTCGCTTTTTCTCTCTTTTTTCTTTTATTTCTCAAATTATTTTTTATTCAAATAATTTCAACAGCTCTTCAACGTCTTCTTTCTTAGTTGCCCAGCTGGTTGCAAATCGAATCACTGTATGATCTTTGTCCGCCGGCTCCCAGAAGCTGTACATTACTTTATCCGCAATTTCACTGAGCTTTTCGTTTTCCACGACAAAAAACTGCTGATTCGTAGGGGAATCCAGATAGAGCTTACATCCTCTCTTCACCAGTTCTTTTTTCATGTAATCTGCCAGTTCAACTGCATGAGAACTGATGCGCTCATACAAATGATCGGTAAATAATGCTTCAAACTGCGCACCCAGCAAAAATCCTTTGGCAAGCAGAGCTCCATGCTGCTTTACTCTTGTCAAAAAATGCTTCGGTACTTTTTTTCCTGTAAAAATAAGCGCTTCACCAAACAGCGCACCAACCTTTGTTCCGCCAATGTAAAATGCGTCACAATACTTAGCCAATACCGGCAGTGTTACATCTGTTCCTTTACTCATAAGTCCATATCCAAGGCGAGCCCCATCCAGATACAGCGGCATATCATATTTATGGCAAACTTCGGAAATCTGTTTTAATTCCTCTTTGGCATAAAGAGTACCGTATTCTGTCGGATGAGAGATATAGCACATTCCCGGAAATACCATGTGTTCATGATTTTCGTCTGCATAATAGGTTTCCAGATATTTTGCAAGCTCTTTGGCATCAATTTTTCCATCATGTCCCGGAATATTCAGCACTTTATGGCCTGTATATTCAATCGCTCCGGCCTCATGAAGGCTGACATGTCCGGTTGCTGCAGCTACTACCCCTTCATAACTTTCCAGCATCGTATCAATTGCAACCTGATTTGTCTGGGTCCCCCCGACCAAAAAAAAGATTTCCGCTTCCGGACATTCACATGCACTTTTTATTTTTTCTTTTGCACGATCACAATATACATCCGTTCCATATCCCGGATTATGTTCCATATTTAATTTCATCAAATGCTGCAGAACTTCCTCATGTGCACCTTCCATATAATCACTTGCAAATGCCAGCATATTTTTCATTCCCTTCCATTATTATCATTTCTATTACTTTTTTCTTTTTCTGTTTTCTTTACTGTTCTCACCATCCGCTATTCTAACACGTATTACTTGCGATATACAATATCACAAAATCCCGTTATACAAATATTATGAAAATCTCTTTTCTCAAAGTAACATTTCGATTATAATGTAGCAGTCAAACTCTAGAAAGGATATTATAAGGATTTTATTTATGAAGAAACAAACTTCCCTAAAAAACCCGCTTCTGCTGCTTTTAACCGCAACGATATGGGGTATCGCATTCATTGCGCAAAGTGTCGGCGGTGATCAGATAGGTGATTTCACCTTTAATTTTGTGCGAAATCTCATCGGGTGCGTTGTACTTCTGCCGGTCATATATTTTTTTGATCATGGAAATACAACTCCTGCCCCAAATGAGTCTGAACGCAAAAAAGAAAACAAGACGCTTCTTCTGGGCGGTCTGGTATGTGGAACTTTCCTCTGCCTTGCAAGCAACTTCCAGCAAGTCGGAATTCGTTATACCAGTGTCGGAAAAGCGGGATTTATTACCGCCTGCTACATTGTAATCGTGCCGATTCTCGGCCTGTTTCTAAAGAAAAAATGTACGCCTTTCATATGGGTCGCCGTTGTCATGGCCCTGATCGGCTTGTATCTGCTTTGCATAAAAGATGGTTTTTCCATCGGCAAAGGAGACATTCTTGTATTTATCTGTGCTATTTTGTTTTCTCTGCAGATTCTTGCGGTTGATCATTTTTCGCCGAAAGTCAATGGTGTGAAATTATCCTGCTTACAGTTTCTGGTATGTGGTGTGTTCTCGGCAATCATGGCATTTATTTTTGAAACGCCAAACATCCACAATATTCTCCACGCATGGCAGCCTGTTTTGTATGCAGGTGTGATGTCCTGCGGTGTAGGTTATACATTGCAGATCATTGCCCAGAAAGGAATGAATCCAACCGTTGCATCTTTGATTATGAGTCTGGAATCCTGTATATCGGTTCTCGCAGGCTGGCTGTTGTTAAACCAGAATCTCAGCCGCCGAGAATTACTTGGATGCGTAATCATGTTTGCAGCCATCGTTCTCGCTCAGCTTCCGGAACGAAAATAATACAAGATATTTAACATATTGCTTCTTATTAAATATTGTTTATAATTAAATACTATTTATAAAAATCAAAAGACCTGTCCGTTTACTATGACTCCGATATATTTCGGGGCTATAGCAAACGAACAGGTCTTTTTATTGCTATTTATTTCTTCTGTTTTATCTCATTCTGGCATTTGCACTAATATTATATGCAAGCCACTTATAGCAGGCTACATGTCTGGTCTGGAAGATTTTATCTCCAATCTGATAGTTACTTGAATTATCTTTCTGATCCAGAATCAGAGAACGCCATAATTCTCTCATATCATTTTTATCTTTTGCTCTGCGAACCACACGTTCTACAGAACTTGCGCCGCCCAAATGTTCACATTCTGCCAAAAATAACGCAGCTCTTACGTTTCTTACACCAAGTCTTCTGGCATGTGCCAGATACGTATCTACCAGTTCACGACAGCGAATATCCTGAATCAATCTGGCGCCGCTTCCTGCCGAAATGATGTTTACGATTGCCTTTGCCTTTGCAGTTCCT
Source organism: Eubacteriales bacterium (assembly GCA_030526665.1). Lineage (GTDB taxonomy): Bacteria > Bacillota > Clostridia > Lachnospirales > Lachnospiraceae > Blautia_A. The sequence goes on from JAUNCI010000011.1 coordinate 40,732, forward strand.
CTATACACGCGATACGGTCTGGAGGATGTCCATGCATATGTCAGATCTTTTGCAATACCGGCTGTATCATACTTTTTGAAATAACGTGGATATTCTTTTCTGATTCGAAGCAAAAGCTGACGAAGGTTATCACCATATTCCTGGTATGCACCCGCTGTAGAGCTTGTTTCTCCCGGTGTATTTGTTCCCGGTCCCGCAAATGACTTATAATCACGTTTTCCGTATACCTGATTACCACTCTCAACCGCACCGATCATGTTCAATGCAACCGCCATCTGCGCGTTTGTAATATAACGGCTGGCTGAAGTGCTTCGAACAGTTGTTACGCAGTAGAGTTTTGATCCATTTGGAAATACTCCAAAGATATAACATGTTCCGAGACCTTTTCCGGTTACTACTCCTTTCGAGTTAACTGTAGCGATTGCAGTATTTGAACTCTTCCAATACTTAACCGGTGTAGATGATGTCAATGTAAAGCTTCGTCCTGCATAAATACTTACTTCATATCGACTCAGTGATGCTGCCGAAGCAGTAATCGGAACCATTGTACTCAGCACACATACCATGAGCAGAAGCGAAAGCCATTTTGATAATTTTTTGTTGACTACTTTCATTTTTTTCACCCTTTCTGAACATTTTAAATCCTCTATACTCCCCAAAGAGGCATTACTTCTTTATCATCTTAACATATTTGTAATATTTATGCAACATTCTCAAGGTGTCAATATTACACAAAATTATGTCTACCAATTCATCCAAAATAGATAAAGATTTTTATATAATAGAAAACGAAACACAAAAAGCTCTCATGCATTCTATTCCCTATGCACAAGAGCTCTTCCTATAACATTTTACTATTTATCATCACCGGTCAGACGAAGTACACCGCGAATTTCATCTACATCCATATCCAAAATGATTGCCAGTTCATTCACGCTGAATTTCATTTCATCATTGTCATCCGTCAAATCCTTTACTGCCGCTTCCAATTTTTCAACCTTTGCAATCAGACAGTCATCTGCTATTTTTTGCTGTGTCTGTTCCTTTATAACTGTTTCCAGTCCTTCACGAATCTTTCGGCAAAGCCACGGATAATCGGCACTTTTTTCAATTCCTTCAATTGCTGTCAGCAGGCTCATATTGGCTTCCTGAATCAGGTCTTCTATAAACATTTCCTCGCATTTCATGCGGCTCGCAATTCTTGCACTGATTGGAAGATACAATTCCATTATCCGGCCTTTTGCAAACTCATCCCCATCTAGAATCTGTTCCACCAGTTTTATTGTTTCTTCTGCAACAAAGTCTTCTGCAGCATCCGCCAGCTCACAACCATCCAGGTACATTTTTAAATAAGCTTCTTCCTCCGGTGTTAACGGAATACTGTTTGTCTGTTCTACGGCAAGGTTTTCCTCCTGATCCTGCGTTTTTTTCGCAGGCAGCTCGATCTCTATATCTTCTGCACCCTCTATCTGAATCCCTTTGATTTTCAGGTACTGTATTACTTTCAACAGCTGATCCTGATCGATATCGGTATCTTCAAACTGCTTAAGCACAAAATCTTTTGTCATTTTGCCGTTTTCCGCAGCTGCATAACTGCAGATTTCTTCCAGACGTTTTTGAAATTCAACTACTTCCATATCTAAACTCCATATTCTTCTGCTATTTTTCTACTATGCTTTTCCCATTCGTCATTTACAAAATAGATTTTACCAAAAAGGCTGTTATATCAGCAACCAGTAGTTACCAATGCAACAGCCATTCTCATTTGCAGTGCGGATAACAGGAGTTGAACCTGCACGTCATGGACACTAGAACCTAAATCTAGCGCGTCTGCCAATTCCGCCATATCCGCATATTTTATAAATTGTAAAAAAAAACACTTACAAAAGTAAGTGATTTAGTGAAGCATCGGGGATTCGAACCCCGGACAACTTGATTAAAAGTCAAGTGCTCTAC
>JAUNCI010000042.1 GCA_030526665.1 Eubacteriales bacterium
ACACTATGTCATTGTAATTATTCCGTGTCTGATTTATTTTGGACTTTATAAGTTGATATAAAAGAGAGAGCTGAATATGACAGATAGTATGCATTTAATTAAAGAAGGATTTGTTAAATTTTTTGGCGATAGCAGTATATGGATCCTGTATATACTGGCAATTGTAGTCTTGATCTATAAAAAAAGAAAACAGGATCAGGATCTGATATTTAAACCACTGATTTTGATGCTGCTCACAATTTTCAATCCATTATTTGCCGAGATGATCGTAAAAATTGCAGGATTTGAAAATCGCTATCATCGTTTCCTGTGGATACTTATTTATTTCATAATTATCGCGTATGCAATGGTAAGTCTGATCGAGCAGATCAAAGGAATCGGTAAAAAGGTTTTGTGCACGGTTTTCTGTATCATATTGATCATTGTCTTTGGTAATCCGTGCTTTTTCGGACAGATGTATTCATATAAGCCTGCGGAAAATGTTTATTTTACATCGGATGAAATATTGGATATCTCCACACTTTTGCATTCGGAAGGAAAAAAAGAACCATTAGTGCTATATAGCGGCTGGCTGATTAATAATTATCGGACCTATGATCCATCTGTGAAATCATTTTTGCCGCGCTCGGCATATGAGAGTTTTACGTCTCATACGGAAGAGGAGATGATGAAAGCCCCCAATGTTTCTAAATATATAAAAGCACTGGGCAGTGTGTATATATACCAGAATACGGAAGCTGTTCGTCCCGAGGTATTTCGAACAATTGTTGAGGCATATGAAATCGATTATATTGTTTCCAAACAGGGATCGGTTATCTCGCAATATCTGGAAACTACAGGTTTAACTGTGTTGGGAACAACAAAGTCCATGATCGTATGGAAAGTAAGCTGATTTAACACATTAAAGAAATAATAATTTGAAGTGTTAAAGAAAAAATTCTTGCTATTACGAATACGAATTGATACAATGAATCCAATAAGGCTCTTGTGGCTTTGTTTGAGGAGTGGTTCGACCTGAATTCGCTGATTCTATTAGAACGTGATTCATCTGCAGAGCCATGAGATAAAGGGAAGAAGGAGAAAAGAAAATGAGAAATCTCAAAAAAAGAGCAATCCTTTGGCTTTCAGTAATCAGCATGTTTATTCTTGCTTGTCCACTGACAGTATTTGCTGAAGAGGCTGAAGAAGCAGCGCAGCCTGCTATGTATGCAACATTCTGGGCATTAATTCCTCCAATTGTTGCCATTGCACTCGCGTTGATTACAAAAGAAGTTTACAGTTCACTTTTCATTGGTATAGTTGTCGGTGCTTTATTCTTTTCCGGCGGTAACTTTGAAGGAACAATTCTTCATGTATTTAATGACGGTATTATTTCCGTTTTGACAGATTCCTACAATATGGGTATTCTGGTATTCCTTGTTATTCTTGGAATAATGGTTGCACTGATGAATAAAGCAGGCGGATCTGCTGCATTCGGACGTTGGGCAAGTGCTCACATCAAATCCAGAGTTGGCGCACAGCTTGCAACAATTTTACTTGGCGTTTTAATTTTCATTGATGATTATTTCAACTGCCTTACTGTAGGAAGCGTTATGCGTCCGGTTACTGATAAACAGAACATTTCACGTGCAAAACTTGCATATCTGATCGATGCAACAGCAGCACCGATCTGTATCATTGCACCAATTTCATCATGGGCTGCTGCAGTCAGTGGTTTTGTACCTGGTGAAGATGGATTATCTGTATTTGTAAAAGCAATTCCATATAACTATTATGCGATTCTTACAATCGTTATGATGGTTGGCATGGTTCTTATGAAAACAGAATTCGGTCCTATGGCAAAACACGAGAAAAATGCTTTGGCCGGAGATATTTTCTCTGATGGAAAACATACTTCTTCTGAGGAAGTTGAAGTAAATACAAAGGGCGGTGTTTCCGATCTTCTGATTCCGATTATCTGTCTTGTTGTATGCTGCGTAGTTGGAATGATTTATACAGGCGGATTCTTCTCAGGAAGCAATTTTGTAGAAGCTTTTTCTAACAGTGATGCATCTGTTGGTCTTGCACTTGGAAGTTTCTTTGGTCTGTTGATTACAATTCTTCTTTATGTATTACGTCGTGTTCTTACTTTCAAAGAGAGCATGGAATGTGTACCGGAAGGATTTAAAGCAATGGTTCCTGCAATACTGATCCTTACATTTGCATGGACATTGAAAGCAATGACAGATAGTCTTGGCGCAAAGATTTATGTTGCTGAACTTGTAAAATCTGCATCAGGAAATTTAATGAATTTCCTGCCTGCTATTATTTTCCTTGTAGGGTGCTTCCTTGCATTTGCAACTGGTACATCATGGGGAACATTCGGTATTCTGATTCCAATCGTAGTAGAAGCATTCGCAGAAACAAATCCACAGCTTATGATTATTGCAATCTCTGCTTGTATGGCAGGTGCTGTATGTGGAGACCATTGTTCACCAATTTCCGATACTACGATTATGGCCTCAGCCGGAGCACAATGTGACCATGTAAATCATGTGTCTACACAGCTTCCATATGCAATTCTGGCGGCGGCTGTATCATTTATCTCTTATATAGTAGCCGGATTTGTACAGAATCCATTTATTTCTCTTGCATTTGCAATTGTTCTTATGATTGCAGTACTGGTTCTTGTGAAAAAAATCATGGCAGAAAAAATTACTGAAGAATAAGAAATAATAAATACAGAGAGTCTGATTTTAAATGAAAGTTTAGAATCAGACTCTTTTCAATAATAGAATGTATATAAATTGCATATAAATACATATAGAATGGTATAAAATTCCATAAAATACGAAAAACTTTACATTTTAATACAATTGTGTTAAAATATCCAAATACGAAGAGAAAACAGAACTTCTTTTTGTGTAATATTGTGCACCTGTAGCTCAGTGGATAGAGCAGTGGTTTCCGGTACCATGTGCGGGGGTTCGATTCCCTTCAGGTGTGTTAGGGAGATTATAGATCTTCTCGGATCTGTGTATCATGAAAGGAGGGCATTTGCATGAATGATTTTAGGGAGTGGATATCAGATAATTTGAGATATCTGATTCTTGGATTTGGTGTTTTTGTGGTTCTGGTGATTTTGGTAGTTGGTATTAAATCCTGCAGTAAAACCGTTTCAACAACTTCTTCACAAACAGTGGAAGAGAGTGATGAGCAGGCCGCTTCTGATGATACAGACGCAGATGCAGCTGAGTATGAAGAACCATTGACAGAAGACGATGCATCATTGCTGGATTTAATCAGAACTTACTATCAGGCATTGGGAAACCGTGACGGTAATGCGTTAAGTTCAGTAGTAGAAAATATGACTTCCTCTGATGTAACCGCTATGATAAATGCAAATAATTACATCACAGGTTATGATGTGGAACATGTATATAGTAAATCCGGTTTAACAGAAGGAACTTATGTTGTCTATGTAAAATATAATTACTCCTGTGCGGATATATCAGCAAAGGTTCCTGCGTTTAGTCAGATGTATGTAGTAACGTCTGCGGATGGATCTTTAAAAATTAAATCTAATACAGAAACGGATGCTGAAATTGCTGCATATATTACAAAAGTGACAAACAACAGCGATGTCAGAAAGTTGTATAGTGATGCGGAAAATGAATACAATCAAGTAATCAGTTCTAATCCTGATCTTGAAGTTTATCTGAATGGTATGGGTGAGGCATCCAATGCATCTTCCGGAAATCAGACTCGTACGGCAAAAGAAGAATGTAATGTCCGTGAAGCTGCCTCTACAGATTCTGATGTTATTGGCGGACTTTCAGAAGGAGATGAGGTGGAAGTTCTCGGTCAGGAAGGTGATTGGGTAAAAATCAGTTATGATGGCCAGGAAGCATATGTATTTGGGGAATTACTGAATTGATAGAAAGATGAGAAAATGAATCTATTATCAGATCTGTAATAAAGAAGAAATGATACAAAGAAAGCTATCACATTTATGAGAAATCATGGATGTGATAGCTTTTTCTTTGTTTACTGATATTTTTTATTGCAATTGAGAAATTACTGTTATTATTCTTTGCTCAGGTTAGTATAAGTTTTTCCCTGTTCAAGTGTAATACCATTTGCTGATGCAAGATCACTAACGGTTGTTAATTTAAAACCTTTTTCAACAAGCTTAGGAATGGCAATATTTAAGGCATCTACTGTAGTCTTGTTTGTATCATGAAGTAATACAATATCGCCATTTTGAACCTGATTTACCAAATCTTCAGCCAGCGTCTCTGCATTAGATGCATTCAAATCATTACTGTCGACAGACCATAAAATGATTGGATATGGTGTGGAAGCAATGATTGAATCGGTTACGATTCCTTCCGGAACTCTGGCAATTACAGGAGTGGCAGCTTTAGCGTTATTGATGATTTCTTCACATGCTTTAAACTCTCCGGTGACACTTTCATTATCGAATATTGTCAGGTTAAGATTACTATAAGATTGATTTCCTAACTCTGATCCACTTGCTGTGATTTGCGATAATACATCTTCGTGTCCGGAAACTGAACTTCCAACCACAAAGAAGGTTGCAGCAGAATTATTTGCATTGAGGCATTCTACGATAGAAGCAGTCAAATCAGAAGGTCCGTCACTGAAAGTCAGTGCAATTGCCTGACCGGTGGAAGCTTCAGATTCTTTCGTTGTAGTGGATTTATCAGATTCTTTTGTTTCGGTTGTGGTGGTTTCTTCAGAGTCTTTTGTTTTTGCAGGGGCAGATTCTGCTGAATCCTTATCGGAAGCAGTTTCTGTAGTTGCAGGTTCATTTGTGATTTTTACTTTTGTGGTTGTGATTTCAGGCTCTTCCGGAATATCTGTTGCAGGACCTTTTAAAGTTCCATCTTCATTGAAGAAATACACTTTTTCTTTGTAGGTAACATTTCCTGTCTGCATAATTCCGTCGGCATCAAAGTAATAACGACCATTATCGATATCAACTAGGCCTGTTTTCATTAAACCATCTTCACCAAAATAATAACGGTGTCCGTCAGTATCAGTCAGCCATCCGGTATAAGCTGCACCATTTACCATGAAGGACCATGTTCCATTATTGTGAGTTGTCCATACACCTGTAGAAGCTTCCGGAGATGGCTCAAAAGGAAGTGGTGTAGGAGTAGGCGGAACGGTCGGTTCCGGTGTAGCGGTTGGCTGTGTTTCTTGTGAATCTTCGGCTTTGGTGTCATCGGTCTGCAGCTTATCTGTTGTCTCATCTAAGGTAGCAGAATCTTCTTTAGAAACGGATTTTTCTCCGGCAAGTGCATCATCGTTAACGTATTGTTCCGATGATGTAGACTCCGGCAAAAGTACCGAATGACTATAAGGAATCAAAATACCAATTGCACAGCAAATCAACAGTGTCAGTACTAATAAAAACCGATTGGTTTTTGGTTTAGGATCCGACATATGTAGTCCTCGCTTTCTATATTTAGTTTAATAAAAATTTATATTCTTTATCATACAATAACCAATACAAAATGACAACACGAAAAACCAACGGAAATATTTGAAAAAGGGAATGATTCAAAACTGATCATATTTTCTTATCACGGGTGATAAAGAATGCTTATTACAAAAACATTGCGAAGATATGGAAATGATAATATAATAATAAGATATATGTATAGGATGGAAGTGATTAGATGGCAGAGATGTATGAGATAAAAAAGAATATGGAAGCGGTTCGAATCAACAAATTTTTGAGTGAGATTGGTTATTGCTCCCGTAGGGAAGCGGATAAACTGATTGAAGCAGGACGGATTACCGTGAATGATCATCTTGGTGCCACAGGAGAAAAAGTAACACCATCCGATCAGATTCTTGTGGACGGGAAACCTGTTCATGCGATTGAAAAAAAGGTGCTGCTTTTATTTTATAAACCAAAGGGGATTGTATGCAGTACAAAAAAGCAAGGGAAGGATATGACTGTAACAGAATATCTGAATTATCCGCTGCGCATCTATCCGATTGGAAGGTTAGATAAAGATTCCAGCGGCCTGCTGCTTATGACGAATCAGGGAGATCTGGTAAATGCAATCATGCGTGCCAGAAATCATCATGAAAAAGAATATATAGTTCGAGTTAATAAACCTTTTGATGATACATTTGTAGAACGTATGTCAATGGGAGTTCCGATTCTGGATACGGTTACCAGACCGTGTAAGGTAAGGGCAATTTCGGAGGATACCTTCCGAATTGTATTGACGCAGGGACTTAATCGCCAGATTCGCAGAATGTGTGAATATCTGGGATATAAGGTAATATCGCTGAAACGAACCAGAATAATGAATCTTAAATTAGATACTCTGAAAAAGGGAACTTATCGAGAAATTAAACAGTCAGAATGGAAAGAATTGGCAAAAACACTTAAGCTTTCTGAAAATTTGATTGATCTAAAGTAAGAAGCGGATCGAAATAAAAAAAGGTTTAAACTGAATCTTTTCAGAATTTTAAAATTTTTGTAAATCGAGGTATCGGATATGGAACAGAAACTTGCAAGAATGAAGGAATTGGCAGGTATACTGAAAAATGCATCGAAAGCATATTATCAGGAAGATCGGGAAATCATGAGCAATTATGAGTACGATGCTCTTTATGATGAATTGGAAAAACTCGAGAAAGAGACCGGAACAGTTTTAAATGGCAGCCCTACGGTAAGTGTCGGGTATGAGGCATTGGATGCACTTCCGAAAGAAGCACATGAGTCACCAATGCTTTCGCTTGATAAGACAAAGGAACGGGAAGTGCTCCGTGAGTTTATCGGTAACCAGAAGGTACTCTTATCATGGAAACTGGATGGTCTTACTATTGTATTTACCTATGAAAATGGTAGGCTTTCTAAGGCCGTAACACGTGGAAACGGTACAATTGGAGAAGTAGTTACCAACAATGCTAAAACTTTTGTAAATATTCCAATGCAGATTCCGTATAAAGGAAAGCTGATACTGCGTGGAGAAGCGGTGATTACATACTCTGATTTTGAAAAAATCAACGCAGAAATCAAGGATATTGATGCAAAATATAAAAACCCGAGAAATCTTTGCAGTGGTTCTGTAAGACAGCTGAGTAATGAAGTTACAGCAAAAAGAAATGTGAGGTTTTATGCTTTTGGTCTTGTAAGTGCAGAGAATGTAGATTTTAAAAATTCAAGAGAACAGCAGATGATCTGGCTGAAAAACCAGGGATTCGATACGGTAGAATACAAAGTGATCACTTCGGATATGCTGGATGAAGCTTTGGATTATTATGCAAATGCAATCGAAACTAACGACATCCCGTCAGATGGTCTGGTTTCACTCTATGATGATATTGCATATGGCGACTCTCTCGGAAGAACTGCAAAATATCCAAGAAACAGTTTTGCTTTTAAATGGGCGGATGAAATCAAAGAAACAACACTTCTTGAAATAGAATGGAGTCCATCGAGAACCGGCCTGATAAATCCGGTAGCAATTTTTGAACCTGTTGAACTGGAGGGAACTACAGTAAGTCGTGCCAGTGTTCATAATATCAGTCAGGTAAAAGAACTTCAGTTGGGCATCGGTGATAAAATCAAGGTATATAAAGCAAACATGATTATTCCGCAGATCGAAGAAAACATTACAAGAAGCGGTAATCTGGCGATTCCAAATCAGTGTCCTGCATGTGGCGGAAAAGCGGAAATCAAAAATGAAAACGATGTGGAAACGCTTTATTGTATGAATCCGAAATGTCCGGTAAAAAAGATAAAAGCATTCTCGCTTTTTGTAAGCAGAGATGCAATGAATATCGAAGGACTGTCAGAATCGACATTGGAAAAATTTATTGCACATGGATTTGTGAGAGATTTTGCAGATTTATTTGAACTGGAACAACATAAGGAACAGATCGTAGCAATGGATCGCTATGGAGAAAAGTCTTTTGAGAATCTTCTGAACAGTATTGAAAAGGCGAAAACGACCTCTGCAGCGAGAGTGCTTGGAAGTCTCGGTATTGCAAATGTTGGATTTACTACTGCAAAGGTTATATGTAAATCTTACGGTGACGATTTAAATAAAATTCAAGAAGCATCTGAAGAAGAGCTTGCGGCAATTGATAGTGTCGGACCAATTATTGCAAAAGGAATTCGAGAGTATTTTGCGGATGAACAGAATTGTAAACAGCTTCATCGGATTTTGGAACATGTGGTAATTGAGAGAGAAGAGAATGATCAGGAACAGATTTTTGCAGACAAAACTTTTGTAATTACCGGAAGTGTGAATCATTTTGCAAATCGTTCAGATGCAAAAGCGTTTATTGAGTCCTATGGAGGAAAAGTTACCGGTTCGGTAACCAAAAAAACAAATTATTTAGTGAATAATGATACAACCTCTCAATCTTCTAAAAATAA
>JAUNCI010000012.1 GCA_030526665.1 Eubacteriales bacterium
TAAAGAATTTTCGAGAATCGTATGTGTTTCACTGTTCAGTTATCAAGGTTTTTACTGCCTCGCGACAGCTTAGTTAGAATATCATGTTCATTCTAACTTGTCAAGCACTTTTTTCAAGTTTTTTAAAAGCTTTTTTTGAAGTGCTTTGTCGTTTTTGACAGCTTTGATAGATTATCATATCTCATAAGCTTTGTCAACAACTTTTCCAAAACTTTTTTCAATGAATTTCAACCGATCCTATCGTTTGAAATTCAAACGGAGAAGGAGGGATTTGAACCCTCGCGCCGCTGTTAACGACCTGCACCCTTTCCAGGGGTGTCCCTTCGGCCAGCTTGGGTACTTCTCCAAATTGCCCTACTTATTATTTCGCTATATTTAGCCCATAAAAGCAAGATTGCCAAGCGCTCAATAAGCACCTGGCAAAGCGGAGAGGGTGGGATTCGAACCCACGTGCCCTTGCGGACAAACGGTTTTCAAGACCGCCTCGTTATGACCACTTCGATACCTCTCCATGTTTTTTGTTTTCTGCGTTGTTTTGTTTCGCTCAACGCAAGACATATATTATCATCACTCATTCTATATGTCAACACTTTTTTTCAACTTTTTTAGATTTTTTTATTTTTTCTTTTTTCTTTCCAAAAAGCCATTTACGAACACGCATTTTAATGAACCAGAAACGCCTCTGCAATCAGGATATCTTCGGGTGTCGTAACCTTGATATTACGATAAGATCCTTCTGTCAATACGATTGGAATCCCCATCTCATGCTCTACAACCATAGCATCGTCCGTTATCGATTCCATCTCTTTTTTTCGTATACTTCTGTGTGCATCACAAATAAGCTGATACTCAAATATCTGCGGAGTTTGAATCGTCCAGACCTTACTTCTGGTCGGCGTACTCTCCACTTCTCCATGATCATTTGCAATTTTCACAGTATCTTTGCAAGGCATACCTATTACACATGCGCCTGTTCTTTGCACATCTTTCAATCCACGCGCAAGCATCTCCTCATCAACAAAAGGTCGTGCTCCGTCATGAATAAACACATACTTTGGATCTTCACATGCAAGCAATCCCGCATAAACAGAATCATAGCGTTCTTTTCCTCCCGCTACAATCTTTTTTACCTTTGTGAGCTGATATTTCTCAACGATTTCTTTCTCACAGTATTCGATTGCATCCTGATTTGTCACCAATATAATTTCATCTATTATAGAAGTATCCTGAAAGCATTTCAGCGCATAGTATACCAGAGGCAGTCCCCGGACTTCCAGAAACTGCTTCTGTATTTTACTATTCATTCTCTTTCCCTGTCCTGCAGCCAATACAATTGCGCTGTTTTTCATAGGTGTCATTTTAACGTTCTCCCAATTTCAGATTCGGAACTGCATTTAAATCCAGTCCATGTCTGGTTCCTTTTTGGTACTCATAGTAAGCCGCAACACCAATCATTGCCGCATTATCTGTACAGAAGATCGGCGAAGGACGATAAAACGTATAATTATTCTCGTCACATGCTTTTTGCATCGCTTCTCGAAGCGCACCATTCGATGCCACGCCTCCGGCGATTGCAATTTTATTCATTCCCAGATTCTTGGCAGCAAGCATCGTATGTTCAACCAGAACATCTACTACCGCCTTCTGGAAGGAAGCTGCCAAATCTGCGCGATTTACCTCTTCCCCCTTCATGTTTGCATTATTGATATAATTCAATACAGCAGATTTAACCCCGCTGAAGCTAAAATCGTACGGATTATCCCCGACTTTTGCGCGTGGAAATTCGATTGCGTCTGCATTTCCTTCTTTTGCCAGTTTATCCACTTTTGGTCCGCCCGGATATCCCAGTCCAATGGCTCTGGCTACCTTATCAAAAGCCTCTCCTGCAGCATCGTCCCTTGTTCTGCCTAAAATCTCAAATTCTCCATAGTCTTTTACAATAACCAGATGCGTATGACCGCCGGATACGATCAGGCACAGAAATGGCGGCTCCAGATCCGGATGTTCAATATAATTGGCAGAAACATGACCTTCTATATGATGCACGCCAACAAGCGGTAATTTTCGCGCATACGCAATCGCTTTTGCCTCTGCAACACCTACCAAAAGTGCGCCAACCAGTCCGGGGCCATAAGTAACACCAATCGCATCAAGATCGTCTAATGATACATTCGCCTCACTTAATGCCTGTTCAATCACCTGATTGATTTTCTCGATATGTTTACGTGACGCAATTTCCGGAACCACGCCACCGTATAATGTATGTAGTGCAATCTGTGATGAAATCACATTGGACATAATCGTTCTGCCGTTTTTTACAACAGAAGCCGCTGTTTCATCACATGAGCTTTCAATCGCCAATATCAATGTATCTTTCATTTTGTAATTGTCACTCCTCTTCGAAATTCAATTCTAAACTTTTTCCGTCTTTTCCCGGATAGGCATTCGGAAAAATTTCTCGAACTCCCGGCATAAACTCATCCGGTCGTACAAGCGAAGGACTGTAATGCGTCAGCCACATTGTATCCACTTTTGCTTTTTTGGCAAGTTCTGCTGCTTCTCTAAACATCATATGTTTATTTTCAATTGCTTTTACCTGTTTATCTTCTTCTCCGTACATGCCTTCGCATATAAAAAGATCCGATTCCTGTGCGTTTTTCAAAATGGATTCTGTAGGTCTTGTATCTGTACTATAAGTTACCTTTATCCCTTTTCGGTCCGGTCCCAGTACCATCTCAGGAGTATAGACTTTTCCCGTTTCAGTGTCTTCGATTACATTCCCTTTTTGCAGAGGATTCCAGTATTTCAATGGAATCTCCTGTTCACGGGCACGTTCAGGCGAGAATTTCCCCTGACGTAAAATTTCAATCGTATATCCATAACACAATACATTATGATTCACTCTAAAAGCAGTAATGCGGTATCCATTCATTTCAAATACCTGCTCTGCCCCCTGAATTTCAACGAATCGAATCGGAAACGGCAGTTCCGGCGCAATAACACGCAATGCGTTTACAACACGTTCCAGTCCCTTTGGGCCAATCAGAGTCAAAGGTTCCGTACGATCTGCATTTCCCATCGTCAAAAGCAGACCCGGAAGTCCACTAATGTGGTCTCCATGATAGTGGGTAAAGCAAATGGTATCAATTGGCTTAAAACTCCACCCTTTTTCTTTAATCGCAACCTGTGTTCCTTCTCCACAGTCAATCAACAGGCTGCTACCGTTATATCTCGTCATCAGCGCTGTCAGCCATCTTTTTGGCAATGGCATCATCCCGCCGCATCCGAGCAAACATACATCCAGCATAATCTATTTCTATTCCTTTATATTCAATCAAATCTATTTGCGCTACTTTCGTGTCATCAAAATCGCGTCTTCCACAGGATCCGTATAATAATTTTTGCGTATACCATCCTGTTCAAAACCAAGTCGGCTGTATAATCGTATTGCAGTCTCATTACTCTTTCGCACTTCCAGATGAATCACATTCACTCCTCGTTCCGAGCACAAACGAATCAGACCATCTACAAGGAAATGTCCGATTCCTTCCCCCTGTCGATCTGATCTGACTGCTACGTTTGTAATGTCTCCTTCATCCAAAACCAGAATAATACCGCAATACCCCAGTATTTTTCCTTTTTCCTCTACTACGAGAAACATTCCTTCATCTCGCATTAAATATGTAAAAAAACCTTCACGAGTCCAAGGCGGCTGAAACAGAGCCTCTTCAATTTCCATAACCTGATCCAGGTCTTCTACCAACATTTCGCGAAGTACCATAACTTACTCCCCTGCTCTTTTTTCACGCTCCGCACGTTCTCGCTCAGCCTGCGAAACTCTGAGATAATCCGGCGCATGTTCTGATGCCTTTTCTGTTTTTCCATTTCTATAATACAGTGCTCCCAAAGCTCCAACTGCCGCCGCACGTTGTTTATTTACATGAGCCGGTGCAAATGCAAAAGGTACTTTCAGGTTCTCTTTGATCAATTCCTGAAATACCGGAACTCCGTCTCCCAGAAATGTAACCGGTTCTCCGATTTCATTTAATTTATCCAAAAGTTCTTTCATCGGAACTGCCATCTGTCCTTCCACCGTTACCATCTCATGATTCTCGAAACGATAAATTCCTGTGTATACCTGACTTCTTCTCGCATCCATGATTGGACAGATCAATGCCGTATGGTCATACAAATTATATGCAAGAGCTTCTACCGTAGGTACTGAAACCAACGGCTTATCAAGAGCAAGGCCAAGTCCTTTTGCTGTAGCAGATCCTATTCTGAGTCCGGTAAAAGACCCCGGACCGGCTGCAACTGCAATAGCATCGATGGAATTCAAATCTGTTTCTGTCATCTTTACCACTTCATCGAGCATCGGCAGAAGAGTTTGTGAATGCGTCTTTTTATGATTGATCGTATATTCCGCAACCAATATTTCGTCCTGAATAATCGCTACTGACGCAACGATACCGGAACTGTCTAATGCTAAAATTTTCATTCTATTATCACCTATTTTTGATTTAATGTATTTTGCGCGAATCAAATTTCCTCAATTGTGATTCGGCGATAATCAAATCCCTTCTCCAGATCTTTTTCAATTGTAATCTGTGTATAATGTTCCGGAAGAATTTCTTCTATTATATTTGCCCACTCAACCAAAGAAATACCTGTTCCGAAAAAGTAATCATTGTATCCTATTTCTTCCATTTCTTCCACATCACCAATTCGATATACATCAAAATGATAAAACGGAAGGCGTCCTGTTTCATATTCCTGAATTATTGTAAACGTCGGACTACTGATTGGTTCTGTAATGCCAAGGCCTGCCGCTACTCCCTGTGTAAGCACGGTTTTACCAACGCCAAGGTCTCCGATCAGTGTATAGAGCTGGCCCGGTTTAGCCTCCGCGCCGATTTTTCTTCCTAATTCAAATGTTTCTTCCGGAGTATAAGTTTCTATTATCATTCTATCACCTTTTTTCTTGCAGAATCATTCATTGCATATTATAATAGAGCAATCAATGAAAAACAACACTTTTTGAGAAGGAGACGAAATCGATGGCAAATCCAATCGTTACGATTACTATGGATAACGGCGATATCATGAAAGCAGAACTTTTTCCTGAAATCGCTCCAAATACTGTAAATAACTTCATCAGTCTGGTAAAAAAAGGTTTTTATGACGGCCTTATTTTCCACAGAGTTATCAGAGGTTTTATGATTCAGGGCGGATGTCCTGACGGAACCGGAATGGGCGGTCCTGGCTACCAGATCAAAGGTGAGTTCAACCAGAATCGTTTCAACAACCCGCTTGCACACACAGAAGGTGTTCTTTCTATGGCACGTGCAATGCACCCGGATTCAGCAGGAAGCCAGTTCTTCATCATGCACAAAAAAGCGCCTCACCTTGATGGTGCTTATGCTGCATTCGGTCAGATCATCGAAGGAATGGATGTTGTAAATCGTATCGCCGAAGAAGATACTGATTACAGCGATCGCCCGCTTGATGAACAGAAAATCAAATCTATGACCGTTGATACTTTCGGTGTAGAGTATCCGGAACCGGAGAAATGCTAAATTTCAAGAGTATATTTGCAAAAAGACGATTGCGTGGCAATCGTCTTTTTTCTATATATATTAATCTTCAAATATAACAACTTCTCCGTCAATCACTGCAAAATACAGTTCCTTTTCTTTTTTCATGACGGCACGTCCATTTGTTCCTTCTGTAATTTCTTTTTGTACTGCTTCTATTTCATCATCCGGAATCATCAAATGCAATTTGACTTTATCTGTATATTTCGAGTCAAGAATCGGGAGTTTTCGTTCTCCGGCTATGTATTGGAGTTTTCCGATCCCGGTATAGTCTGTGGAAACTTCAAGAGAGATACCATGAATTTTCTCAATGATCGTACTATTTCGAAGTCCTTCCTGTACCGCTCCGGAATAAGCACGTACGAGTCCGCCGGTACCAAGCAGCACCCCGCCGAAATATCTGGTTACGACCACTGCGACATTATAGATATCCTCACCAAGAATCACATCCAGCATTGGACGCCCTGCTGTTCCGGATGGTTCACCATCGTCACTGCATCGGGTAAATTCTCTCTTCTCACCAACTGAGTACACATGACAGTTATGTCTGGCATCCCAATATTTCTTTTTGGTTTCTTCGATGAATGCCTGTGCTTCTTCCTCCGTTTTTACAGGCTTTACAGTGGCTATAAATCTCGATTTTTTCTCAATCAGTTCTCCTTCGCCGCCTTCATACACTGTTTTATATCTGCTTAACATAAATGCCGTATGTTTCCTTTCACTTTACTTTTTGAAATACCTTTATATTATCATGAAACCACAGTCGGCGCTAGTATTCATTATTGTTTTTCCCTTCTATATTTGATATAATAGAACAGATTGTAAAGGAGGAATTCTATGAATTATGGTAAAAAATCCTCATCGAAGAAACGAGGCGCTTTAATCTCCCGTACTTCGATGCTCGGTCAAAAGGCCCATGTTTCTCTGGTACGAGTAATATTTATCTCTCTGATTGCTCTTCTCGTCGCCTCTGCGTGCGTTGGGATCGGTGCTTACCGAGGTGTAATCGACAATACGCCGAGTGTAGAGGAAATTGATATAATGCCACTTGGTTATGCGACATTTTTATACGATCAGAATGGAAATAAGCTCAGAAAATTATCGGCTGCCGATTCCAATCGTCTGCCGGTTTCACTTTCCCAGATTCCGACCGATCTGCAGCATGCAGTTGTTGCAATCGAGGACGAACGTTTTTATGAACATAACGGCATAGACGTAAAAGGTATTCTTCGAGCTGCTGCCAAGGCAGTTTCCAGCAGAAGTCTTTCCGAAGGTGCCAGTACCATTACACAGCAGCTGCTGAAAAACAACGTCTTTACCGGATGGACCACTGAATCAACCTGGCTGGAGCGTATCACTCGAAAACTTCAGGAACAGTATCTGGCCGTTCAGATTGAGAAAAAAATTGATAAAAATGTTATTTTGGAAAACTATCTGAATACTATCAACCTCGGGGCCGGCTGTTACGGTGTTCAGGCAGCATCTCAGCAATACTTCAACAAAGATGTATCACAGCTTACCTTGTCTGAATGTGTTACTCTTGCCGGTATCACTCAGAACCCGACACGTTTTAATCCGATTCAGAATCCGGAAGAAAACGCTAAACGTCGTAAAGAAGTTCTTCAGCATATGCTTGATCAGAAATACATCGATCAGGCTCAATATGACGAAGCATTAAATGACGATGTTTATTCCCGAATCCAGTCTGCACAGACTGTAATTTCACAGGAAACCAACACCGTTTATTCTTATTATGAAGATGAATTGATCGATCAGGTTATCAAAGATCTGATGAATATCAAAGGCTATACCAAAACACAGGCAACAAACATGGTATACAGCGGCGGTTTATCTATCTACAGTACACAGGACGCTGCCGTTCAGCAGATTCTCGATGAAGAATATGCAAACGAAGCAAACTTCCCGGCAAACGTTCAGTTTGAATTGGAATATGCTTTAACTGTTACAACTCCGGAAGGAGAACAGGTAAACCACAGTAAAGAAATGCTGGCAACGTATTTCAGAAATACGGATCCTACATTTGACCTCTTATTCTCGACACCTCAGGAAGGACAGACATACGTTGATCAGTATAAAGCCCATGTACTCGAGGACGGAAGTACCGTACTGGCAGAGCGTGTAAACTTTGCACCGCAGCCTCAGTCTTCCGTAAGTATTATTGATCAGTCCACCGGTCGAGTTCTTGCTCTGGTAGGCGGACGTGGTGAGAAAACTGCCAGTCTTACCTTAAACCGTGCAACAGACACAACCAGACAGCCTGGTTCAACTTTCAAAATTGTTTCTACCTATGCACCTGCATTGGATGCAGACAATATGACCCTGGCAACAACCTTTATGGACGAAGAATATAATTATCCGGATGGTTCTCCGGTAAACAACTACGCCAAAACTTATGGCGGAGAAACAACCATTCGACGTGCCATTCAGGAATCCTGCAACGTTGTTGCAGTAAAATGTCTCGAAGAAGTTACTCCGAAAGTCGGATTAAAATATCTGGACAATTTCGGATTCACTACACTGGCACACGGAACAGAATCTGACCGTGATGCAAATGGTGATGTATGGAGTGATGAAAACCTTGCTACTGCTCTCGGCGGTATCACAAATGGCGTTACAAATGTTGAGCTTTGCGCAGCCTATGCTTCTATCGCAAATGGAGGCCAGTATATTAAACCAATTTATTACACAAAAATCCTCGATCATAATGGAAACATTCTGATTGAAAATCCATCCACAGCACGTACGGTTCTAAAACCTTCCACAGCTTACTTATTAACAAGTGCTATGCAGGGTGTTATTCAGAACGGTACCGGTAAAATGTGTCAGCTTGGTGATATGCCTGTTGCCGGTAAAACCGGTACAACCGAAGAATATAATGACCTTTGGTTTGTCGGCTACACGCCATACTATACATGTGCGATCTGGTCCGGTTACGATTACAATGAAAAAATCCCGGATGACCAGCGTGATTATCACAAAGTTCTCTGGCAAAAAATTATGACCCGACTTCACACAGGACTTCCTGCAATCGATTTCAAGAAACCTGGTACAGTCACAGAAACATATGTATGCAGTGAATCCGGACTGCTTCCATCCGATGGCTGTTCTTCCATTCTTGAAGTATTCGAAACAGGCACAGAGCCAACCACTTATTGTTATGGACATTTCAGTACTTACAGCGAAGATGAAGAATTTGATCCTGACAATCCTGATGGCACTCTGAAAAATCCGACGAAGTCAGAAGAATTGATCATTGAAAATGATAATGAAGATAACGGAGAAGTCAACTACAACACCGACGATAACTACAATGGAAACACTGAAGACAACGGCGGTGGAAATGAAGATACCGGAAACACCGATGGCGGCGGCGACGGTGGTGGCGGCGGAGAAGCAATTGATCTCGGCGGCTATGACGAAGAATAAAACAAGAAGCCTGTAAAAGGTACACAAAAGGAGCGATCATATCAAATATGATCGCTCCTCTTTTTTATTCTCATAATACTTTTTATTCAAGCACCATTCTGGCAGCACCGTAAATTCCGGCATCATTTCCCAATGTCGCCAATACAATTTCTGTATTTTTGCTTGGTTTGAATGCATATTTATAATAATACTTTTTGATACAATCGATCAGAGGCTGTCCGGCCTTGGAAACACCGCCGCCAACAACAAATACCTCCGGATCTACAATGCATGCACATAATGCAAGTGCACCGCCAAGCTTGTCACACACTTTCTCGATGACATCCACTGCAAGTTCGTCACCATCTTTATATGCATCCAGGACATCCTTCGCAGTCAGATTTTCTACTTTCCGAAGCACACTCTCCTTTACAGATTCCGCAAGTTCAATTTTTGCGACACGTACAATTCCGGTTGCAGAAGCATACTGTTCAAGGCACCCACGATTTCCGCAATTACAAGATTCTGTTTCTTCATGATTCATGTTAGCATGTCCAAGTTCACCTGCAGCACCATTAAATCCGGAAACAATTTTCTCGTTCACAATAATACCGCCGCCAACTCCTGTTCCCAGAGTTACCATAACCGCACTGGAAGCGCCAGCTGCAGCACCTTTCCAGTTTTCACCTAAAGCCGCTACATTTGCATCATTTCCGGCTTTTGAAGGCAAACCTGTCAGTTCTTCCATTTCCTTTGCAACAGCTTTGAATCCCCAGTACAGATTTACAGCAACCAGAACTTCGCCTTTGGAATTTACCGGTCCCGGAATGCCGATTCCAACACCTTCAACATCCGTTTTCAAAATCTCTTTCTGGTTCATTTTATCCTTGATCGTATCAGCGATATCCGGAAGAATTCCGGCTCCCGCATCTTCTGTTCTGGTTGGGATTTCCCATTTTTCCACCAATGTTCCATCTGTTCGGAACAGTCCGCATTTAATTGATGTGCCTCCCACATCAATTCCGAAACAATACTTAGCCATGTTACGATTGCCTTTCCCTTAACTATTTTTTCTTTGTAATACTTGCCTGAACACGATTATACAGCTCTTCTGCTGCATTATAGCCCATCTTTTTCTGACGATGGTTAACTGCAGCCGCCTCAACGATAATCGCAAGATTTCGGCCCGGTCGAATCGGAAGTGAATGACATACGATTTTGTTTCCAAGGTATTCTGTGTATTCACTATTCAGACCCAAACGATCATATTCTTTATCTTTGTCCCACTCTTCCAATTTAATAACAAGGTCAACGGACTGTGTATCTTTTACACTTTCAACACCGAACAATGTCTTTACATCAATAATACCGATTCCTCGAAGTTCAATAAAATGACGTGTAATATCCGGTGCAGATCCAACGATCGTAGCATCACTTACTTTTCGAAGTTCAACCACATCATCACTTACAAGACGATGTCCTCGTTTAATCAGCTCCAAAGCAGCCTCACTTTTACCGATACCACTTTCACCTGTAATCAGAACACCCTCGCCGTATACGTCGACCAATACGCCGTGAATAGAAATACAAGGAGCCAGCTGAACTCCAAGCCAGCGGATCGTTTCAGCCATTACACTAGATGTTGTACGGTCTGTAATAAATGTCGGCACCTGATATTTCAGAGCAAGTTTAAGCATCTCTTCCGTAGGTGCTGTTTTCGTACAAAAAATAACGCATGGTATCTTGCTGGAAACAAATCTTTCATATGTAGCTAATCGTTCTTCATCACTCAGCTGCATAAGATAGGAAAATTCAACATATCCGATAATCTGTACTCGCTCATTCTCAAAATGCTCCAAAAATCCTGTAAGCTGAAGCGCAGGTCTGTTAATTTCTGCAGTTTTTATTAACGCACCGGTTAAGTCAATTTCCGGAGTAAGGTTTTTAAGCCCCACTGTTTCCGCTAATATGGTTATTTCAACACCTTTCACAACCTTCATATGTTGTCTCCTTTTATCTCATAATTAACTATCTTCCGCTTTTTTACACGCGCGCAGCGGAAGACAAATATTGAAACGCTCCTTTAATTATACCATAGTCATTTCTAAAATCAATCGGTGTTTTTTGCATGAAAGAAGTCATAGACCGCTTTTGCACTAAGTGCATTCATCGATTCTGCATGTTCCAGCTGTTCCAATGATGCATCTCGAATATTTTCCAAAGATTTAAAAGTTCTCATCAGGGCTTTTCTGCGCGTATCGCCAATTCCCGGGATGTCATCCAAAATAGAATGCACCTGTTCTTTTCCTCGCAGCGAACGATGAAATTCAATTGCAAATCTATGCGCCTCATCCTGAATTCTGGTAATCAGATGAAAACCTTCGCTCGATGTGTCGATTGGAATTTCTACATTGTTATAATAAAGCCCTCTTGTTCTGTGATAATCGTCCTTTACCATTCCGCAGACCGGAATTTGAATTCCCAGATTCTCAAGAACTTTCAATGCGATATTTACCTGTCCTCGTCCTCCATCCATCAGGATCAGATCCGGAAGTTTTGAAAAACTATCGAATTCATTTTTCCCTTCATGGGTAAATCGTCTTGTAAGAACCTCCTCCATGCTGGCATAGTCATTTGGTCCCTGCACCCATTTAATTTTGAATTTTCGATAATCACTGCGTTTGGGACGTCCTTTTTCATAGACCACCATAGAACCAACCGAATCAAAACCGCTGATATTGGAAATATCATATGCTTCCATTCGAACGATATTTTTCAGTCCAAGCCATCGCTCCACTTCTTTTACCGCCCCGATCGTTCTGCCTTCCTCACGTTTGATTCGCTCACGGTCTTTTTCCAATACCATCCATGCATTTTCCACAGCCAGTTCCACAAGTTTCTCTTTTGTTCCTTTCTTCGGAACACGAACATGCACTTTCTGTCCTTTTCTGGCTGTGAGCCATTCTTCCACAATTTCTTTGTCTTCAATTTCTCTTTGCATCATGATTTCGGATGGAATAAACGGTGTACCTGCATAAAACTGTTTCACGAAGCTGGAGAGAACCGTTTCCTTTGTATCTCCGCGGGCAACGCGCAGATAAAAGTGATCTCTTCCGATCAGTTTTCCATCTCGAATAAAAAATACCTGAACTACCGCATCCTGTTCTCTCAGATCCAGACTTTCCTCCATCGCCACGGCAATGATATCGCGATCCTCCTGTCCATATCCGGTAATTTTCTGTCGTTCTCCGATACGATGAATGCTTTGGATCAGATCACGATATTCCATCGCTTCCTCAAAACGCATATCTTCGGACGCTGCCATCATTTTTTCCGTCAGTTCATCAATCGTATCCTTGAAATCACCATTCAGAAAGCGCAGCACCTTATCAATGTTTTTTCGATATTCTTCCTGCGAGATATATCCCTGGCACGGCGCATCGCATTGCTTCATATGGTGATACAGGCATGCACGATCTTTTCCAATATCACGTGGAAGGGTGCGATTACAGGAACGAACCTTGTACAGTTTATTCACCAGTTCGATAACATCCTTTACCGCCCCTGCACTCGTATACGGACCAAAATATTTCGATTTATCTTTCTTCATCCTACGCGAAAAAAGCACACGAGGAAATGGTTCTCCAAGCGTTACTTTGATAAAAGGATAGCTTTTATCATCCTTGAGCATTGTATTGTATTTCGGTCGATGCTCCTTAATCAGGTTACACTCCAGCACCAGTGCCTCAAGCTCAGAGTCCGTGATGATATATTCAAATCTGGAAAT
The DNA here is from genome assembly GCA_030526665.1 of Eubacteriales bacterium. GTDB lineage: Bacteria > Bacillota > Clostridia > Lachnospirales > Lachnospiraceae > Blautia_A. The sequence goes on from JAUNCI010000012.1 coordinate 12,808, forward strand.
ATGCGTAACCATCTGCTCAATTTTTGCGCCCTTATTTCTGCTGCTCTGGAAATACTGCCGCACACGATTTTTCAGGCTGACCGCTTTTCCGACGTATATAATTTCATCCTTTTCCCCATGCATAATGTACACACCCGGTTTACCGGGCAGTTTTTTCAATTCTTCTTCAATCAAAAACATATTCTGACCTCATTGCTTACTTTTGCTTATACAAAGAGCCGGATAAACTCCGGCTCTTTATTTCAAAGTACTTGTCGTACTTTCGAACTATTCTTCTGTTGTTTCTACAGTTTTTGTTGTTTCAGCAGTTTCTATTGATTCTGTGTTTTCTGATTTCTCAGTTTCGTTGTTTTCCTCTGCAGAAGGATCTTCGATTACTTCTGTCACTTCTGTTTCTGTAACTTCAGCAGCTTCCTCGATTGTTTCAGTCACCTCAGTAACTTCTGCAGTTTCTGTTGAAGTCTCGCTCTGAGCTTCCTTCTGCTCTTCCTCTTCCTTCTTTTTATCGAAGTCAGGAAGTTCTGAGATATCTTCCGGAATTTCCATTCCATTCTGAACCGCACGTAAAATCTTCATGAATTCTTTTCCGGTAATGGTTTCCTTGCGAATCAGGTATTCTGCGATCTGATCCAATGCAGTTCTGTTAGCGCTGAGAAGTGCTTTTGCCTCTTCATAAGAATCATGAAGCAGTTTCATAACTTCATGGTCTATTTCGGTCGCTGTATCATCACCGCAATTCAATACGGTATGACCTGATAAATACTGATTTTCTCTTTGTGCAAGACCCATCAGACCAAATTTTTTCGACATACCATACTGCGTAATCATAGCACGGGCAACTTTTGTCGCCTGCTCAATATCGTTTGCAGCTCCGGTAGTAACTGTATCAAATACGATTTCCTCTGCTGCACGGCCGCCGAGATATCCCACCAGCATTGCTTCGAGTTCTTTCTGGGTATTCAGATATTTCTCTTCCTCCGGCACATGCATAACATATCCCAAAGCACCCATTGTTCTAGGAACAATTGTGATTTTCTGTACCGGCTCTGCATCTTTTTGAAGAGCGCTTACCAGTGCATGACCAACTTCATGATAAGAAACAATACGGCGTTCCTGCACACTCATGATGCGGTCTTTTTTCTCTTTACCGACAAGTACAACTTCAACGGACTCAAATAAGTCTTTCTGTGAAACTGCAATTCGATTATTTTTGACTGCCAAAATAGCTGCCTCATTGATCATATTTGCAAGATCCGAACCTACAGCTCCGGAAGTTGCAAGTGCAATTTCTTCAAAGTTAACTGTCTCATCCAGTTTTACATTTTTTGCATGTACTTTCAAAATATTGATACGACCTTTTAAATCCGGGCGGTCTACGATGACACGTCTGTCAAAACGTCCCGGTCTCAAAAGTGCCGGGTCCAAAACTTCCGGTCTGTTCGTTGCAGCCAGAATCAAAAGACCTTTTGATGAATCAAAACCATCCATTTCTGCAAGCAGCTGATTCAAGGTCTGTTCTCTCTCATCGTTACCGCTGCCATATCTGGAATCACGGCTTTTACCAATGGCATCGATTTCATCGATAAACACAATACATGGTGCATTTTTCTTTGCTTCTTCGAACAGATCTCGTACTCGAGAAGCTCCGACACCTACAAACATCTCAACAAATTCAGATCCTGAAAGTGAGAAAAACGGAACATGTGCTTCACCGGCAACTGCTTTTGCCAGCAGTGTTTTACCTGTTCCGGGAGGTCCCACGAGAAGTGCACCTTTCGGAAGCTTCGCACCAATTTCTACATATTTTCCCGGATTATGCAAAAATCCGACAACTTCCTGCAGAGACTCTTTCGCTTCATCCTGCCCCGCAACATCATTAAAGGTAACTCCTGTTTCCTTCTGAATATAGGCTTTTGCTTTGCTTTTTCCAACACCCATCATGCCGCCGCCATTTCTTCCCATACGGCGCATGAAAATCATCAGCATAGCAAACAGCAGGACCGTCGGCAGCAATACATTCAGCATAGTTTCGACAAATGTACTCAGTGCATCCGGCGTCTGGCTTTCAAATTCGATTCCTGTTCTCTCAAGACGTTTTGTTAACGCACTTTCATCTTCCATCAGATTCGTGTAATACTGTTTGCCTTCAGACAACAAAGTAGTTTTCGGAGTAATCTTCAAAGTATTGGACTGCAATACTACTTTTTTAATTTGCTCCTTATCAACCATTTCTATAAATTTGTCATACGAAATTTCACTGGATGAATCTTTGAACATATTTGTAAAAAGACTCAGACATACGAGTGTAATCAGCAAACAAATCAAAAATGCGAACACAGACTGTCTATTTTTATTGTTTCCCGGTCCCTGACGTTTGGGTTCATTGTTGTCAGGACGTTTGTTATTTGAATTATTATTCAATGGATTATCCATCTTAACCCTCCTATATCTAATCTTTTTTATTATAAAGAGAATCTATTTCAAAATCAACCTTTGTTTGTAATAATTAACCTGCTTCACAGTTTCTTCACAAACCACACATCAGATGAGAGATTTTATTTTTTTAAATATCCCAAATAATATCTGTTTTTTTTATTTGAATTGTAGTAAAATGGATTAAGTATTTTTTATCTCAGTCGAGAATTCTCGCAGAGCTCGACTTGAATTTTACATTATATATAAGGAAAGGCAGAGAAATGAAAATAGGATTTGATAATGATAAGTACCTGAAAATGCAATCAGAACATATCAAAGAACGAATCGGACAATTCGGAAACAAACTGTATCTTGAATTTGGTGGAAAACTTTTCGATGACTACCATGCGTCCCGCGTCCTTCCTGGTTTTGAGCCGGACAGTAAACTGCGTATGCTTATGCAGATTTCAGATCAGGCAGAAATTGTAATTGTAATCAGTGCCGGAGATATTGACCAGAACAAAGTCAGAGGTGATCTCGGAATCACATATGATCTCGATGTTCTTCGTCTGATCGAGGCATTCCGTGCCCGCGGTTTATATGTCGGAAGTGTATGTATTACGAAATATACCGGTCAGAAAAGCGCCGATCTGTTTCAGAAGCGCCTGGAAGCAGCCGGAATCCCTGTATATCATCACTATCTGATTCCGGGTTATCCAAGCAACACATCCACGATCGTCAGTGATGAAGGTTATGGCAAAAACGATTATATCGAGACCTCTCGTCCGCTTGTTGTTATCACTGCGCCGGGACCGGGAAGCGGAAAAATGGCAACCTGTCTTTCTCAGCTTTATCATGAATATAAACGCGGAGTAACTGCCGGATATGCAAAATTCGAAACATTCCCAATCTGGAATATTCCGTTGAAGCATCCTGTAAACCTTGCTTATGAAGCAGCAACCGCTGATTTAAATGACGTCAATATGATTGACCCGTTCCATCTGGAAGCTTACGGTGAAACAACCGTTAACTATAATCGTGACGTAGAAATTTTCCCTGTACTTCAGGCAATGTTTGAAAAGATCATTGGCGAGTGCCCATACAAATCTCCGACAGACATGGGAGTAAATATGGCCGGAAACTGTATCATTGATGACGAAGTCTGCAAAGAAGCTTCCCGTCAGGAAATCATTCGCAGATATTACAAGAGCAAAGCAGCTTTCCTTTCCGGAAAAGATACCGAAAACGAAGTTTTCAAAATCCAGCTTCTGCTTCAGCAGGCACATGCCAAACTTGAAGATCGTAAAGTTGTTCCTGCCAGCCTTGCCAGAGAAAAAGAAACCGGTGCACCTGCAGCTGCCATGGAACTTCCGGACGGAAGAATCATCCTTGGCAAAACAACAGACTTGCTCGGTGCCTCATCTGCGCTTCTGTTAAATGCATTGAAAGAACTTGCCGGCGGAATGGATCCACAGCTTCATCTGATTTCTCCGGATGCGCTTCGCCCGATCCAGCAGTTAAAGACAACCTACCTCGGCAGCAAAAACCCGAGACTTCATATTGACGAAACTTTAATTGCACTTTCCATCAGTGCAGCAGAAAGCGAAAATGCCCGCCGTGCACTTGAACAGATTCCAAAATTAAAAGACTGCAAGGTTCATACTTCTACCATGCTGTCTTCCGTTGATCTTTTAAGTTTCCGTAAACTCGGCGTAGATTTGACCTGCGAACCAAAATTTGTATAAATCAAAGAAAATATAAAAACTCAGTGAATCTTGATTTTGTGCTCCTTAAACAGAGTCCATATCAGAAATTCACTGAGTTTTTCATTTTATAATATTCTTATATTATTCTTATTCTTTTAGCATTTATATTCTATTTATTTCATTCAAACATGATAGAATAATCAGCCACTTTTAATAATTCTATTATTTGGTATCTTACCAGTTCTGTGGATAGATTCCCTGGTCTTTCATATTCTGGATTGCCGCTACAACAACCGGCTTATCTTCTTTGTAAGTAACACCATACCAGCGATCCAGTGATTTCAGCACTTTTACAGTCGCTTTGTTTTCTTTTAACAGCTCATCCACTACAAATGGAAGGAAATATTCACATTTCAATGGATTTTTCTCCAGATTTTCCTCCAAAAATGCTGCAAAACGATTTTTCAGTTCCTGAAGAATGCTTGCGGAAAATCCCCACATATTCATAGAAACCGTTGCATCTGTCGGCAGTTCGATCCAGGTTTCGCCCTCATCTTCTGTATAAGCAGCTCCATCCCCTTTACGTTCAATGCGTGTACGTTCATGAATTTCCTTCAGATATCCATTGTCATCCGTTACACATACGCCACGTGCAACATGTCCGTTTTCTGTCAGTGTATTGTCGAGGCGGTAGCCAACCATCATATAACGATATGCTTCCTCTTCTGATTTTTCTTCGGAGAGGAAATCGTAAGCCATCTGAAATGCATTTACGCCATAATAATCATCCGCATTGATTACGACAAATGGTCCATCGATTTCTTCAATACAGCTCAAAACAGCATGTCCGGTTCCCCATGGTTTGATTCTGCCTTCTGGCACAGAAAATCCTTCCGGAAGATTTCGGATATCCTGGAACACATAAGAAACCTGCATTTTTTCGCTCAGGCGATCTCCGATAGCCTTTTTAAAATCCTGCTCATTCTCTTTTTTGATAATAAATACAACCTTTTCAAATCCTGCACGTACAGCATCAAATACAGAAAAATCCATAATAATATGTCCCTGTTCATCTACAGGATCGATCTGTTTTAAGCCTCCGTAACGACTTCCCATACCTGCTGCCATAACTACCAATACCGGCTTTTTCATGATATTCATACTCCTTTTCCTAGAATCCGCGGATTCCTTCATCCTCCGCACCTGTTTTTGAAATCTCTATAATCTTCAACTGATAGCTGTAAGAATCATTTACCTTTACGTCAACAATATCACCTACACGATGTCCTCGTAATGCTCTTCCGATCGGCGATTCAATACTAACTCTGTTTTCCAGTGAATTCCCTCTGATCGACGTAACCAGCTTGTAGCTTTCCACTTCTCCATCTTCCAGAAATTCAACCTTCACTTCATCATTCATTCCGACTTCGTTATCATTTGACTGATCTTCAACGATAATTGCCGTTTTCAGCATACGTTCCAGATAACGAATACGTCCTTCATTTTGATTTTTGTATTTCTTTGCAGCATAATACTCAAAGTTTTCACTCAAGTCCCCCTGCGCTCTGGCTTCTTTCACCGCTTCGATTGCTTCCTTTCGAATTACAAGCTTACGATGCTCTATCTCCTGCTCAATTTTCTCAACATCTCTCTGTGTGAGTCTTTCTCCCATTTACATTGCTCCCTATTATATATCTTTTATTTTATATCTAACATTTTATATCTGATATTTATCTCTTGCATTTATATCATATATTGACAGTATTAATGTAATTCCGAATTATACTACTGTTTCTTCTTTCCTAGTCTAATATCTTCCACGTAATCGCTCAATTCATCCGACAGATTATCAAACAGGTAGGACTTACTGCTTTGTCTGCGTTCCTTCCATTCTGTCATCGTCTGCTGTTTTCGCAGCTCCAGATCTTCTTTCAGATCTCTGGCTGACATACGCAGAGCACCCTGTCCCATAATAATAACCTGTTCCAGTCCATCCGATGTAGCTACGGTTACTTTATAATCTTTGCTCAGCTTATGAACTGTTTTTTCAATATACTGGTCCGCTGTTTCTGCTTCTTTTGTATATACCACATAAATATTGTGGTATTTCAGCACTTCCTCGGCATGCCCTTCTATTTTGTAAGCATCAAAAACAAGAATCAGATTCATTCCCGTATATCCCTGGTAATTGCTCATGATATCGATCAGTCGCGTTTGTGCGGCATGCAGATCATCCGCTGCCAGTTCCCGCAGTTCCGGCCAGGCATAGATAATATTGTAGCCATCGACCAGCAGATATTCTTCCTGTGTGTTTACTTTTTTTCGGGCAGTTTTGGTCGGTGCTGAAGAACTCTGATACGTTTTTCGTTCTGTAAAACGTTGTCTTTTCACTGGTCCGAAAGTACGTTCAAAAATAGCCTGTAATTCCTTGTCTTCTTCAAAACTTCCCATACCGGAAGATCTGGAAGATCGTCCGGAATTCATCTCCTGCACTTCCATCTCTGTCGTATCCGGATCCAATTGCGCGCCTTCCAGATGCATGTACTCTTCCACCTGATTCCATGGAACAACAAAACCAGCTCCATGTGCACAGAAAACAGATCCTGTCGGATTCAGCAAATCTCTTTCCGAATCATATCCGATTGCTTCAACCACAGCATCCTGTTCGCTGCAAGGCTGATAGCCACCCAGTTCACAGAAAAGTCTGCCGCGTCCGCCTGTATATGCGAGAACTTCTTTTTGATAATCACGCATTGCGGATACCGGCGCCGTACCCTTGATCACAGACATATCTTCGTCCATTTCCGGCGGCAAAAATGTTCCCTGCATTCTCTGAATATCTGAAATCGCTCTTCCTGACATTTCTGTTGGAATTTCCATTCGAAATTCATAATATGGTTCCAGCAAAACAGATTTTGCTTTTTTCAGTCCCTGACGAATTGCCCGATATGTCGCCTGACGGAAATCCCCGCCTTCTGTATGTTTCAGATGTGCTTTTCCACTGATCAGTGTAATCTGCATATCCGTAATCGGTGAACCGGTCAAAACACCAATGTGTTCTTTTTCTTCCAGATGTGTCAAGATCAGACGCTGCCAGTTTCTGCTAAGTGCATCCTCACTGCATGAGGTAAAAAACTGAAGTCCGCTTCCCGGTTCTCCCGGTTCCAGCATCAAATGCACCTCCGCATAATGTCGCAGCGGCTCAAAATGCCCAACACCTTCCACCGGTTTTGCAATCGTTTCTTTGTATACAATACTTCCCGAACCAAATTCAACTGCAACCTTAAATCGTTCCCAGATCATATGCTTCAGGATTTCAATCTGCACCTCACCCATCAGCATCGCGTGGATTTCACCCAGATGTTCATCCCACACAATATGAAGCTGAGGTTCTTCTTCCTCGATCTGCTTCAGTTTTTTCAGCATCTGATGCACATCACATTCCGGAGGAAGTTTAATTTCATAATTAAGTACCGGTTCCAGAAGCGGAAGTTCTGATTCGCTTTCGACCCCCAGTCCCTGTCCCGGATAAGTCTGTGTTAAGCCGGTAACTGCACATACCGTTCCTGCCATGGCCTCTTTTTCCAATTCAAATTTTGCACCGGAATAAATTCGAATCTGATCGGCCTTTTCTTCCCAGATTTCCTCGGGCTGTCCATGTCGAATCGCAAAGTCTCTGTCCGGTCTTCGATTTGTCAAAATCTCTTTTACCTTCAAGCTTCCACCCGTTACTTTTAAATAGGTAAGGCGATTTCCCTGCTCATCTCTGGCAATTTTGAATACCTTGGCTCCAAACTTCTCTTTGTACTGTGGAATCTGTGTGTATTTATTGATTCCCTGCAAAAATTCCGTCACACCTGTCATCTTCAGTGCCGAACCAAAGAAGCATGGAAACAATATTCGCTGTGAAATGCATCTGCGGATATCTTCTTCATTTACGGCATTTGTTTCAAAATACTGTTCCATCAGTGTTTCATCGCAAGCCGCAACATTTTCCATAAACAGATCTTCTGACTGGTTCGGATCAAAATCGATGCAGTTCGCATCCAGTCTCTTTTTCAATTCCTCCAGCAGACTTTCTTTGTTTACATCCGGCTGATCCATCTTGTTGATAAACAAAAAGGTAGGGATCTGATACTGACGCAAAAGTTTCCACAACGTCATCGTATGTCCCTGTACGCCGTCCGCCCCACTGATTACCAGAATTGCATAATCCAAAATCTGAAGCGTTCTCTCCATCTCTGCTGAAAAATCGATATGTCCCGGTGTATCCATTAATGTAATTTGTATATCATCCATATCCAGAACTGCCTGTTTAGAAAAAATGGTAATACCACGCTCTCTCTCCAGTTCGTACGTATCCAGATATGCATCTTTATGGTCAACCCTGCCCAGTTTACGGATTTTTCCGCATTCATACAGCATACCTTCTGACAAAGTCGTCTTTCCGGCATCAACATGAGCAAGAATTCCTATCACAAGTTTTTTCATTGTAATCTCCTTTACATACCGCTCTATTTTACCACATACCTGATAGTATTGTATACAAACAAAACAGAATCCAGTTCTCCAGCTTAACAAGGGTCCTGCCCGCAGCATAACAAAATCTGTACAAACTACAAAAAGGCGGCCGCAAATGCGACCGCCGATTACATTTCACCATTTCAGTTTCTTATATCAGATATAAATTCGACAACAGATAATTTAGATTGAACTTTTTACAAGTCAAATTTCTATCTACCTGTCACTTCTTTGAATTCATCCAGAATGCTCTGATCCGGAGCAGGTGTTACGAGACTTCCGATTACGATTGCAACGCATGCAACGATAAATGCAGGAAGTAATTCATAGATATCCCAGGCACCGCCCATTGGTCTAACAAGGTATTTCCATACAAAGATCATAATACCTCCACTAAGCATACCTGCGATTGCGCCGAAACGATTGGAACGTTTCCAGAATAATGCAAATAACATTACAGGACCAAAGGCTGCTCCAAATCCGCCCCATGCAAAGGATACGATCTGGAATACTGAGCTGTTAGGATCTCTTGCCAGAATCACAGCAAATACAGAAATAATAACAAGTGTTACTCTCGCTGCAATGATGCCGCCTTTGTCACTCTTCTGGAATTTTTCTCCAAGCATATCCGAAGATACAGCGGAGGATGCTGCCAAAAGCTGTGAATCTGCAGTTGACATAGTTGATGCAAGAATACCTGCAAGAATGACACCTGCCAACAATGCACAAAGTACACCATGTCTGCTCAGCACATCTGCAATTCTGATAATAATTGTTTCTGAATTAGAACCTTCCAGTACTTCAATTGCACCGGCTTTGCTCATTCCATAACCAACAACACCGATAAATACCGCTACTCCCATAGAAATCACAACCCATGTAGCTGCAATTCTTCTGGAAAGAGGTAATTTTTTCTCATCTTCGATTGCCATGAAACGAAGAAGAATATGAGGCATTCCAAAATATCCAAGTCCCCATGCAAGTGTGGATACGATTGTAATCAATCCATAAGGTGTTGAGGAACCGGATGCAACATCATGCATAGCAAACATGTTCAAGTATCCCGGAAGTGCTTTTGCATTATCAATAACTGCATTGATACCGCCTGCAGTACTGATACCAAATACCAGAACTACGATTAGCGCGATCGACATAACGATACTCTGCATAAAGTCTGTTGTAGACGCTGCAAGGAATCCACCAAGTGTTGTATATCCAACGATAACGATCGCACTGATGATCATCGCTGTCATATATTTGATTCCAAACAAACTTGAAAACAGTTTTCCACATGCAGCAAATCCTGAAGCTGTATATGGGATAAAGAAAATAACAATGATGATTGCGGAAAGCAAAAGCAATGCACCGCTTTCATCATGATAACGATTTTTGAAAAACTGTGGTACTGTAATCGAATTGTTCGCTACTTTTGAATAGCGGCGAAGTCTTTTGGCAACGATCAGCCAGTTGATATATGTACCAACCGCAAGACCAATTGCAGTCCATCCGGCATCTGCAATACCAGAGATATATGCAACACCCGGTAATCCCATCAAAAGCCAGCTGCTCATGTCGGAAGCTTCCGCGCTCATAGCTGCAACAAACGGTCCAAGTTTACGTCCTCCCAAATAAAAATCATCTGAGTTTTTATTCTGTTTGGAAAAACGATATCCAATGTATAATACAACACCAAGATATGCAATAATGGCAAGCAGAATACAGATTTTTTCTGTAGTCATAATAGTTCCCTCCTAGTACTTCTTTTCATTGCTAGAGTATAACAGATTCCATGGTATACCGCAACTAGACTACAGTATAGACTAGGTTCTATACTTATATCTTCTTTTTTCGTGTTAATCACTTATAAATTCTGTATTTTTTATCTATACTGTATCATAGAATATAATATGTACTATATTGTATTTTTTTTGATACAATTACAATATAAAATAAGAGCCACAGAAAATCTACTTTTCTATGGCTCTTGTTCTTATTTTACAAAAAATCCTTCCAGAAAAACAGTAAGCATTCTCTGTGAATATCCTCGCAGCGAATACTCTCCTCCTGAAATGCACCAGTCGTACATAAACGATCGTTCACAGATGGCATATGCTTTTACGATTTCACCCACGGAAAAATCCGTACGTATCTCTCCTGCTTTCTGTCCTTCCAAAATTATGCGATTCAGAAGTCTATAGTAGAAACGATTTCGATCCAGCAGAGATTTCTCACCTCTGGTGATCAGCTGCGAAGACAATAGTCTCGCCAGCAGATCGATGGAAATGCTGTTTTCTATCATACTGAATTCTTCGTTATTCAGAAAAATCAGTTTTTCCCTGCTGGACATATTTTCATCCATAAGGTCCACAAGTTCTTCATATTTGCGGTCAAATAAATATGCCAGCGTACTCAGCAAAGCATCTTTTCCTTTAAAGTAATGATAAAAAGATCCCTTGGAGGTCTGTGCCGCTGCAATGATCTCATCTACTGTTGTATCATCATATCCCTGTTCATAGAACAATTTCCATGCAGCCGAAATGATTCTTCCCTTCGTATCCCGCGTCTGGTCTTTCTTCATGATTTGCCTCCCAGATGATTTCAAGCAGCTTACTGGATTGAAATCATCCATACAGTTTGAAAATTTATTTTCAAACCTTGTCTACCGGTCCCAGCATTCCTAATTTAAAATGTTTTCTGCACAACGATACATAACTGTCATTTGATCCAAGCATGACCTGTTCTCCATCGCGCACGATTCCATCCTTGTTATATCTGGCATTACAGATTGCCTTATTTCCGCACCAGCAAACCGTCTTGATTTCACGAATTACATCTGCAATTGTAATGAGACGTTCGCTTCCCGGAAACAGATGATTCTGAAAATCAGCTCGCAGTCCGTAGCAAATAACAGGCACATCACAAAAGTCTACGATATCTGACAGAAAATCAATCTGTTCTTCACTCGCAAATTGAATTTCATCTACAACAATGCAGTCATAAGCGCGGATTTCCTCCTGCGACATTGTCTGCAATTCTTCCAAAAAGATTGCATCCTTTGCAAGGCCGATTCTGGATTTTATGCATCTTATACCGTCTCTCGTATCTGTTTTTGTCTTACACAACAGTGCTTTTTGCCCTACTTCCTCATAATTAAAATGTGTCATCAGAGCGTTTGCTGATTTTGAGCTATTCATTGCACCATAATAATAAATTAATTTTGCCATTCTGTATAGAAAACTCCTTATAAATATTAGAGTGTATCTCCATCCAAAAGAGATTTGATTTTTGATTTCATAACATCAAATGCAACATTGTTCATTCCACTGTTGATTACGATATCCGCTTTTGATCTCGTTGGTTCAACATACAGATAATGCATAGGTTTTACAGTTGTCAGATACTGTTCTACGATATTATCAATGTCTCTTCCGCGTTCCTTTACATCTCGAACAACACGACGCAGAATTCTCTCATCCGCATCTGCTTCTACATAGATTTTAATATCCAGCAGATCGCGTGTTCTCGGGTCTGCCAGAAGCAGAATTCCTTCTACAACAATAATTTTCTTCGGTTCAATATGAATGGTTTCATCTGAACGATTGTGTTTGCTGTAGTCATATACCGGACAATCAACCGCTTTTCCTTCTCGAAGCATTTTGAGATGTTCAAGCAAAAGTTCGGTTTCCAGAGAATCCGGATGATCATAATTAAGTTTTTTGCGTTCTTCAAAAGGAATATCGTCATGACGGCGATAATAATTATCATGATAGATTACAGCGATATCATCTTTGAAGTTATCTTTTAATCTATTTGTAAATGTCGATTTTCCTGAACCGGTTCCACCGGCGATTCCAATGATAATACATTCCATTGTTATTCCCTCACTTTGTAAACAGAAAGGTGCTTCAAATACAAGCACCTTTCATAAACGTTCTTATTATTTAGATTTGTAAAATGGTTTTCCGTTTGCTGCAGGAGCATGTGCTTTACCAACAAACAGAATCAAGGCCAGAATTGTAACAATGTAAGGAATCATGGAAATCAGGTTTGGAGAAACTACATTTCCCTGACTGGCAAGTGTTTTTACACCATTACAGAAGCCAAATAACAGACAAGCCGCTGCTGCACCACCCGGTGAGAATTTACCGAAAATTACCGCAGCGATTGCGATAAAGCCCTGACCAACGATTACACTTGGACGGAACTGGTTTACTGTAGCAAGTGTACAGAATGCACCGCCAAGGCCGGCCATAAAGCCTGAAACAATAACACAAATATAACGAACACGATATACATTGATACCAAGTGACTCACATGCTTCCGGATGTTCTCCGACAGCTCTCAGATGAGCACCAAGTCTTGTTTTGTAGAATACAAACCAGCAGATTACTGCAAAAATGAATACCAGGTACGCTACGGAATAAACGTTCAATACGTTGCTTCCAAAAGATCCTGTTTTGAATACACCGTTAAACATTTTCGGAAGTTTTGCACTCGCTTCCAAAGCAGGTGTATCAGAAGAGTTATCATACATTGCTTTACAAAGGAACACTGCAAGTCCAGGTCCGATGAAGTTGATCGCTGTACCGGCGATTGTCTGATCCGCATGCATGGAAACACATGCAATTGCATGAATCACTCCAAAAACAGCTCCGGCAAGACCGCCGCACAAAAATCCGATCCATCCATTTCCGGTTGCCAGCGCAACGGCAGCTCCGGTAAACGCACCGATTGTCATCATTCCTTCAATACCGATATTTACAACACCACTACGTTCTGAAAAACAAGATCCCAGAGCCGCCAAAAGAAGCGGAGGCGTTGCGATTAATGTAGCATTGATCAAAAGTCCTAAGTTTTTAACAATCACAGCCCACATAATTATTTACCTCCTTTTTTTCCTAAACGACTCAAAGCCATTTTGATACCAGGTGAAATTGCGATACACAGAACGATACATCCCATGATAATGTTAACAACTTCAGATGGTGCATGAACCATAGTCAGTTTTGTTCCGCCATATTTCATTGCGCCATAGAAAATTCCGGAGAAAATACATCCAATCGGATTAGAACCACCAATCAGAGCAACTGTGATTCCGTCAAAACCATAACCTTCCTGTCCGGCAAACTGGCTCAGACGACCAGCCATACCAAGAACCTGAACTGCACCGCCAAGTCCTGCAAGCGCACCGGAAATACCAAGTGCAGTTAAAACAGAACGATCGGAATTGATACCTGCATATAATGCAGCACTGTTGTTAGATCCAACCGCTTTTAATTTATAACCAAGTGTTGTTTTTTCAATAATTACCCAAATGATAATAGCAGCTACGATAGCCATTACAAATCCCCAGTTTGCTGCTTTACACTCAACAAGCTTGAGAAGGCTTTTCGGGAACAGGATTCTGGCGGAATCCATAACGTCTTTTGTTGCTTCACTGCTCGGTTTATGAATTGCACGTAAATTTACTACATAGTTTGAAAGATAAAATGCAATCCAGTTGAACATGATAAAGGAAAGAACTTCATGAATACCACGTTTGATTTTCATCATCGCAACCAGGAATGACCAGAAAAATCCGGCCAGTGCACCAACCAGAATACATAACGGAACATGAATGTAAGCAGGAACATCTACAAGAATACCTACTACACAGGCAGCCAGACTTCCTACAACGAACTGTCCCTCAGCTCCGATATTGAAGATACCGGTTCTAAATGAGAAGGCTACTGATAAACCAGTAAAAATCAAAGGACTCGCATAGGTAAATGTCCACATCCAGTATTTCGGTTTATCCATAACACTGTGCCACAATTTTCCATATGCTTCCGCAGGACTGATTTTGGCTACTACCAAAAAAATCGCGCCAATGATAAATCCAATTACGATTGACAGGAGTGTGAATATCAAATTACTTTTTAATATTTTCTGTTTCATTCTTTTTTACCTCCAGCCATCATATATCCAAGTTCTTTTTCATCTGCTTCTTTGCCGCTTACACTTCCGGTAATCTGACCGTCAAAGATAACTTCAATGCGGTCGGAAAGGTCCATGACCTCATCCAATTCAAAGGAAACAAGAAGTACCGCGCGGCCTTTGTTTCTCTGTTCTACCAGATATTTATGAACGAATTCAATCGCACCAACGTCCAGGCCTCGAGTCGGGTTAACCGCAATCAGAAGTTCCTTGTCATTTGTTACTTCACGAGCAATGATAACCTTCTGCTGATTTCCACCAGAAAGTGTTTTCGCCGGTTTTCCTTCTGTTCCACGTGGACGAACATCGAATTTTTCCATCAATTCCGTTGCATTTTTACGAATTGCTTTACGCTGCAAAAATCCTTTGCTTGCAAATGGTTCTTCGTTAAAATGCTGCATAATCAAATTATCTTCGATTGCAAAGTCGAGAATCAGACCGTGTTTCTGACGGTCTGCAGGAATACTGGATACCCCTGCATCAAATGTAGCTTTTGGAGATTTGTTGAAAATATCTTTTCCAAGAACACGAACTTCTCCGGATTCTGCTTTCTTTAAGCCGGTCAGAATTTCTACAAGCTCGGTCTGACCGTTTCCGTCAACACCGGCAAGACCGGTAATTTCACCTGCATGTACTTTAAGGTTTAAACCTTTGAGTACTTCTACGCCACGGTAGTCTTTTGCATGTAGATTTTTGACTTCAAGAACAAGTTCTCCCGGTTCCTGATCTTTTTTGTCAACTTTGAAGTTAACCTCTCGGCCAACCATCATAGCTGCGAGTTCATTTTCGCTGGATTTTGATACGTCAACGGTATCAATATATTTTCCCTGGCGAATAATCGTACAATTATCAGAGGAAGCCATAATTTCTTTTAATTTATGGGTGATGATAATAACACTCTTTCCATCTTTTGTAAGATTCGCGATAATGTCCATCAATCCTTCGATTTCCTGTGGTGTCAGTGACGCTGTCGGCTCATCGAGAATCAAAGTCTCCGCACCACGATATAAAACCTTCAGAATTTCAACACGCTGCTGCATACCTACCGAAATATCTTCGATTTTGGCATCCAGATCAATTTTCATGGCATACTGTTCTGAGAGTTCCATGATTTTTTTGCGTGCGTCCTTTTTGTTGATTACAAGTCCTGAAGTTGGCTCAACACCCAAAATGATATTATCCAAAACCGTAAATGGCTGAATCAACATAAAGTGCTGATGAACCATACCGATTCCCTGATCGATTGCATCTTTTGGGCCTGAAAATACTGTTTCTTTTCCTTTGATGTAGATCTGTCCGCTTGTCGGTCTGTAAAGTCCGCATAAAACATTCATCAGCGTACTTTTTCCGGCACCGTTTTCTCCAAGAATCGCATGGACTTCACCTTTGTGCAGTGTGAGATTGATATGATCATTTGCAGTAAAATCGCCAAATTTTTTTACAATATCTTTCATGGCAATGACTTCTACTGCAGGATCCATATGGCTTACTCTTCCCATACTCCTATTCCTCCTTTGTCTTCCTTATCGAAGTTGTATTCCCCATCGAAGTTGTTTTCCCCATTGAAGTTATATTTCATATCGAAGTTGTGTTTCTATCTGATTTTTCGTTCCAAAATATGTCCTGAATGCGTTGCTTCCAGTCCAAGTGCGGTTGTATCCTGCAATACAGCCTCACCTTTGTCTAATTTTTCCATTTCAGATCGTTTCACCAAATATCCGGTTACACGAATTACATCACTGTCACTGGAATAGAATGACAGGTAACGCAGATCGATCTGAAAAGCACCTTTGATAATATCAAGGATATATTCCGGATTTTTGTGAACCGTTATATCAATTGGGAAAATATCTCCTGTTCCCGAAACGAAATATTTATGGAAGTTTTTCAATACCATCAGCTGATCTGCCAGTTCATCCGGTTCTTCACCGATCGGAATTCTGGTTCCAGGAGTGATATCGTAATCATCAGAAATACCAACCTGAGCATGCAAAAGGAAATGCCCATCTGTCACTTCACAATATTTATTTTTATGATTGTTATTGAAATCATTGATAATTTCCATAATTTCAACGCCAAGCTTTGTTGCATTCTCCGTATGACCGAAGCGTCCTTCAATGCCTTCTTTTTCAAACAGAATGTTCACACATTCCGCCATTCCTACCAGGCCGAACATTGCTGTAAAACGGTCTCTGTGGATAAAGCCTTCTTTTGCAAGGAAATTATTTTCAAAGAATCCACTTTCTTCTACTTCAAAACGAATTCTTTCATCCATATATCCGGCCATAATATCCATTACATAAGGCAGCTGATTCTCTTTGAAATCCTGAATATTTTTTGCACGTTTTGCAATATTTCCAAGGATCAGACGGCAAAGAGTATAGGAACCTCCGCCATAAGGAAGTCCGTTATAGCAGCTTGCAATTACATAGTCCTCTGTCAATTCACTGCGGAACATCGCATGATTTGCAAAGCTTGGTTTTGCACTATGCAGAGCACAGTCAATTGCTTTTAAAGCAAAAGCATCATCTGTCACACCCTCTTCGTATTTCATCGTCAGGTTTGGCACTGCCTGTTCCAGTTCTGCTTCTACTTCCAGAATGATTTCGCCGGCTTTTGTCATTTTCGGTCCGATATTAGCATGTGAAAATGAATCCAGCACGGTACGATCCACGTTGATTAAAAACAGACGAATCATTTTTTTGGCGATTTCTCGCGGAACCGTATCAATGAAAGGCTCCAGCAATGTATCAAGAGCACCTACATATACCGGGTAATTTGTTACACTAGGTACATGTTTGTAAAAGATCAAAAGGCTGTTTAATGCCTCATACAAATCCTGAGGCGGATCAAGCTGCAGGAATTTACTTCCCTCTTTCATAAATTTTGCATAATCAGGAACAATATATCTTGGACGTAAAGGTGCATGTCCCTCACTCAGATCACAGATACACTGTGTTTCTTTTGGTGCATTCAGCAATTCATCCAGACCTTCCGGAAGATCCAGGACTTCCATCAGAGAATCTGCTTTGTTAGCCAATGCAGCAACCTTCTGTTCATGAGTCAATGTTGCACTTTTTATAACACTCAAGATTTCTTCACGTGTATTCTGCACGCGTTCCATTGAAATCTCTCTCATACGAATTCCTCCGTTTATTTAATTTCATACAGGTGATGTTTTAATTCATCAAAACAGGAAACTGTGTTTATCAATATCTGAATAACATCCGCATTGTTCACGTTTTCCTCTTTTCATAAATCAAAAATCCACTCTACTCCATCCTTTAGATATGTTTCTTATTGAAATAGTATTTTTACAATAAAACCGGTGTATAAAAACACCGGTCTTATTGCATGTATAATCACATTGTCAAATCATTTCCCGAATCTGATTATTATTCAACGTCAAGTGAATATGCATCGTCTCCGTATTTTTCATCAAATTCTTCTTTTGAAGAAGGAACTACGATTTCACCAGATTTGATTTTTTCAGCTGCTTCGTTAACTGCTGCGATTACGTCTTCCGGAAGGAGATCCTGTGTAGGAGCAATACCAACACCATCAGATGCAAGGTCATATACTACGATACCGGATTCAAGTTCACCTTTAAGAAGTCTGTCAACTGAGTCATATACACTTGTGTCTACTCTCTTCATAGCAGAAGTGATAACTGTTTCTGGAGCAAGTGGAGCCTGGTCTGTATCAACACCGATTGCATATACGCCATCAGCTTCATCACAAGCTTCGATAACACCACGACCTGTACCACCAGCTACCTGATAAATGATATCAGCGCCGTTTGTGATCATAGCGTTTGCATCAGCTTTTCCTATTTCAGCATTAGCAAAGCTGTTTGCGTTCATCTGCTGAATTTCGCATTCTGGATTTGTGTCAAGAACACCTGCAACATATCCATATCCGAACTGGTGCATTGTTTCTGTAGCCATACCAAGAACGATACCTACGTTGTTTGCTTTTGTCATTTTACCAGCAACTGTACCTACAAGGTAAGAGCACTGTTCCTGTTTGAACATCAGGCATGTAACGTTGTCAAGGTCAGCGTTTGTAGAGTCATCAATGATTGCAAATTTAACATCCGGGTTTTCTTCAGCTGCTGCTCTGATACCATCTGCAAGCATGTATCCAACACCGATGATCAGATCATATTCTTCATCAAGGAATGTATCGATGTTTGCTGCATAGTCAGCATCGTTGTTTGATTCAAGGTATGTACCCTGAACTCCGAAATCTTCAACTGCTTTCTGAAGTCCTTCCCATGATGTCTGGTTGAAGGAACCATCATTAACACCACCAACGTCAAGTACAAGACCTACTTTAACTTCTGATGGATCTTTTTCTTCTGCCTGTACCATTGTTACAGATGCCATGGATGCTACCATAGCTGTGGATAACATTGCTGCTAATAATTTTTTGCGCATTTTGTCTCTCCTTTTTTATATTAAATTTTTTCGCTATCGACTTATTGTATCATTTATTGATATCGATGGAAAGAGTTTTTTTAATTCTCATAATCTGAGTTTTTTCAAATCTCAAAATTCAGGTTTCCAAACTCAGCAAATCGGATATAATTCGCCTGTCTTTGTATCCATTACATAGCCCGTAATTCCAACGTCATTTGGAATCAACGGATGCTCTTTCAAAAGCTTCACGGTGTTTTCAACGGACTCTCTGACTGTATTGAAACCACATAGCCATTTTTCAAAATCTACACCGGCGTATTTCAGCATTTCGACATTTTCAGTACTGATTCCCCGTTTATGAAGGTCTTCCAAAATAATTTCTGAGTCAATATGCTGCACACCACAGTCTGTGTGCCCGATTACCATAACATTTTCAACTCCCAGTTCCACAATTGCAATCAGAAGGCTTCGGACAACTGAACCAAATGGATGGGTTATCACCGCACCGGCATTTTTGATAATTTTGGCATCGCCGTCTTTTAGCCCAAGTGCCGCCGGCAAAAGTTCTGTGAGCCTCGTATCCATACAAGCCAAAATTGCAAGTTTCTTCTCCGGCATCTTACCTGCCTGATACTTTTCGTATTCCTTGTTTTCTACAAAACGTTTGTTGTACTCCAATACTTTGTCGATCATGTATGCCTCCTTTTCATATAATACGGGAATTGAACGAGAGATTATCGTTCCGTTTTACTTCTATATTATATCATCAGGCTTACAGCTTCGTCTATCACAAGTACTTCGATTTTCATAAGCAAATATCACAAAATCTGATCCAGAATCTGCGCCGGCTTTTCCATAATTTTCTCGGCACCTAATTCCATTAAACTCTCTGCACTTCGGAATCCCCAGCCGACCATCAAAACATCAAGGCCGGCATTTTTTGCTGTAGCGAAATCCACTTCCGAATCTCCAATATATACCGCATCCTTTTTTTCAACACCGAAGCGATTCAAAACCGCCAGTACACTATCCGGATATGGTTTTCTGCGGATTCCCTGCTTTTCTCCTACTGCAAAATCAAACATTCCCGGAAAATAGTCTTCACACAATGACTGCACGCCATAGTCAGCCTTGTTCGATACCACTGCCGTAAGTACACCATTTTCTCTAAGTGCTTTTAGCACGTCCATAATTCCATCATAAGGCTGTGTCTTGTCTGCACAATGCTCACGATAATATTCGTTAAAAATATCAAAAGCACGATCCACGCCTTCATCCGTTGTCCCTTCTACAACTGCCAGTTCCAGCAAACGATGAATCCCGTTTCCGACAAATCGACGCACTTCTTCAATCGTACGCTTCGGCATACCTAATCTGTCCATTACGTAATTCGTAGCATCCGCCAAATCTTCCAATGTATTTAATATCGTTCCATCCAAATCAAAAATCGCTAATTTATATCTCATACCTTATCATCCTCTCCGGTAAATTATTATATATATAATAAAAAGTATACTCTGTTTTTCTTTATTTTCCTGTATGCAAAATCTGTTTTACTTTATATCTTTTGTATGCAAAATCTAATTTGCACTACTTTCTCCTCAATGTACGCAAGAACGTTTTCTGTTCATCTGTAATGCGATAGCTCTCAACAGCTTTCTGAATCGTTTTGTTGTGAACCCATCTATCCAACCGTTCTTCTGTCAAATATATAACAGCAGCATCCCACTGCTTTGCAAGTGCTGTAGCAAAATACCAGGCAAGCATCATATTGACATAGTATTCTTCTGAATGAACGGATGCCGGAATCTCCAGATACTCTTCCAGAAAATCATCATCCAGAAAATGGGCCATTAACATTCCAATGCCAAAACGACATGTATAAGTATCTTCCGAAGATGACCATTCTCTGATTTTTTCAATCAACTGTGGTCTGTGTTTTTTGAACACTTTTGGGGACATCGTATCACATACCGCCCAGTTATCCACAAACGGAAGAAATTTTTCCAATTCTTTTACACATTCCTCATAGTCCTTGATCTGTGCTATCAGCTGCGCATGAATCAGATTTTCATCATAGTACTCGTGTGGAAGAGCTTTCATAAATGCATAATGCTCCTCTTCCTTAAAAAATTCTTTTGCCAGTTTTCTCACCGCCGGCATACGCACACCGATCACCTTCCCCGCATCTACGGAAGGTGTCAACTTTGCCTGAAATTCTGCGTATTTCACATCCTGAAGTTCAAACAATCTATCCTGTATGCTTTTATTTATAGAAGTATTTGTATTATTCATAATCATATCCTTACTGCACAAACAAAAAAAATAAGAGGGACAATATTTTGCCCCTCACATTTTAGCTTATCTGCTTCCTATACTCAATATTGAATTGTACCAAAATAATTTACAACATTAAATTCTAAAGTTGAGTTGTCACTCTCATAATCAATTTTCATGTTATCACCAGTTGTAAATCTCAGGTTATAAGGCCAATAAGAATTGTAAGCCAATGAATTCACTCTGCTCATTGTTTTTCCATTGCGGTCCGCGATAAAAAGGTCCGGACCATAATAGCCGCACAGATATACTTTTCCGGAAGAACTTACCTGAAAACCATTCTGGGATGGGCAGCCTCTGAAATCACTGTTCGTCCACATGATTTGTCCGGTTGAACAATCCAATGCAACCACTGTTCCGGATTCTACCAGATAAAATCGATCATCTCTGATTCCGAGCATCGTTACCGAATCTAATTCCGTACGAGAATAGCTTCCGCACTGATAATACCAGATCTGATTTCCGGAAGAATCGTAACCTTTAACATTTCCACTTTGCTGATTATTGCCCATATCATATACCTGCCATTCCAGGTAAACACGGCCTCCTGCATGAACAGGTACCGCAAATAACATTGCAATTGCGGCAACAATTAAGCATTTGATCCATTTGTTTAAAAATCCGCTTCTCTTCATTTGCTCTTTTCCTCCCATTTATATATGCTACACCCTTGCATATATTCGTTATAATTTAATAATACCGAACCCTTCTATTAATGTCCATCATTATTATCAAAATTGTTGAGAGTATTCAGCCATTTACTAAAATAATCTGATCACTGCACAAAACAGAATCGGTATAATCAGAGATGGCAGCATATTCATTGTCTTGCAATCTTTGATATTCAACATGGAAATTCCGGAACTAGCAATCAGAAAGCCTCCAACCAGAGACAGTTCCGTCATCATTTCAGCAGTCATGAACGGTCCCAGCAGCTTGGCCAGAAGATAAATGGCTCCCTGCCAGCAAAACAGAACAATTGCCGTTAATGCCATTCCAATTCCATATGTCGATGCCAATGCCATAGATGTGACAAAATCAAGTGTTGCATTTGTAAACAAATAGGTATTATCGCCATTTAAAGCACTGTTTATTGGTCCCAGAATCGAAAGGGTCCCAATACAAAATAACAATACACCTGTCGATAATCCTTTTGCCAGATTTCCTCCGGACGAAAAACGATTCGTTATTGAATCGAACTTTTCGCTTAGATTTAATGAAGTTCCAATCAGACTTCCAAGCGCCAGGCTTACGATAAAAAGTACCGGATAGCTGCTTTTGGGCATATTCTGCACAATCGAATTAATTCCCAATCCCGTTGCCGCCAGCCCCATTGCAGTAAAAAGCGCCTGCTGCTGTTTTTCATTGATTCCTTTTTTTAATACACTTCCAATCACACTTCCAACCAAAATAGTCGTAGTGTTGGCAATTGTCCCTATCATATCCTTCTTCCTTTACACTTTTGTTGAAACTTTTTTTCGAAAATAAACGAAACATATTATACAATACCTTTTTACTTTTTTCAACTAAAGTGTCAAAGCAGTGGATTTTAAAAATGATATGATGAAATGAAATAATCCATTATTTCACTATGGAGCGTCCGCCCTTAACTTTTTCAAACATTACTACCATCAAAATCAAAATCGCGAGTATATAAATCGGCAGTAATCCAATTCCAATCGCATTCGCAATTACACCAAACAACGGCGGCATTACGCAGGTTCCGACGTATGCACTTGCCATCTCAACGCCAATAATTGCCTGAGACTGATCTGCGCCAAACTGCTCCGGTGTGGCATGAAGCATACATGGATAGATCGGCGCACATCCCAGACCGATCAAGATCAGCCCTATCAATGCAAACGTACTGGAAAATGGCAGCAGCATCACAACCACTCCCAATGCAATGATTCCCTGGCCTAAACGTACCATTTGTCGATCATTCCATCGAATCGTCAAAAATCCGCTGAGTGCTCTTCCGGCTGTTATGCCAAGGAAAAACATAGAAGCAAAGCTTGCAGCAAGTTCTGCAGTGAGTCCTTTTTGAAGCGTCAGATAACTGGCCGCCCACAAACCTGCGGTCTGTTCGATCGCACAATAGCAGAAAAAAGATACCATGATTGCCTTTGCCCCGGGTATGGAAAAGATTTCTGACAGTGACAGTGCTTTTCTTTTCCTCCCTGTCTGTTCATCAACCTTCTCCACCCTTGTAGACTCTTTGCTTGTATCTTCGCTTGTTTCTTTACTGTTTTCTAAATTAACCGATTCATGATTTGATTTCCATAGCGGTAAGCTGAATACCAGAATTGCGGTCAGCACTACCTGCAAAACAGCGATAACACGATATCCATTGTTCCATGGCATTCCTCCTGTCAGAACCGCCCCCATAATATATGGTCCAACGCTGGCACCAATTCCCCACATACAGTGCAGCCAGCTCATATGTCTGCTTTTGTAATGAAGTGCCACATAATTATTTAGGCTGGCATCTACACTTCCTGCCCCAAGTCCATATGGAATTGCCCACAGACAAAGTGCTACAAACGAGTGGGATATCGAAAATCCAAACAGTGCCGCTGCTGTCATACCAACACTGGCCGCCGTAATTTTTCCGGTTCCGTATTTCACAGTCAGACGGTCGCTCTGCAAACTTGAAAAAATAGTTCCAAGCGCAATAATCATGGAAATAATTCCGGCATAGGATACCGGAACCGCAAACTCCGGATATATGGATGGCCATGCCGAACCAAGCAGTGCATCCGGCAGACCAAGACTGATAAATGCGATATAAATAATAATCAAAAGTAAATGTGTCATGTTGCTTCTCCTTCTTTATGATGATATGATTATATCAGCATAAAAAGAGCAAATACATGAAATAATCGTCATATTTATATGACAAAACATTCATCCTGATTCAAGCGAGAAAATATATGGTAAGTAAATACTGCGTAAAAGCCATGTAAATCAACCACGAGAAGAAATTTATTAGAGAAAATCCAGAGAATAAAATCATAAGAATAAATCATGAAAGAAATTTTATAGAAGGAGAAATCAACTATGGGATTATCTGTGTGCAACATTATAACAGACTTACACGAACAAGAATTAACTACTCACGGAAATACTGCATTTCCGATAGCCTGCTATGCAGATGATTTATGTTTGATGGAAGTAGAATGGCATTGGCATGATGAATGGGAACTGATCGTCGTAACAGAAGGTGTTTTACATTTTGATATCGAAAACACGCACTTTGTATTACCCTGCGG
This sequence comes from Eubacteriales bacterium, assembly GCA_030526665.1. GTDB lineage: Bacteria > Bacillota > Clostridia > Lachnospirales > Lachnospiraceae > Blautia_A. The sequence goes on from JAUNCI010000012.1 coordinate 37,456, forward strand.
AGACGGACTTTTTATCAATTCCAAGGTGCTGCATGCCGTTCGCTGTGTTCCGGGTTCTCCGGGAAAATTGCATTCCGCTGTGTTTCACCCTCGCCTCATTGGTGGAAATATGGACAGCGTTTTCTGGCAGAATCTGGTACAGCCATTTTTCACCAATGCCTCCACACGTTTTCTCGTACTAAAACAGGATATTTCCTGTCAAAAAGATGTGCTTCACTGTCTTTTGACCGCCTGGACTGCAATTTCAGAAGAACAGGATGATTTTGAAAACCTTGCACGTTATGAATTATCCAAAGCTGCTCGAAAAATTTTACAGAATAATGATTTCTCACAGCACAATATGTCCGACCAGGATCTAACCAATGTAAGCCGCATTCGAACCATGATGGAGTACATTGATCTTCATTATATGGAAGACTTAACCGTTGATAAAATTGCCGCAAGCATTTCCGCAAGCAATAGTGTCTGTCTGCGCTGTTTTCACGAAATGCTGGACACAACTCCTATGAAATATGTCATGGATACCCGGCTTCGTAAAGCTGCCGGACTGCTTCGTACCACACAAAAGTCCGCCAGAGACATCGCCCTTGACTGCGGTTTTAACGATACCAGTTACTTTACCAAAGTCTTTCGCTTAAAATATCAATGTACTCCTGTAAATTACCGTAAGTCATCTTGATGATCATGAATCATTTCAGATTATGATCGACGATTTTATATTTATTATATTGATTCAGTAACATCTGATTTTTTATATCTGACTGCCAACTATCAAATATTTAGCACTGATGATTACTGATTATCGCTACTTAATCTGAGTAAGCAATTCAGTTACTTTCTCCTGTGTAAGTCCTTCTGTCGAACCTATCGAATAGTTAAATTTTTCATCCGACCATGTTGCGACATAAACTTTACCGGAATTTCCACGAACTGCTGCTTTCGTTCCATTTACTTCAAGCTCGCTTTTTTCTGAATATTCCGTATAATCCCCGCTGATATCCGTTACACCATCTGTTCCAATTGTTCCTTTACGAATCAGAAGTTCTTTTTCATCCTTAGAATAGGTCACCTGAATCATCTTGTCATCGATGTTCAGTACAGAAATATTTTTGTCATTATATCCATCGATTGTGTCCGGTGCATCCATACTGAATCCGGCAATTTCTTTTGCTTCCTCTAGGGATGTCACTTCTACAAATGGATTCGGGATCTGCACTGTATTATCGTTTTCGTCTGAAGATTTTGCTTCGTTTTCTTCGGCAATTGTTTCTGCTGTTTCTTTGGCAGATTCTTCAGCAATTGTTTCCGCTGTTTCTTTTGCAGGTTCTTCAGTTGTTTCTTCTACAGTTTTTTCTGTAGTCTTTTCTATTTTTTCTTCTTTCGTATCTTTACTTGTACCGCAAGCCGTCATGGATAAAAACATGGTTCCCATAAATACAACTGCGAGCAATTTCTGTATTTTCATTTTTTTCATTTTGTCAGTCCTCCTATTGTTTAATCACTAAAAGCCTGTAGAGCCCCTTACGACCCAAGTCGCGTGCTTTTAAGTCAAGCTCACCACTTACACTATGTTTATAGATGGGAGTCATCTCACAACTGATATAGCTTCATAATACATTGAGAACTTTATACTTTGTAACTTGCATTTATCGCTTTATTACCTGTGCATCCTTTCGGAGCGTTTTATAATTATATATTATACAGAACACTATTTTCCTAAATATAAAAGGCTGCTATCCCTTCTTAGCAAAGAAATAGCAACCCTATCATTCATATCAAAGACACGTTATATGACTTTTATTATATAACCTTTATTTTGAGCGAATTTATATGCTTGATTTAATTGGTC
>JAUNCI010000043.1 GCA_030526665.1 Eubacteriales bacterium
TTTATTGATTTTGTTTTTTTGTATTTTTGTTACTTCTATTTATTAGTTTTTTATTGTCACAGTTTGTTACTTCTATTTTATTGGATCGATTACTATTATCTTTGTGCATTCGGTATACATCTATTCACGAACTCTGTCTCCGCGGTCGGTTACGATTTCGTAACCGATGGATTCCATTCTTCGGGACAAACAGCTTCGACACTGCGCCGATTCATCACCCGTACATATTTTGTTATCGTATAGTTCGTATTTATTTCGAACCCTTACCGGTGACAGGTTTGGCATTACAACATTTGCGCCGGATTTGATTCCCTTTTCTCTTCCCAGTGGATCAATTGTTCCCAGTGCTGTAGTGGAGGGGAGAAGCACTGTCGGATGAATCAATCGAATGATGGAAAGAAGGTAACAGGTCAGTTCAACACTTCCCGCCGGTTCTTTGGCAAATTCCGTTGCATTGTGTGGAATAAACGGTCCGATTCCACACATATCAGGCTGAAACTCTTCAATAAATTTCATTTCTTTTGCCAGTTCTCTCGTTGTCTGCCATGGCGATTCCACCATAAATCCACATCCTACCTGGTAACCGATTTCCTTTAATTCCCTGAGGCATTTCATACGATTCGACCAGGACATTTCCGCCGGATGTAATTTTCGGTAGTGCTGTTCATCTGCGGTTTCATGACGAAGCAGATAGCGCTCCGCACCCGCATTATAGAGCCGCTGGTAGCTTTCACGGCTTCTTTCTCCCAGAGAAAGAGTAATCGCACACTCCGGATATTTTTCTTTTATTTTTCGAATCAGTGAGCATACCACTTCGTCCGAAAAATATGCATCTTCGCCGCCCTGCAGGACAAAGGTTCGAAATCCCAAATTCCAACCATCATCACAGCACTCCAATATATCTTCTTCGGAAAGCCGATAGCGGTCACATGCATGATTTCCTCTGCGGATGCCACAGTACAGACAATTGTTCTTGCAGATATTGCTGATTTCGATCAGACCACGGACAAACACTTTGTTTCCATAGTATTTTTTCCGACACTTCACAGCCAGATCGGCAAGAAACTCTGCTGCTTCTGCATCACGCTGCATCAATATGGTTTCATATTCTTCTATGGTCAATGAATGTTCTTCATTTAATTTCACGATCAGATTTCGAACAGTATCATTCATGACTAATTACTCCTGAGTATGCTGTTTTGACATTGATGCCTTTTAATCTTCCGATTTTTCCGGCCAGTGCTGCAATTTCATTTTCCGGTGCATCAATTGCAACAGATATAATATTGATGTTTTTTTCTCTATAAGGAATCCCCATTCTTCCGATGATATACTGGTTATAGTCATGCAGAATCGCATTCATCTGCTCGACTGCATCCTGTTCCTGAACGATGATTCCAATAATTGCTACGCGTGTATTCATTTAGCACTCCTGAAAATAAATTTAGGAAAACGCAGTTTCCTGTTAAACAAAAAAATATGGCTATGCCGGGAAAAGGCATAGCCATATTATGGTTTTTACTCATTTATGCTCTTTCCCTCAGAAGGAATTCCTACGGAATTCTCATCTTCCTGTCAGATAAAATCAGTGATGAAATTGTAAGTATTCCTTCATCCCTTCACTGTATATGCCCGAAAAGCGGAATTACCACCTCCCAGGGATATACTGCTATTGGATAAAGTAATGATAAACGCTTATCCTATAAGATATGTATTATCGTTAGTGTTTTTTATGAACATGGAGAAGTTCATGTTCTTTGCCTTTCAGCAGGCCTGCATACAATGCATCAACCATTGGATTTTCATCAGATTTCTTGATGATTGATGTATTATCTGCATTGTAAAGACCTTTTGTTCTGGCTTCTTTGGTGCGGTCGCCGGCATGTACAGGCTGTCCACCACCCATTACGCAGCCACGACGGCATGCCATTCCTTCAATCAGGTGATATTCAGCTTCACCATTCTGAACTTTTTCCATAACCGCTCTTGCATTTGCAAGGCCACTGACTACACAAACCTTAACATCGATTCCGTTATAAGGAACCGTGAATTCTCTGATGAAACCATCTCCACGAACACCACAGTTTGCGATACTTGCGAGTGTTTTCTGAGAATGATCCGGAACCAGTCTACGAAGAACTGCCTCTGTAACACCACCTGATGCACCGAAGATAACGCCGGCACCTGATCCAAATCCAAATGGAACATCACATGCTTCCGGTTCGAGAGTTGCAAAATCAAATCCACTTGTTTTGATCATACGAATCAGCTCTGTGGAAGTTAATACAAAGTCTGTATCTGGTTCGTCTTTTGTACGGTTTCTATCCCAGGTAATTTCCATTTTCTTAGCTGTACATGGCATGAAGGAAACAACGATTGTTTTCTTGTCGCCTGCTTTTTCAGGATCACGGAAATATTCTTTGATCGTTGCGGAAAGCATACCCTGTGGAGAGCGGCATGTAGATACATTATTCTCATATTCCGGGAACTGATCTTCAACAAATTTAACCCATGCAGGACAGCAGGATGTCAAAAGCGGAAGTTTTCCGCCATTTGCTACTCGATCCAGGAATTCGTTTGTTTCCTCGATAATGGTAAGGTCGGCAGAAATGGTAGTATCATAAACTTCATCAAATCCCATACGATGAAGTGCATTTACGATACGTCCCATCTGGCTTCTTCCGTTTGGAAGACCAAATTCTTTACCAACTGCTACACGAACCGCAGGAGCAATCTGAGCAACTACACGAACGTTTGGATCTGCAAGAGCATCCCAAACCTGTTCTTCATGGCTCTTGATTGAAATTGCCGCTGTAGGACAGACAACTCTACACTGACCACAGTTAACACAATCTGTAGTTACGATATCTCTTCCAAATGCAGGCATAACGATTGCATCTGTTCCACGATAAGCGAAGCCTAATGCTTCTATGCCCTGTAATTCGCGACATGCGCGAACACAGTTTCCGCAAAGAATACATTTGTTCGGATCACGTACGATTGATGGTGAACTGAAATCCAGTGGATATTCAGGTCTTGTATTCTGGAAACGAACGTCTTTTACGCCAAGTCTGAGTGCCAGTTCACGAAGTGTACAGTTAGCACTGCGTTCACATGTTGTACAGTCTCTGCAATGAGCCGCAAGAAGTAACTCAACGATCAGTTTACGATATTTACGAAGTTTTCCAGTATTTGTGAAAATAACCATTCCATCTCTAGGTTCTTCTGAACAGGATGCGAATGTTCTTCCTCTGTCATCTTCTACCGTACACAGACGGCAAGCACCAAATGTTGACAGTTCGGAATGATAACAAAGTGTTGGAATATTAATTCCAGCCTTTCTAATAATAGAAAGGACATTTTTTTCATCGGTAAATTCAACTTTTCTACCGTCAATAGTCATTGTACCCATTATAGTCCCTCCTATGCTTCAACATAAACAGCATCAAATGCACAGTTTTCAAGACAAGCACCGCACTTGATACACAGATCTGTGTTGATTGAATGAGCTTCTTTCTTAGCACCGTTAATTGCGCCTGCCGGACAGTTTCTGAGACACTTGCCGCAGCCTTTACAAAGGTCCGGATTGATGATGAATTTTCTCATCGCCGTACAAACCTTAGCCGCACATTTCTTTTCTATGATATGCTCTTCGTACTCTTTACGGAATGTACTTAATGTACTGATAACCGGAAGCGGAGCGCTCTTTCCAAGTCCGCAAAGGGCCATAGAACGAACCATCTGTGCCATTTCTTCCAGACGATCCAGATCTTCCAGTTCACCTTTGCCTGCAACGATCTTTTCAAGAATTTCCAGCATACGTTTTGTACCTTCACGGCAAGGAACACACTTACCGCAGCTCTCACGCTGTGTAAAGCTCATGAAGAAACGGGCAACCTCTACCATACAGGTACTGTCATCCATAACTACCAGACCGCCGGATCCAACGATTGCATTGAATTTTTTAACAGAGTCAAAATCAAGCGGCACATCAAGATGCTCTTCTACCAGACATCCACCGGATGGTCCACCGATCTGAACACCTTTGAATTTTGCATTGTTTTTCAGACCGCCGCCGATGTCATAAATGATTTCGCGAAGTGTTGTTCCCATTGGAACTTCGATCAAACCTGTATTTGCGATAGCTCCTGTGATAGAGAACGTTTTTGTTCCAGGTGTTCCTTCTGTACCGATCGTACGGAACCAGTCAGCACCCTGAAGAATAATCTTCGGAACATTTGCGTATGTTTCAACGTTATTTAATACTGTAGGTTTTTCCCACAGACCTTTTTCAACTGTACGAGGAGGTTTTACTCGCGGCATACCACGATTACCTTCGATCGATGCTGTCAGGGCAGAACCTTCACCACAAACGAATGCACCTGCACCACGGTTAATATGAAGTGTGAAATTGAAGTCTGTTCCCAGAATTCCTTCACCTAACAGTCCATATTCTTCAGCCTGTGCGATTGCATGTTTCAGACGTTTTACAGAAAGCGGATATTCTGCACGTACATAGATGTAACCATCCTGTGCACTGACTGCGTATGCTGCAATCAACATACCTTCAATTAATTTGTAAGGATCACCTTCCATTACGGAACCATCCATGAATGCACCCGGGTCACCTTCGTCACCATTACATACAACATAACGGATTTTTTCTTTCTGACGGATAACCTGTTTCCATTTTTTACCGGCTGGGAAACCACCGCCGCCACGTCCACGAAGACCGGCTTTATCTACTTCATCAACAACCTGCTCCGGTGTCATCTCTGTGATTGCTTTTGCAAGAGCAGAGAAACCACCTGCAGCAATATATTCGTCAATGGATTCTGCGTCGATATTTCCGCAGTTTTCCAATACGATACGTGTTTGTTTGTTCAGGAAAGGAATATCCATTGGATGAGCATATTTTTCATCGCCGTCCTGATGGAACAATCTTTCAACAGGTCTTCCGTTCAATACTGTTTCATTGAGAATTTCTTCACAGTCATCTTCCTGAACTTTTACATACTGATAATCGTATGGCTCTACACGAACTAACGGGCCATACTCACAAAGCCCCTGACAGCCTGTTTTCATTGTTCCGATATGCGGAACGTCTTTCTGCATCTGAATTGTTACATGATCCAGATTTTCTGTTAGTTTCACTAACTTGTCATAAATTTTCTGCGCACCTGCGGCAACACATCCTGTACCGGAACAGACAAGGATACGACAATCGTAGGCTTCGATAGCTGCTCTGGCTTCTTCACGGTGTTTTGCCAATGCTTCTACACTTGTTAATCTCATTAGCCTTCTCCTCTCAATTCATGAATCAGTTCAACAGCTTTTTCCGGTGTCATCTTTGGATGTACTTCATCATTTACTGTACAGGTCGGAGCAAGTCCACATGCACCAAGACATGATACAGTTTCTACAGTAAACAGCATATCGTCTGTTGTATGCTTGCTTCCTGTCAACTCAAGTTCTTTCAAAAATGCTTCTTTAACCGGCATTGATTTACGTACATGACAGGCAGTACCGTCACATACTTTGATGACATATTTTCCTTTTGGTTCAAAAGAAAAATTCTCATAAAATGTTGCTACACTGAACGCTTTTGCTTCTGTAATTCCGATCTGTCCTGCAACATAAGTAAGCAATTCTCCCGGAAGATAACGATACTCTTCCTGAATATCCTGCATAATTGGGATTAATGCAGATGCTTTCTTACCATAGCGCTCAATAATTTTGTCAGCTACCTGATAATAGCTCTGATCCAGCATACCAAGCCCTCCTTCTTGATAATATTTCCTCATTGTCCTTTGATGTTATCACACTTTGTGCATTTTGACAATATTTTAATCATAAGTTATTTTTTTAACATACACTTTATACAATCAATGCAAATGTCTTTTTCCAGTTATTCAAAACTAACCACATTTATTTATCTGTTTTTCGTACTTTTTCGTGCAAGTTGCACAACATCCATTTTTAGCAAAGTATACAAATGTTTTTCTTAATCCAATCACCTTATCGACATAAAAAAGAGAGTATCCCGCAGGATACTCTCCACAAAACGTATGGTTTCTATTTTATTTACGAATTACTATGTCTTTTTCGCCGCTCCAGGCAGACCAATATGCCACACCGGAACGTTTTTTATAACTTCTGACTTTCACAGTATACGTACTTCCTTTTTTCAGGTTCTTCACTACTGTTTTTATCTTTGCATTTCCGTCAACAACAAATCTTTTCTCTGTATTTCCGGTTTTATAGCTTATCTGGTAGCCATCAGCCTTTGTATTTTTATTCCAGGCAATCGTGGCCTCACCTTTTGCCGTATTTTTCAGACTTCCGATCGTCGGACTTGTCAGATAGCAAAATGTCTGTGGTGTCACCGTTCCTTTTTCTTCGCCAATGCAAGCCCGAACTGCATATTTATAATTCATTCCGTTTATAGCAGCATCTGAATCCAGGTAATACAGATTTTCCGGGTCCGTAATTTCTGCAATAACCTCGTATCCGTTTTTTTCATCTGCACGTTGAATCACATAGCGATCTGATCCGGCAATTTCTTTCCATGATAATCGGATCCCGGCCTCTGTCGCGGAAATTTTTTGAAGCGTTCCATTTCCGATTCTTAGGGCGCTCACTCCGGTCTTATCATATGCACTTATGTATTTTCCTGCGGCATTTATACAGCGTACGGTATACGTATACTCCGTCCCGCTGCCAGCTTTTTTATCTGTACATGTCAAAGACCTGGTATCTGCCACAACTTCCCATCCTTCATCCGCTTTTTTTCGAAAAACACGGTACTTGTCTGCACCGGCAACTGCTTTCCATTTTATTGTAATTCCATCTGCACCATTTTGTGCGGAAATCAGCTTTGGTGCCTCAATATACAGAATGCGGGTACCCGTTTTATCGTAGGATGTCCATTTTTCCGCTTCATACAAAGAGCGAATCGTATAAAAATATGTATTATTATTTTTTACTGTCTGATCCAGGAAAAAGTTGTTCGTTGTTTCTCCTAAAAGCGTCCATTTTCCTTTTGCGGATGTCTTTCGAAAAACCCTATACTTTTCTGAACCGGCTGTATGATCCCAGGAAATCATCGCACCATCCATATCGGCAGTTACTTTTTTTATCCTTGGCATAGCAACATAGAAAATAGATTTTCCTTCTGCATCATAGCTGCTGATCGGTACGCCTGCACCATTTGCGGCACGTACGGCATAGGTATAGTCGACGCCGCTTTTTACTGTCTTGTCTACAAAATACAGGGGTCCTGTACATCCGACACTTTTCCAGGCAGTGTCTTCCGTTTTTCGATACACACGATATTTTTCGGCTCCCGTCACAGAATTATAGCTGATTTTTACACTGTTTTCTAAGCTTTTAACCTCTGTAATTTTAGGCACTTTCATATATATCCCGCCGATTCCGGTGCGGTTATATCCACTCATATATGTACTGCCGTCCTCAGCCAGACAGCGCACAGTATAAAAATAAGTTGTATTATTTGCAACTGTTGTATCACTGTAATGATTCACAGAATTATCCAAATCAGCGATTGCTTTCCAGCCATTATTATTGCTTCGTCTAAACAATCGATATTTTTCTGCCTTCTCTGATAACTTCCAAAAAACTTCGATGGAATTCACTGTATTATATGTCTTAATCAAAACAGGGGTATCCGCGATTACTTTGGGAATAGTATTCTGTTTTACGATCACCTGTCCACATACTTCGCAATGACTTCCCTCTGTCAATCCGGTCTTACTTCCGGTTGCAGGTACTTCAGGATCATTGATCGGCGTATGTTTCGTCATAAGCATAAATCGGCTTACAATTTCTGTCCCGTCAACATCTGCAAGACATTCGAAATAATATGGTCGATCACATCTGGCCATATTTTCGTCTACAATGATTTCCAGTTCATTATCTGCAGCACCTTCAATCAGACTCTTTTCCTCTCCGACTACCCGATACCAGGAATAGGATGTGTCATATTGTTCCAGGTCTTCAACCACTTCATCCTGTTCATTTATAATTTTGGCAGCAAGAGTCATCGCATCACCGATTTTAACATTATTGTATTCTTCATTTGTTCCCGTCCAGAGAGAAATATCAACCTGTGGCTCTTCCTCTGCATCTCCCGATTCTGACAGCAGTGCGCCATCTCCATACCACTGAGAATCGCTGTTATTCGATTTTTCGTCTTCAGCAAACACGGGGGACATACATCCGATAATACCGATATAACCTGCTAAAACCATCGCCAGGTTTTTTTTCCATAAACCCATATATTCTTTTATCTCCTCATTTTCCAAGCGCATAAAAGCTGTGTACTTTTCAATTTTTGTAATTTTTCTTATATTAAATCAT
>JAUNCI010000044.1 GCA_030526665.1 Eubacteriales bacterium
ATACAATAAAATTAGTCAATACAACAAAAATAAATGAGTGTCAAAAATAAAAAAGGAGTCTAGAGCGTGTATGAAGTATTTAATGAAAAATATGAAGCAATATAAAGTGGAAAGTATTTTAGCACCTCTTTTCAAAATGCTGGAAGCTTTTTTTGACTTGTTTGTTCCGCTTGTTGTGGCGGATATAATTAATAAAGGTATTGTAAATCAGGATAAATCTTATATTATCTCCAGATGTTTGATTTTAGTTTTGCTGGCGCTGATTGGTATTTCCTGCAGTATTACAGCGCAGTATTTTTCTGCAAAGGCAGCAGTTGGATGTGCAGCAGGATTGCGGCATTCTCTGTTTAATCATATTCAGACATTGGGATTTTCTGAAATTGATTCAATTGGAACAAGTACAATGATCACCAGAATGACCAGTGATATCAACCAGGTTCAGAACGGTGTAAATATGTTTTTGCGTTTGACACTTCGAAGTCCATTTATCGTATTTGGTGCGATGGTGATGGCATTTATAATCAATGCAAAAATGGCGATGATTTTTGTTGTTGCAATTCCGGTACTTTCTTTGATTATTTTCGGGATTATGAAAATTACTTCTCCGTTATACAAAAAAGTGCAGGGACGACTGGATCGTCTGGTTGGAATTACAAGAGAAAATCTGACGGGAGTCAGAGTTGTTCGTGCATTTGGAAAAGAGGCACAGGAAACAGAACGTTTTCAGAATGCAAATGAAGATTTGATTCAGGATCAGTTGTTTGTTGGAAGAATTTCCGGACTTATGAATCCTTTGACTTATGTGGTAGTGAATCTGGCGGTTATTGCAATTATTCAGCTGGGATCGCATCAGGTAAATCAGGGACTTTTGTTGAGCGGTGATATTGTGGCACTTGTAAACTACATGTCGCAGATTTTGATTGAATTAGTAAAACTTGCAAATACAATTGTTTTATTAAGTAAGACAAATGCAAGTCTTAGTCGTATCGAGGCAATTTTAGATACAAAGACGAAAATGAAATTCGTTGAAGAGTCTTTGAACCAGGAAAATGATGAGACAAAATCAGGTTCCGAATTAGTAGGTAATTTAAAATCAAGAGATGAGATGATGACAGAATCTGCTGTTGTATCTGAAGAGGAAAAATCAAACAAATCACAAGAAGCAGTATGTTTTGATCATGTTTCTTTGCTGTATAACGGAGCCGGGGAAGACAGTCTCTCGGATATATCTTTTACTGCATACAAAGGACAGACAATAGGAATTATCGGAGGTACCGGAAGTGGTAAATCCAGTCTGGTTAATTTGATACCTCGTTTTTATGATGCTACCGGAGGAAAGGTTTCTATTCTGGGACAGAATATTGACACGTATTCTAAAAAAGAGCTTAGAAATCGAGTAGCAGTTGTTGCACAGAAAGCACAGTTGTTCTCAGGAACGATTCGTTCTAATTTACTTTGGGGTAATGAGGATGCAACAGACGAAGAGTTATGGGAAGCACTTCGCATTGCACAGGCTGCAGATTTTGTAAAAGAAAAGCCACAGAAATTGGATGAACCGGTGGAACAGGCAGGACGTAATTTCTCCGGTGGTCAGAAACAGAGATTGACGATTGCACGAGCTTTGGTAGGAAATCCGGATATTTTGATTTTGGATGACAGTGCAAGTGCATTGGACCTTGCAACAGATGCGGCACTTCGTCAGGCATTAGCAAAAATGAACGAAGATGAAAAAACAGCTGCGACACTTTTTATTGTGTCTCAGCGTACAGTTAGTATTCAGAATGCAGACCAGATTCTGGTATTGGATGACGGTGAACTGGTAGGCATCGGTCGTCATGAAGAATTGTTGTCTTCCTGTGAAGTATACAGGGAAATTTATGAAAGTCAGTTTAAGAAAGGAGAGAAGTAGATCATGGCAAAAAAATCGTCAGATAAGCAGCGAAAATCGAATAAGGCTGTTTTAAAAAGAATATTGCATTATGTAAAACGTTACTCTTTCTTTATTATATTGAGTTTTTTGTGCTCGGGAATTAGTGTGGCGGCTCAATTAATTGTGCCGGTTTTAACTGGTTATTCCATTGATGATATGATCGGAAAAGGTAAAGTAGATTTTGCCGGAATCAGCAGAATCGTTATGGCAATTTTAATTGCGATTGCAGTATCCGCGCTGGCACAGTGGCTGTTAGCAACGTGTAACAACAAAATTACATTTCAGGTTTCTCGAGATTTGAGAAATCGTGCAATCAAAAAAATTCAGAAATTACCATTATCTTATCTGGATGCTCATCCATCCGGAGATCTTGTGAGCCGTATCATTGCCGATGTAGATACATTTGCAGATGGACTTTTAATGGGATTTAATCAGTTATTTACAGGTGTTATTACAATTGTTGGTACACTTGGATTTATGTTCTACGTAAATCCTCTGATTACAATTCTGATCGTATGTCTTACACCGTTAAGTTTGGTAGTAGCAGGATTTATTGCAAAAAGAACATATAAATTTTTCCAGAATCAGACAAAAATCCGTGGAGAACAGACTGCATTTGCAAACGAGATGATTGAAGGATTAAAAATCGTGCAGGCTTTTGGACAGGAAGAAAAATCTATGGAACGATTTGATGAATTAAATCAGTCACTTCAGGATATTAGCCAGAAAGCAGTTTTTTATTCTAGTCTGACAAACCCAATGACACGATTTGTCAACAATATCGTGTATGCAGCAGTTGCTCTGTGTGGTTCCCTGTATGCGATTGCAAGTGGTATAACAGTAGGACAGCTTACCATTTTCCTGAGTTACGCAACGCAGTATACAAAACCGTTTAATGAAATTTCAGGGGTAGTTACAGAATTACAGAATTCCATCGCGTGTGCACAGCGTGTATTCCAGCTTTTGGATGAAATGGAAGAAGTGCTAGAAGGACAGGTTGAACTTGAATCAGACGGACATGTACGTCTGGAACATGTTGATTTCTCCTATCGTGAAGATGTTCCGCTGATCAAAGATTTCTGTCTGGATGTAAAACCGGGACAGCGTATTGCAATCGTTGGTCCGACAGGATGCGGAAAAACTACGTTGATTAATTTATTGATGAGATTTTATGATGTACAAAGCGGATCGATAAAAGTAGCAGATACAGATATTCGAGATATTACGAGACATTCTCTTCGCCAGAACTATGGAATGGTACTTCAGGATACCTGGTTAAAAGCAGGAACGATACGAGAGAATATTGCATACGGAAAACCGGATGCAACGGAAGAAGAAATCATCGCTGCAGCAAAAGCAGCACATGCACATAGCTTTATTAAACGACTTCCTAACGGTTATGACACGATGATTACGGAAGATGGCGGAAATATCAGTCAGGGACAGAAACAGCTGTTGTGTATTTCAAGAATCATGCTTAGTATTCCTCCAATGTTGATTTTGGATGAAGCGACCAGCAGTATTGATACGAGAACGGAAATTCGTATCCAGAAAGCCTTTGCAAAAATGATGAATGGAAGAACAAGCTTTATCGTTGCACACCGTTTGTCAACCATCAAAGAAGCAGATGTAATTCTGGTAATCAAAGACGGACACGTTATAGAGCAGGGAAATCACGAAGAATTACTTGCGAAAAAAGGATTTTATGCGGAATTGTGGAATAACGGTACGGCAGCAGTCGGAGCGTAAAATAGCTAATAAAAACTGCTATTAAAAATATTTAGATTGTATTATATGAGGTAATGTTGAAATGCCAATGAATATGAAAAAAACAAAGGATGAAATTCAAAGGGAAATGATTTGCAATCGTTTCCTGCAGTATGATCAGGAAAAAATGATTGAAATGTTTCAGTTAGAGCATGATGATGAAACGATAAAAATTCAATTTATCCTGAAAACTTATACGATAGATCGTAAAACAGCAGTTATGTATGAGGGAGACAGACTGGCTTCTATTGATGAGATGGCTTCTATATATGAGTTGCTTACAAAGTCTGAACACGCTCCTGTTTTGACGGGAGAATGGAATTCTATTGCCGGCTTGTGTACAAATACGACGGATACATCGCTGGGAAGATATGTAGATTATCTGAAACCTTTTGAAGAAAATGTAGAGAAAATGCAGCAGGCTTTGCTGGATCTCGGCGCAGAACCGGCAAAAAAAGGCGATGTCAGTGCAATTCTTTATGTGTTTCCAAATGTCCCGGTATGGTTTCAATATTGGGTTTCTGATGACGAATTTCCTGCATCTGTTCAGTTTCTGTTTGATGCAGGAATTATGGATCACTTCCGCTGGTCATTGTTATGGAACGTTATGACCTGCATTACCGATCGTATGCTGGAAGTCGCAGGGCTGTCGAAGTAATTTACGTTGAGCTTTGCGAGACATAAAATAGATAGAGGAGTATTTTACATGGGACATTTTTATTTTGTGCGTCATGGACAGACGATATGGAATGTGGAAAACAAAATATGTGGAGCTACAGACATTGCATTGACGGATCTGGGGCATCAGCAGGCTATTGAGACCGGAAAAAAATTGCTTGATATGGGAATTCATGCGGATGAAATATTATACTCACCTTTGGTTCGCGCGGCAGATACCGCTAAGCATATATCAGAGATTACAGGAATTCCTGCAAAAATGGAGCCAAGATTGATGGAACAAAATTTTGGAAAATGGGAATCTACGCCGAGAGACGGCGCTGATTTCAGAATTGCAAAAGAGTCGTTTGCATGTAGTTATGAAGGTGGAGAATCCATGCTTCGCCTTGCTCAGAGAATCTATAATTTGCTCGATGATATAAAGGCAGAATCAGAAAACAAAACATATATCCTGGTTGCACATAATGGAATCTCCAGAGTTTTGCAGTCTTATTTCTATGATATGACAAATGCGGAATATGCAGCCTGGGGTGTGAAGAACTGCGAGGTAGTAAGATATGACTTCTGAGAAAACAGCAGTTACAAGTTCAAAGATGAAAATTGCATTGAAGGAAAATATATCAAAGGATTTAGAAGAATCAAAGCTAACCAACGATGCTGGGAAATCAAAGGAAACATCAAAATACGATCATATTGTACATCCGTTTCCTCCGCTGTATACAGCAGAATCAAAAATATTGATTCTCGGAAGTTTACCTTCTGTAAAATCAAGAGAGCAGATGTTTTTCTATGGTCATAAACAAAATCGATTTTGGCCGATGCTGGCGACAATATTTAATGAGCCAATACCACAGAGTATTGAGGAAAAACGTGAGCTGGCATTGAAACATAACATTGCTATGTGGGATACTATTTATAGTTGCGATATCATCGGATCAAGCGATAGCAGTATCAAAAATGTTGTACCTACAAATCTGAAAGAAATTATTGAAGGATCGCAGATTACACAGATTTTCTGCAATGGAAAAACATCCGGAAAGTATTTTCATAAATACCAGGAAAAAGAGCTTGGGATGAAAGCCATTGTATTGCCATCCACAAGTCCGGCGAATGCAGCATGGAAAATAGATAGACTCGTTGAAGAATGGAAAATCATAAGAGAGTGGTTGATATAATAATTTTTTGATACACAAAGTGATGATTTTAGGTTATAATAAAAAAATGCTTGGTTTGTGAATACGACCAGGCAGATTAGTTTGGCTAGTTAAATGGATATAACGTGGACCTCCTAAGAGGGGACCTAGCCTCTCACTTTTTAAAAAGTACAATGCTGTAAAAATGTGTCGAAGAAAAAATGACACGAAAAGAGATAACTAGATTAAGCCAAATGAGATTGAGAATGTAACACAGTGTTTCATCGGAAAATTTCCGGTTGAAAATAGAAAAATCGGCTGTCAAATCCGATTGCCCAAAAGGCCGAAAAAGCCTTATTTTACGGCAGAAAATTTGATTTGTCTCTGTAGCTCAGGGGATAGAGCGATGCCCTCCTAAGGCATGTCAGCGGAGGTTCAAATCCTCTCAGAGACGGCTGCGGAATGATTTCTAAAGTTTTTGAAATCATTCCGTTTTTTTTATAAGCGACAAAAAAGTAGCTTTTTAAACAGCGGAATTGCTAATAAAATAGATAATTTTCAATATATTATTGCTAATAAAAAGTATCTATTTCTAATTTTTTGAAGTTAAATTGTTCTAAGAAAATATTTTAACAACATTATAATCGTCAATATGATTAAAAAAAAGGATAGTTAATTTGATGTTTTCTTAGAAAAAATTCATTGAATCATAACTCTAAATCAATTATAGAATGACAATGCTCGTTCGCAGATCTGGATACGATCTTGTGAACGGGCATTTTTTATTGCATTTGAATTAGAGGAGGTGGTTTTAATGAATTGCTATAGGCGGGAAAAAAACAATATTGGAGAAGAAAAATACTCATTAGATATGAATGATGAGAAGATTGTTGAGATGGAAATAAAAATCTTAATTCCATTTAAAAAACCTCCATTCAAAGTAAGGGAAGATGAATCCATGGAACAGCTCATGGATAGTATTGAGAAACATGGAATTATAACTCCACTGATTGTAATGCCAACAAGGGAAGGAAAATATCAAATCATATCTGGTCATCGAAGGAAATATTGTGCTGAGAAGCTTGGATATACAACGGTTCCGGTAATAATCCGTTATATGAAGGAAGAAGATTCGATTATATATATGGTGGACTCCAATCTTTATAGGGATAAGATCCTTTTTAGCGAGAAAGCCTTCGCTTATTACATGAAAAATGAGGCAATGAAACGAAAAGCAGGAAAAAAAAGAATACGAGATGGACAATTAAATGCAATAAAAGGTACAAAAGCAAACAAGACAATCCAGTTCATTGGAATGGAAGCAGGAGAAAGTCCGAGACAAGTACTTAGATATATTCGTTTAACATATTTGATTCCGCAGTTATTGGAGATGTTAGATGAGGGAAAGATATCATTTAATCCAGCGGTAGAACTTTCTTTTTTATCATTTTCAGAGCAGGAATGGGTGCTTAACGGTATGGATTATGCACAGGCTGCCCCTTCTTTATCTCAGGCAATGCGGATTAAAGCACTTAGCCAGGAAAAACTGCTAACGCAACAGAAAATCAACGAGATTTTGAGTGAGATTAAGAAATCAGATATGAATAGAGTTTCTTTTAAGAATTCTCAAATGTATAGATATTTTCCACGTCATTATAGTGCACTACAGATGAAAGAAGAGATTATTAAACTTTTGGAAAAAGATTATAAACGTAAAGAACAACTGAGAAAGAAGGAGGAAAATACAAATGTGTAAAGTTATATCAATCGCAAATCAGAAGGGTGGAGTCGGAAAAACAACCACAGCAGTGAATTTAGGAATTGGTTTGGCAAAAGTTGGTAAGAAAGTACTTCTGATCGATGCGGATCCACAGGGGTCATTAAGTGCCAGTCTTGGGATTGGAGAACCAGATGAAATAAAAACAACTCTTGCAACTATATTGATGAATATCGTAAATGAGAAAATTATCGATCCAGAAGAAGGAATCTATCACCATCAGGAAGGGGTGGATCTGCTTCCCGGGAATATTGAATTATCAGTGATGGAATTAACAATGGCGAATGTAATGAGCAGAGAGATGATAATGCGGGAGTATATCGAAATACAACGAGAACGATATGATTATATTATCATCGACTGTATGCCTTCTTTGGGAACTATGACAATTAATGCTTTGGTTGCTTCTGATAGTGTACTTATTCCGGTTCAAGCTGCATATTTACCGGTAAAAGGACTTCAGCAGTTGATAAAAACTATTTCTATGGTAAAGAGACGATTGAATCGACGATTGATTATTGAAGGAATTCTTCTGACTATGGTAGATTTCAGAACCAATTATGCAAAAGATATATCTTTAAAAGTGAGAGAAACCTATGGAACGAATATTCCCATTTTTGAGTGTGTGATTCCTATATCAGTTAAAGCAGCAGAAGCAAGTGCGGAGGGAATTAGTATCTACAGTCACTGTACAAACGGTAAAGTATCAAATGCATATAAAGAATTAACTCAGGAGGTATTAAACGATGGCGAGTAAAATGAATGAGAGATTGAAATTTAAAAGTGTAGAAGAATTACTTGGAGTGGTAAACGAAGAAGCTGCTATGGATATTGAAATATATAAAATAAGCAATGTCATTTAGTTAGTCTTTGAACAAGATATTTCAAACGGTTTCACAGTT
>JAUNCI010000013.1 GCA_030526665.1 Eubacteriales bacterium
GTTTTCTTCTGTATTATATTCTTCTGCCGCATCCTCCTGCTCATCATAATCTTCCATTTCTTCATAGAAATATTCATCATAATCATTTCCGTCATATTCCCAGTTTTCATCTTCCTCCTGAGATTCGTCGATAACTTCACCCGTTTGCGAATTTATATAAATGCGTTCTCGTTCTGCACAAATACTTTGAAAACACATACTATCTGCGATTCCCAAAAGAAGCAGTATCATTTTGAATTTATTTGATCTTCGCATCATGCAGCCATTTCTCCCATGCTATCGCATTTCCTGATTTCAAAATTGTTTCTGCATCAGGCATCTGTTCTATATGCTCCCGGTATAAATCCCATATTTTTTTTGAAGTATCTCCTTCACCCTGCCGAAGCAGAAAAAGTCCATATTCCACATATCCCTCTTCGAACTCCGGATAGTCTCGAATGATCTGCTCGTAATAAGTCTTTGCATGATTTATTTGTCCTATCAGTTCACTTTGATATGCCAGTAAAATTAACAATCGAACCTGTTCCGATTCACGATTATTGTTATGAAGCAGTTCTTTCAATTTTCCTTCAACGGTATTCAGTTTTTCAGCCGGCAAATCATCATTTCTCTCTATCGCACTCCGGACGCATTCACGATAGATCTCCGTCACTTCTCCTAGCTTCTGTATAAAAGGATAATCAGTTTCTGAATTAATGGCATATAGGCCAATCCCCGCAACTATAACCACAATGACGCACAGAATATGAACTGTCATCTTATTCCTTGCTTTTTTCTCTCGCAGATGCCCTCCGAGATATTCAACATCTCTCTGTGACAATTTTCCTTTTTTAACACAATGTCTGACTGCAATTGCCAGAGATGGATTTTTCGCACTTATCCAAATTTTTCTCTTTCCCATCAGTTCATATATGGTTTTGCCCAGGCTGTAAATATCATTTTCTATAGAAATAATTCCTTTACATTGTCTCTCTGAGGCATACTTTGGCGTACCTGTCAACCCGTTTCTAGGCAATTCATAGACAACGGATGCGCTTCCAAAATCAACCAGATAGAAAAATCCCTGCGAAGTCATCATAAAATTAGAAGGTTTTACATCTCCATGAACAAGAGATGGTGTCTGCTCATGTAAATACCGAAGAATTTCATAAGCACTTTGAAAAAAACGAAATAGAAACGCCTCGTCAAAAGTCCATTTTTGCTCTTCCAGTTCTTTCAAATTCTTCCCCTCTATGTATTCCATTACCAGATAGCAGCAGTCTTCTTTTTCAATATAATCAATCATTTGAGGAAGTCCCGGATGTGAAAGCAGACGCATTAATTTTGCTTCTTTTTTCTTGGATGCAGGCATTTTTTTCACAGCTCGATTTACTCCCAGATCCATATCGCGTGCCAGATACAAGGCCCCCTGTCCTCCCATTCCGATTTTTTCGAGAATACAATATCTTCTTTTCAAAACAGTTCCAATCAACTGCATCTGCATACTCCCATCTGCGCTCTAAGCTTTCTGTTCCATTTTGTATTCGGAGTATAACATAAAAAAAGTATTCTTAAAGCCATTTATCAAAGCTTTAAGAATACTTTCATTATATGTTTAGCAGTATAAATTATTTTTTATTACATTCTATCCGGCGCTTCAAATCCGAGCAGATCAATACAGGTTTCCAGAACCTTTCTTGTCAGCTGAAGGAGCTGGATAAAGGATGCTTTCTGTGCAGCATCTTCTTCGCTCAGAATTTTTGTTCCATGGTAGAAACTGTTAAATGCATTAGAAACTTCATAGATGTATGCACAGATTTTATGCGGTGCTTTCTCCTCAAATGCACTTTCGATCGTTGCAGCAAAAGATGTCAGAATACGCATCAGTGCTTTTTCACTGTCATTAACTGCGCCGATGATTTCACCCTGTGTTAAGTCTCCGCCTTCTTCTACAAAACGATTCAGAATTGATTTGATTCGAACGATTGTATACAGGATATATGGACCTGTATTTCCTTCAAAAGAAGTGAAACGATCGATATCAAAGATATAATCTTTTGTTGCCTGATTTGACAGATCACCGTATTTGATTGCAGAAAGTCCGACGATTTCTGCAGTTTTCTGTGCATCGAGGTCTTTCACACTTCTGTTTTCAACAATTTTTTTGTACATTTCAGCGTCAATGTCAGCAATCAGGTTTTCCAGACGCATAACGCCGCCATCTCTTGTTTTAAACGGTTTTCCGTCTTTTCCATTCATGGTACCGAAACCAAGGAAAGAGAATTTGGTATCTTCTTTGACAAGGCCTGTCTTTTTCGCACAACGGAATACCTGAATGAAATGCATTTCCTGACGTTTGTCAACAACGTACAGAATTTCATCCGGTGCATAAAGTTTCATACGTTCCACGATAGTTGCAAGGTCTGTGGTTGTATAAAGTGATGCTCCGTCTGATTTCAAAATCATACATGGCGGTACTTCTTTGGTATCTGTTTCTTCTTTGATATCTACAACAAGTGCACCCTGATCTTCGTATGCGAAGCCTTTGTCCTTCATCATCTGTACCATATCCGGAATATATGGCTGTGCATCGGATTCTTTTTTCCAGAGATCAAAAGAAACATTCAGGTTGCTGTAGTTACGTTTCAGGTCTGTAACGGAAACATTCATAATGTGATTCCACAATGCCATATATCCGCGTTTTCCCTGCTGAAGCAGATGTGTAGCTTCGAGAGCTTCATTTTTGTACTCTTCATCAACCTTTGATTTTCCACTTGCACATGGATAGATTTCTTCAAGCTCACTGATTGTAAATGGTGCTTCTTCCGGATATTCGCCTGTGAAATTGTCATCAAAATAAACCAGTTCCGGTTTTCTGTGTTTTAATTCAGTAATGATGAGTCCCATCTGAAGACCCCAGTCTCCTAAATGAACATCGCCAATTACTTTATGTCCAAGGAATCTTCCGATTCGTTTGATACTTTCACCGATAATGGCAGAACGAAGGTGACCAACATGAAGTGGTTTTGCTACGTTTGGTCCGCCATAATCAATAATGATTGTTTTTGGTGCTTCTGCTTCTGAAACAGATAATTTTTCATCTGCTGCCATTTCCTGAAGATAGGAAGCAAGCACATCTTCTTTAATTTTTAAGTTAATAAATCCCGGGCGTACCACCTCAGCCATAGAAAACATGCTGTCTTCGCCAAGCTGTGCCACCACATCATCAGCAATCATAAAAGGTGCTTTTTTGTACGCTTTTGCCCCTGCCATAGCTCCATTACACTGATATTCGCAGAGGTCAGGACGATTGGAAACGGTTACTTTTCCATATTCCGGATCATATCCTGCTTTTTCAAATGCCGCAGCGAGCTCCGCCGCCATCATATCCATTAATTTTTTCATCGAATTCCTACTTTCTATATCGTTACTTTTTTTGCGCAGGCAATTGCCAATGCGCCCTGTCCTATATGGCATGAAACACTTAAGGAAAGCGGAGCTGCATATACCTCAAATCCAGGAAATGCTTTCTCTACTTCTTTTTTCCATTCCTTTGCTTCTTCCGGATTTCCGGCATAAGCCACCTGAAGACACATGGATCCATCTGCAATATAGTTTGCAAATCTGCCTTCAAAATCGTCTTTCATGGCTTTCAGCATTGCTCTTTTGGCCGCTTTTTTGCCGCGAACCTTGGAATATGCATCCAGACGTTCTCCCTGAATCTGCAATACCGGTTTCAGATTCAGTACTGATGCAAGCGTTGCTGCTGCCGGTGTGATTCTTCCGCCTTTTTTTAGATATTTCAATGTATCTAATGTAATGTAAATACTGGATTCAAACTTTTCAGCTTCCAGTCTCTCTTTGATTTCTTTTGCTGTTTTTCCGGCATTCATCAGTTCGATGGCATCCAGGACAGACTGTCTCATCGTTACAGAAATACGCTGGTTATTGACAACCTGAACTTTTTCGTCAAAATCCTGAGCCATAGCCGTTGCGGTTGAACAAGAAGCACTCAATCCGCTGGACATTGGAATATAGACAATTTCATCATATGTTTTCAAAAGCTCTTTCCAGCAATCACAGAGTTCTGCAGGATTCGGCTGTGAAGTAGAAATATCCGCTCCACCATTTAAACGCACATAAAATTCTTCCTGTGTCAGATTAATGCCTTCCTGATATAATGCTTCATCTATAAAAAATGGCATTGGGATCACATAAACTCCAAGTTTCTTTCCCTGTTCCTGTGTAATTCCACTGTTACTATCTGTTACAATTGCAATTTTTCCCATAAACAAGCTCCTATTACATTAGGATATCAATCTTATGGTATCCCGCTTTTACTAAAAAATAGCTACTCATTTGCTATAGTTTTCCTATATTAACGAAGAAGATATTAACACATTTTTTTCCGTAACTCAATCCATAAAACATGGTTTTTCTCGAATTCTATGTTAAATTGTAAATCTTGTCCTCTCTGACAGGATAAATTTCAAAAGTTTTTCACGATCATTGTTTAAAATCAATTCTTCATCAAATTTCAGCTCATCCAATAATTCCATAGCCAGAGTAAATTCTCCGACAGCATCCGGATCATGAGCATCTGTATTTACAATAATCGGCACACGATACTGTTCACACAGTTTCAGCATTATTCTATAATTCTCATAACAATTTAAACGCGAATATTTTTTGATAAGTGAACTGTTATTTACCTCCAGCGCAACAGCATATTCTTTCGCAGCCTGCACAAGACGTTCATAATTCAATGGGGTATGATCATCATCCGGATGTGAGACAATCTTTACTCTCGGATGTTTCATGCATTCAATCAGGTTATCCGTATTTTTCTCACGTCCGGCATCCTCATAACATACGCCGTGAATTCCGGCGATTGCGTAATCAAGTTTTTGTATAAGCTTTTCTTCGAGAGAAAGTGTCCCATCATTCATTACATTGATTTCACTTCCAATCAGAATTTTTACGTTATAGATCGTATCCGGTATCATCTTTACGTTCATATAATAAAACGGATCACAGGTCCCCGGTATTCCGGGGGCATGTTCTGTACATCCCAAAATCTCCAGACCTCTTTGAGCTGCCACCTGTGCATTTTCACGTATCGTACCATAGGCATGACCGCTTACTATCGTATGCGTATGTAGATCTGCAATTAATTTTCTCATAACACTACTCCTATCCAGATAAAACAAGATTCATAATCGAATCATTTTGTATAATAATATATTAAACTTTCATTATACAAAAAGGGACGATTACTCGTCCCCTTTTTCCATATTATTAAAATAATCAAATACTTTCCTGAATCAGTTTGATTCCTTTTTGTTTTAAGAGATTTTCGCACTTCGCAGGATCATCCACTCTTAAAATAAGATTAGCTGATTTTTTACCTGCAAAAGCATACATATATTTGATAGAGATGTTGTTCTCTGCAAGCAATGCGATAATATCTCCGGCACCGCCAGGCTGATCAATCATTTCTGCTACAACTACATCTTTAACATTTACCACATAACCGGCGTCTTTGAGAGTTGTTACTGCTGTATATGTATCGGATGCAATAAGTCTCAGGATACCAAATTCCTGTTCTTCAGCGATTGACATTGCTTTCAGATCAATTCCTGCTTTTGCAAGAAGTGATGTACATTCCACCATGGAACCGGTTTTGTTTTCAACAAATACGGAAATCTGTTTGATTGCCATAAAGCAAGCCTCCTTTGATATTATTTTTTGTAGAGATTACGTCGGTCAATTACACGAACAGCTTTTCCTTCACTTCGTATAATAGATTTCGGCTCTACGATACGAACTTTTGCATAAATTCCAAGCATTGATTTAAGACCTGCTACAACATCTTTTTCTTTTGCAGTAATTTCACCAACAGAATCTGAGAACAGTTCTGATGTCATCTCTACTAACACTTCTATTGTATCACTATTCTTTTCACGGTCAACAATAATCTGATAGTTTGATGTAAGGCCTTTCTGAAGAAGAACCTGCTCAATCTGTGACGGGAATACATTTACGCCTTTGACGATCAGCATATCATCGGAACGCCCCATCGGTTTTGACATTTTAACATGTGTACGACCACAGGAACATTTTTCACGTGAAAGTACGCAGATATCACGAGTACGATAACGAAGAAGCGGGAATGCTTCTTTGTCGATACTTGTAAATACAAGTTCGCCAACGGATCCTTCCGGAAGAACTTCTCCGGTATCCGGGTCGATAATTTCAGCAATGAAATGATCCTCATTGATATGCATACCGGTCTGCTCTTCACATTCAAAAGAAACACCAGGTCCTGAAATTTCTGTCAGACCGTAGATATCATATGCTTTGATTCCAAGTTTATCCTGAATATCCTGACGCATTTCCTCTGTCCATGCTTCCGCGCCAAAGATACCTGCTTTTAATTTAATTTTATCGCGAATGCCTCGTTCATAAATACTCTCTGCAAGATACGCTGCATAGGAAGGTGTACAGCAGATAATTGTTGCCTCAAGGTCTGTCATAAACTGCAGCTGACGATCGGTATTTCCTGAAGACATCGGAAGTGTCAGACATCCAACTTTGTGAGAACCTCCGTTCAGACCAGGACCACCGGTAAATAAACCATATCCATAACTTACCTGAACTACATCTTTGTTTGTTCCGCCGGCTGCCATAATTGCACGCGCGCAGCATTCTTCCCAAAGATCAATGTCGTGCTGTGTATAGAATGCAACGACACGACGTCCTGTTGTTCCTGATGTAGACTGAATACGAACACAATTTTCAAGTGGTTCTGCCATCAGTCCGTATGGATATGCTTCACGAAGATCCTCTTTAGTAAGAAATGGAAGTTTGTACAGGTCCTCCTGAGACTTGATATCTTCCGGTTTTACACCTTTTTCATCCATTTTTTTACGATAATACTCTACGTTTTCGTAAACCTTTTTGACTGTCTTTACAAGACCTTCATCCTGAATGGCTTTGATTTTCTCTCTAGGTGCACATTCAAGCTCCTGCTGATAATAATTTCCCATTTTAAAACCCTCTTTTTTCTCTTTATTGCATCACTATGCCTTTATTATTACGCTTCCGCTAAATAATACTTTATGTATCTCTTTTTCAAATATATTATTCCCCATAATGGAATCCGAGATCAAATGCTTTTTTGTTCATGTCAATAAAACGAGGTTTTACAACCTGTTCAATTGCTGTCATCCATTTCTCTTCTTCGATTCCAAAATATTTTGCAAGGCGTCCCATCAAAACAAGGTTTGTCGCTTTTGCAGAGCCTGCCTGAATTGCCATAGAAAGTGCATCAATACCATCAACGTCTGCACCATTTTTCTGTACTTCATCCAAAATATCATGTGGATATTCAGCAGCGCCGATAATTACAGGCATCGGTTCTACTTCCTGTGTATTTACAATGATTTTTCCACCTTTTTTCAGGCAGTCCACATAACGGGCTCCTTCAA
Source organism: Eubacteriales bacterium (assembly GCA_030526665.1). Taxonomy (GTDB): domain Bacteria; phylum Bacillota; class Clostridia; order Lachnospirales; family Lachnospiraceae; genus Blautia_A. Next base: position 7,470 of record JAUNCI010000013.1, read on the forward strand.
GTTTTTCAAAAGAAACAATGAAGTCTGCCTCACCTTTTGCAATAACAGGTGAATATACTTTTTCCCCATAACGCACATAAGTAACAACAGAACCACCACGCTGGCTCATACCATGTACTTCAGAAACTTTAACATCATAACCTTCATTCATCAGAAGGCGTCCCAATAATTTGCTGGCAAGCAGAGAACCCTGACCACCAACACCAACGATCATAATACTTGTTGTGCTCATTTATCTCTCCTCACTTTCTATCGCATCAAATTTGCAAAGCTGTTTGCAGACATCACAGCCAACACAAAGTGTTGCGTCGATGGTTGCTTTTTTGTCCTTGATTGAAATAGACGGACATCCGAGAGTCATACATTTTTTGCAGCCTTTACATTTTTCCGGATCTACCACAACAGGACTCTTTACTTTCACATATTTCAGAAGCATACATGGACGTCTGGAAATAATTACAGATGGTTCATCCACTGCAAGCTCTTCTTTGATTGCAGTATCACATGCTGCGAGATCATATGGATCAACGACACGAACACGTTTGATACCGATTGCTTTGCAAAGTGCTTCCAGGTTTACGGCTGCTGCCGGATCACCTTTGATATTGTATCCTGTTGTAGGGTTCTGCTGATGTCCTGTCATACCTGTGATAGAGTTATCCAGAATAATAACCGTAGATGCAGAATTGTTATATGCAATATTTACAAGGCCTGTCATACCGGAATGCATAAATGTAGAATCACCGATTACTGCAACCGTATGATTTGCGCTTTCTCCATTTGATGCTTTGTTAAATCCATGAATTCCTGAGATAGAAGCACCCATACAAAGTGTAGAATCCATTGCATTTAATGGTGCAGCGGATCCAAGTGTATAACATCCAATATCGCCGATAACCGTACAGTTATTTTTCTTCAGTGAATAGTACATTCCACGATGTGGACATCCTGCACACATAACAGGAGGACGTACCGGAACGTTCGTTTCAATGCTGATACTCTCTTTTGCAGGCATTCCCATAACAGATGCGATATAAGCCTGTGAAAATTCGCCGATACATGTAAATAATTCTTTTCCTTCTACGGAAACACCGATTGCTTTGCAGTGATTTTCAATCACCGGATCAAGTTCCTCGATAACAACCAGACGTTTTACTTTTGAAGCAAATTTTTTGATACGTTCTACCGGAAGCGGATTTACCATACCAAGTTTCAGAATGCTTACGTTATCTCCGTAAACTTCTTTTACATACTGGTAGCATGTTCCTGATGTAATAATTCCAAGTTCTTCAGAACCATATTCTTCTGTATTGAGCTCTGTAGTTTCAGCAAATTCCGTAAGTGCTTTTGTACGCTCTTCCACAAATGGATGGCGGCGTTTTGCGTTTGCCGGAACCATGATGTATTTCTGCGGATTTTTTTCGTATGGAATATTTTCTCTTTCCTCGCGCTCTGAAAGTTCTACAAGACTCTGAGAATGTGCAATACGTGTACACATACGAACAATAAACGGTGTATCAAATTTTTCTGATAAATCAAATGCTTTTTTTACAAAATTCAGAGCTTCTTCTGAATCAGCAGGCTCCAGCATTGGTACCTTTGCCGCAATTGCATGATGGCGGGAATCCTGCTCGTTCTGTGAGGAATGCATTCCCGGATCATCCGCTACCGCGATAACAACACCACCTGTAACACCTGTATAGGACATTGTATACAACGGGTCTGCCGCTACGTTTAATCCAACATGTTTCATACCACAGAAAGCTCTTGCTCCCTGTAAAGATGCACCAAAGACAACTTCCATAGCTACTTTTTCGTTTGGCGCCCACTCACAGTACATTTCATCATATTCTGCTGCGCATTCTGTAATTTCTGTAGATGGTGTTCCTGGATAACTGGACACAATCTTGCAGCCGGCCTCATATAGACCTCTGGCGAATGCCGCATTACCAATCATCAATTCTTTCAAGGCTTACTCCTCCATTGTTTTCTCTGTATTGAAAAATTCAGAGTTTTTTATATGCTTAATAGTATATATTTTAGCAGAGTAACGCGTTACCGTCAATAAAATAGTCAAAATGCAGCAGGGTATACTCAGAAAATAATACAATCTCTGCTCAAAATATCTGTTAAATCCAAAAAAGGAATGCCGGCTTAACTGCTGCCTGGCATTCCTTTTCATTCGTATACTTATTTAAATTTTTGTCCTTATTCACTACCCTTATTCACTTCTAAGTGCATCGATTGGATTTAAATTTGCCGCTTTAATAGAAGGCAAAAGCCCAAAGATAACACCAATCAGTGTAGAGAAAATCACGGCTATGATTGCCGCCGGTATACTGATTGCAGTTCGGGTTCCTGCCACCCTGCTGACCACTTTCGACAATACAACACCCGCTGCAACACCAATCACGCCTCCGATGCCGGTAAGCGCAGCAGCTTCTGTCAAAAACTGTCGAAGAATCGTCTTCTTTCTGGCACCGATTGCTTTTTTCAGTCCAATTTCACTGGTACGCTCTGTTACCGATACAAGCATAATATTCATTACACCAATACCGCCAACCAGAAGTGAAATACTTGCGATCAGAAGCAATTCCATATTCGTGCTGTTTGTCAATTTCTGAATACTACGCACACGCGCCATCGCATTATCTGCTTTATATTCGAAATTCGTCTGATATTTGTTATTATTGATTGCTTTGTTTAACACCTTTGCCGCAGCACTTCCGGCAGATGTCATGTGGTCTGTGCTGTCCGTTTTAATCACCGCATTTTCCGGTTCATCATAGTTGTATATAATCGGCCATGAGGCATTTGGAATTAAAATCGAACCATATACCGTCTGATATGCATCGATATATTCCTGGTAACTGCTGATTTCCGGCATAAAGTCTTCCGGCTGTGTTACAACTCCGATGATTACAAAAGGTTCTTTGCCGATCTCAATCGTTTTTCCGACAGCATTTTCACCCGGAAACAAATTCTCAAGTGCATTCGTATCAAGAAGTGCTACTTTTCTGAATTCTGAATAATCCGACGGCACAAATGCACGTCCCGACTGAACACTGTAGCCTTTTGTATCCAGGTAATGATCGTCGATTCCGTAAATAGATCCTCCCTGGAAAGCACGGTTCTGGTAATAAACCTCGATGGAAGTACGGCTGTAGAAAAATGTTGCATTTTCAATATTATCCAATTCTCGTACTTCATCTTTGATTTCTTTGGTCAATATCGGTGTGGTCTTGCCTTCACCGTAATCTGCGGTAAACTCACTGTCGCCATCATTCAGCTTGATATCAACCGTGTTATTCCCGGCGCCAATGACATTTTCTTTGATCTGTTCGGTCGCACCTTTGATTGTAGAAACAATCGCTATGATTGATGCAATACCAATAATGATACCGAGCATTGTCAGAAATGATCGCAGTTTATGTGACCAGATTCCCTGAAATGCCAGGCGTATATTTTCAATCATTCAGGTACTCCTCCTTTTTGTATAATTGCTGTTAAATTACTATGAATTGTAAATCTGATCTGCAGTTGCCTCAATTGTTTTGGCACCGTCCTGCACATTTTTTCCATAAGGGAATGCAATTCTGTCATTTTTTGAAATTCCACCGGAAATCATAACATCATATCCATAATCTACGATAGCATCCACTTTAACCGGTGTTTTTCTCAAGATTCCGTTATCATCTTTAAACACATAGCTGACTCCGTTTTTTGTGCGTACAAAGGCTTTTGGAAGAACAATATTTCCATTTTTCACCTCAGACTGTGGAGTAATTGTAAGCCAGTCCGAATCCGTGAGATTCTCCGGCTGTTCATCAATTGATGCTGTGAATGTGTAATAGGAAACATTCGGATTGCCGGAACTGATTCCCAGACTGTCATTCGAACTTACCGGAAAATCGGAAACTTCCATTACGGTTGCACTGAAATCTCCAACGTCATAACTGGTACATTTCAACAAGGTGTCTTCTTCCAATTCGTCTCTCAGCAGCTCGCTGACTTTTCCAAGTACATAATAACCGGATTTATTTTTCACTTTTATAAAGGCATCTCCGGACTCATTCGTACCTGTTGCCGGATCGCCGACCGAGGTAACAACACCGTCTAATTTACTGTAAATGGTTTGTTTATTTACTTTTTTCTCAAGTTTTGCAACATCGATTTCACTTTGACGAATATCCAGTTTCAGCGATTTAATTCTGGACTCAAGATATTTCAATGCCTCTTCGCGTTTTACCGTTGATTCCTCTGAATCGTCCCCCGGTAAATCACCACCACCGATCGGATCATCCACATCCTGATTTCCCTGAAGCAGTTCTACCAGATTATCCATTGCCGCCGAAAGCGTAAATGGATAATACTCTCCATCTCCTTCTAAAAATGGAGGTTTCTGGAAACTTTTTTTATCAATTTGGGTTCCTATATCCTGACCGGAATTCACATCTGCATTTAACCCGGAATCATCACCCAGGTCATCCAGTCCCAGATCATCTGCCGGAGTTTCAAACTCATTTGCGGCGTACAAGGGATATCCATCTGCTCCATTGATCTGATAAATACCGATCATTTTCTGAAGACGTGTTTCAAAATCTAATGACGGATCCGGCGTAATATCGTTTGTGTAAAATTCCAATTGATAATAGTAAGGACCTTTTCCAGACTTACTTAAGCCATCTGAGGTATATCCGGCCATTTTATTTAAGAAGCCTCTGGAAGCCATCGTTTTTCCGCCGGAAACACTGCAGAAAAACACAAATGGATCACTTTTTGTACCGGACCCATGAACAGGAATACTTTCTTCCGTTAATATGCTATAGACTTTGGATGTATGAGTGTCTCCCCCCATATCATCTTCATCGCCAAAATCTCCATTGTCCTCGGCATTTCCTGAAGCGGATACATCCGGGGGATCGACAGGATCCTCATCTTCAAACTCATCCGTCCAATCATTTTCTTGATCTTCATCAGCATCCAGCGTCTCATTTACGATCTCATCCGAATCATCCGAAAAGAACTCATCTGAACTGTCACTGTCATTGAATCCATCCTCCGCCGCTGCAACCAGAACTGAGAATCCCGCAAAAGCCGTATGTAATTCAAGCCCACCGGCATTTCCTACTGTCATAGTACTCCAAAAATCATTACCACTATCGTTCATTGCCATATCCGTAGCATTGCTCATATCTCCGTCGATAGTTGTATCCATATTATCTCCCGGTGCTGCATCCGATCCACTGCTTCCGGATGTTTCTCCTGTAATATCGGAATCTTTTGGAGTTGCTCCATTACTGACCGCTGAATAGCGGCTTTCTGCTGTCTTCAGCTGTTTTTCCTGAAGTTCTTTTTTTAATTTTGCTATATTTAATTCCATCTGAACAAGTGACATATCAAAGGAAACCAGCGGATCACCTTTTTTTACTTCCGTCCCCTGTTCAACATACAATTTTTCAACAATAAGGTCCTTGTCTACATTTACATTCTGCGATATATCACTTGTTACATATCCTTCCAGGGAAACCGAATCATCCGTAAAATAATCTGTCGTGAACTCACTGACCTTAGCAACCATAATTTCAGGCTGATTCACTTTGCGGATATAACGCAGTCCTTCCACACCGGCTCCGGTCACAAGCGAAACTGCCACTAAACCGGCAATCACTTTTTTCACTTTGCCCATGTACTCACTCCTTTTCTTTCAGTTCTCCGTCACGAATCATAACCACACGATTTGCATGCGCAGCAATTTCCGGATCGTGAGTAATCATCAGTACAGATACTCCCTCTTCATTTAAGCTTTTAAATAATTCCATAACCTGTTCTCCGGATTTACTGTCCAATGCACCTGTCGGTTCATCTGCAAGCAACAGTTTCGGATTATTTACCAGTGCTCTGGCAATCGCCACTCGCTGCATCTGTCCACCGGATAACTGATTGGGACGAAAATCAACTCGATCTGCAAGTCCTACACGCTCGAGTGCTTTCAGCGCTCTTGCTCTTCGTTCTTTTTTCGGCACTTTGGCATAGTTCAGAGGCATTTCAACATTCTGTACTGCTGTCTGCTTCGGAAGCAAATGAAAGCTCTGAAAAACAAACCCTATTTTGTGCAGTCGAATATCCGACATGTCATTCTCTGAACATTGGCTGATATCCTGACCATCCAGCAAATAAGTACCCGCTGTAGGTTTATCAAGGCATCCGATGATGTTCATTAACGTGGTCTTTCCGGAACCGGATGGTCCCATAATCGCCACGTATTCTCCTTCCTCCATCGAAAAGTTCACATCTTTCAATGCCGGAACTTCAAATCTGCCCTGATTATAGTTTTTATATAAATTATGAACGTCTATGATCATATAACTATCTCCCGTCCAATATAGATTAATTTGGTGCATCCGAATTTAAATACTACTCCGCCGTAACCGGATCTTCGATAACAATAGCATTTTCCATATCATTATCGATATCTGAAAATTCTGAACTTGTATCATTGATAATCTCCTCAGAGGTGGTGTCCGTTGTCGATACATCATCCAGTGGCTCCATATCTTCTATAAAAGTTGCCTCGTTCATAATATCAAGATCTGAATCCGACATCATTTCATCCAGATCGGACACATCATACGCATCATCTTCCGATGCATTTCCGCTGATACTGCTGATAACCTGTGTTTCATCCCCTTCCTGTGTTGCCATACCAACTTCCAGGGCATCATTAGGATAAGCTATTTTGTCATTTTCAGAAAGTCCATCAGTAATCTCATATTGAGCAAGTGACTCATCAAATTCACCCAATGTGATTTCTCGTTTTTCCAGACGATTATCCGCATTTGCTTCCCATACATAAGGACTGGCCGTATCAGCATCTACGATAAAATATTCCGGAAGCCAGACACCTGATTTTTGTCTATCCTGTCCAATATCATTCTCAATATATACATGCTGTCCAAGCATTAACCCATCTGCAGATTCAAGATTTACATAAAATGGATACGTACTTGATGAAGTCTGTGGATTACTGCTTCCTGAATCCATAGCCAATGCATTATCTCCGGATGATGAACTGTTTGAGGCATCACGGTCAACATTTCCCATGGTACCTTTCCAGATTTGACTGTCATCTACACGTGATCGAATGATGATTGGTGACTCCGGTGTAATATCTCCGATATTCTGTTCATTGACCATACCTTTTACACGATAAGCTCCGGTACTCAAAATAGTTATAAAAGCAGAAGAATCTGATGATGAGGATGAATCCAGCAAATCCGTGGTTCCGCTTTCAAGAGAATCATTTTCATCACTGTTCATTTTGGACTCATCGATTTTCTGAATCACACCGTCAATTTCACTTTTCACTTCAGGATTTTGGGTTGCTTCTTTTAATTTCTCAACCTCCAGAGATTTACTTTCCTGATTATACTCATTCTTTTTCAGATTCAGTTTCGCTGTTTCGATTTCGATGGTTAACTGAAGCCGTTCTTCTGAAGTTTCAGCTTTTTGGGATGCTTTTTCAAAGGATGCGATCTGTTCCTCAATACTTGAGTGCTCAGTCACTAATCGATCGTATTCCAGTTCTTTTTCCTTCAGGTCATCCTGAATACTGCTCACATCATACTGAAACAAAAGCTGTCCTGCCTTAACCACATCTCCGACTTTTACTTTTACTTCTGATACATTTCGTCCGCTTTCGAGCTTAACGGAAACCGTCTGCTGCGGTTCCACAACACCTGCATATCGATTTGCCGTGCCGACAGAACTACCATTTAACGTACTGACTTTTGCAACATAAGCTACATGATCCGATGAAACATTGTTTTGTGTATTTTGATACCAATACCATCCGCCTGCACCGGCACCTCCCAATACCAGAAGCCCCAGTACAACGAGTATTCCTTTTTTCATATATTCCTCCAATAAACTTATATCCGAACATACTGTTAGTTCTCTATCCTAACGTATGTTTATGTCCATTATGTGTCTTACTTCTATAATATTTCTAATACAATCCTAAAACAATTCTAAACAGCAAATGACACGGACATACGTGTTCTAGAATATGATACCATATCCGTAAAAAAAAGCAATTCTTTTCAAAAAAGCCCTATATTTCGCTTATTTTTCATAAAAATCCTGCTTTCTATGCAGATATACAGTATTATTCTATACCAAAGGGGTGGAAATCGCCGTATTTTTGACATTCCGTACGATATATGGTACAATAAACAATATTAATTGAAAGGAATTTTTTCTCATGAAGGTCACCAAATATCTCCTTCCTCTTGTTCTGCTTTTCACAGTTTTAACGCTTGTCAGCTGCTCAAGTGCAGAGCGAACAGAAGCAGAGGATGCCATAAAAGAAGAGCTTGATCTTTTGAAGAACGTTGATTCTGAGACAACTGCGCGGTACATCAGTGAATTGTCACCCGAGTTTTCAAATTCAAATGAAATCTCACAAAAAATCACCGATGTCTTTACTCTCTTTTTTCAGAATTTTGACTATAAGATTCTGAACACCGATGTTGATTCCCAAAAAGGTATTGCAACGTCTAAAATCCGCATAAAAACTCTGGATGCTCAGAAACTGGCACAGGATTTTGCCTCCTCGCATTTGAATGATGAAATTCTTGCGATTGCAAATCAAACACCAAATACAAACAATCTCGATTCTGTCGAACAGCGTTATCTGCTGCTCTATCAGCTGTTAACGTCCAATGAATATGACTCTGTCGAAATTGATACGATTGTTGAGTTGAAAAGATCCGAAGAAAACATTTGGGAAATACAGCGTACCTATTCCTTGGAAAACGATTTGGTCGGTGGACTTATGACATATCTTTCAGATCCAAATATCCTCACTCCGGATGCTACTCTTGAAGTTTACCTGAAATCTTTTAAAACCATGGATGATGTCCAAATCAAGAATTATCTAGGAATCAACAGTTTATTTTCCAGCGATGAAATTACCAAAAATACAATAGCAGACGCTCTGGTAGAACAGATTTTAAACAGCTTTGATTATGAAATAAAAAAACCTGAGATCAGTGGATACAACGCAACGGTTCCAGTTATAATTACTACTTTTGACAGTGATTCCATTATCTCTGAATACAAAAAAAATCTCGACACATATATTTCCACTCCACAGGCAGTCATCGATGGAGCCTCTGCGAGATATGAAATAGCACAGCAATATCTGATTGAAGCCATTCGAAATAACGATAAAACAATTCAAAGAGAAGTTGTTTTCCATCTGGTCAACGACGCGACGGCATGGCATCTAGAAGACAACAGTAATGAATTGGGATATGCAATTCTGGGAACCATGGCGGATTCTGATTTTAGTGAATCCATGCAGATCGACACGGAAACCGAAGGTGACGATGCTTCTGATTCCGATGATGCAGATACCTCAGATACTGCCGATGATTCTGACAGTTCTGAAGATTCCGATGAGTATGATTATTCAGATGATGAATATTAATTTTTGATTCAAAGACGCTCAGGAAAAGCCCCCAGTGGACGGGTTCTTTGCCTAAATGACAAAGTAAAAGACCGAACATATATTTATTTCAAATATATGCCCGGTCTTTTTTCGTATTATTTTTTGCCTTATCTCTTCAGCTAAAAAATATATTTTATTCTTCTTCAGCTTCTGTCTGCGCTGCACTGATATCCAGCCCCAGTTCTTCAAGCTGTGCTTCGCTTACAACACTAGGTGACTGTGTCATCAGACAAGACGCATCTTTTACCTTAGGGAAGGCAATTACGTCACGAATACTGTCTACTTTTGCCATAAGCATAACCAGACGGTCCAGACCATAAGCAAGTCCTGCGTGAGGCGGAACACCATATTTGAAGGCATTCAGAAGGAAGCCAAACTGTTCGTATGCAGCTTCTTTTGTAAAACCAAGTTTCTCAAACATTTTTTCCTGAATATGATTCTGGTGAATACGCACGCTTCCGCCGCCGATTTCGTTACCGTTTAATACGATATCATATGCTTTTGCACGTACTTTACCCGGATCTGTATCAAGGAGCTCCAGATCTTCATCCATAAGCATAGTGAATGGATGGTGCATTGCGGTGAAACGGTTTGCTTCTTCATCCCACTCGAGAAGCGGGAATTCTGTAACCCAAAGGAATTTATATTCATTTTTATCAAGAAGGTCTAACTGTTTTGCCATTTCCACACGAAGTGCTCCGAGAACGTCGTAAACAACTTTGTTCTTGTCTGCAGCAAACAGCATTAAATCGCCCGGTTTTGCTCCCATAGCTTCGATCAGGGCTTTCATCTCTTCTTCTTTCATAAATTTAGCGAAGGATGATTTCATTGCGCCGTCTTCTGCAAGTGCAATGTATGCCAGACCTTTTGCTCCATATGTTTTTGCGAAATCAACTAATTTGTCGAGTTTCTTTCTAGGCATTGCGCCCTGTCCCGGTACTGTAATACCACGAACACTTCCACCCATCTCAAGAGCATTTTTAAATACAACAAATTCGCAGTCTTTTACAACTTCACTTACATTCTGAAGTTCCATACCGAAACGGATATCCGGTTTATCTGAACCGAAACGATCCATGGCTTCCTGCCATGTCATTCTCTGGATTGGAAGCTGTACATCTACATCAAGAACTTCTTTGAAAAGGAATGCAAGATAACGTTCGTTTACATCGATTACATCGTCTACATCTACGAAAGAAAGCTCCATGTCGATCTGTGTGAATTCAGGCTGACGGTCCGCACGAAGGTCTTCATCACGGAAACATCTTGCAATCTGAATATAACGGTCATATCCTGAGCACATCAGAAGCTGTTTATACAGCTGTGGTGACTGTGGAAGTCCGTAGAAAGAACCCGGATGCACACGTGACGGAACAAGATAATCTCTTGCACCTTCCGGTGTACTTTTTCCTAACATAGGTGTTTCAATTTCAAGGAAACCTTCTTTTGCAAAGAACTGTCTTGTAAGCATTGCAACCTGACTTTTCAGCATCAGATTTCTCTGAAGGTCCGGTCTTCTCAGGTCAAGATAACGATATTTTAAACGAATTTCGTCTTTTGTTTTGCTGTTTTCTTCAATTGGAAACGGAGGTACATCCGCTTCTGCCAGAACACGCAGAGAATCTACGATTACTTCGATATCTCCTGTTGACAGATTTGTATTTACGGCACCGCCTCTTTTTTCAACAGTACCTGTAACTGCGATTACAAATTCACTTCTAAGTTTGGAAGCTTTTTCAAAACCTTCTTCATCGATTGGTCCGTTTTCGAAAATCAGCTGCATAATGCCGGAACGATCTCGAAGGTCCACAAAGATGATTCCACCTTTGTTACGAGCTTTCTGAACCCATCCCATAAGGGTTACTTTGCTGCCAACCATTTCACTGGTAACTTCTGCACATCGACAGCTTCTGTGCAGACCCTGCATACTCTCTGCCATGATAATCCTCCTAATATATCATTACATTCTATCTTTGAAAAATTCTACAAATTCCGTATATCCTTCTGTCATCATCTGGTCTTTCTGGAATTTTTTATTTTTCTTCATAATTGAGATATTAACCTGAGTTCCCTCTTTACGCTCTTCTTCTGCCTGTTTCAAAATTGTAAGCAGTTTATCAGCCGGCATATTTTTCTCAATCAGGTAAGCTTTTTTGCCTTTTTTCGTCGGTACTTCGTATCCACGTTCCAGAAGAAGCATTACGATACGCTCAAAACCAATTGAAAATCCACAGGCACTTGTATTGTTTCCTGTAAATTTACCGATCATTTCGTCATAACGGCCGCCGCCGCCAACGCTTCCACCGAATTCATCCATCGCAATTTCAAAAATCGGGCCTGTATAATAAGACATTCCACGAACCAGTGTCGGATCAAAGGAAATCTTGAAATCAGCAGTTTTCACTGCGTCTACAGAAGAAATGATTGTTTCCAGATCTTCTGCAACTTTAGGATCCAGAACATCTGCAAGTTTTTCTTTGCAGTAGCGAACGCCTTCGATATCATTTGTGATTTCTTTGAATAATCCAAGATATTTTTCAATGCTTTCTGTTGCAAAGCCTTCTTTTTCCAGTTCTGCCGCAACACCTTCAAGACCGATTTTGTCCATTTTGTCAAGAATGATAAATACCGTGTCAAAGCTTTCCTGTGGGAAGCCGCTGTACTGTGCCATTGCTTTCAGGATTTTTCTATCATTGATACGAATTGTGAAATTTTTGAAATCAAGTTTTCCAAGCAATGCTGTTGTAGCCAGTACAAGCTCGATTTCAGCCAGATATGTGTTCTCACCGAGGATATCGATGTCACACTGCATAAACTGACGGAAACGGCCTCTCTGCGGACGGTCCGCACGCCATACATTGCCCATCTGCAGAGCTTTGAATGGAGAAGGCAGTTCGTTAGCATTGTTTGAATAATATCTGGAAAGCGGAACTGTCAAGTCATAGCGAAGTCCGGAATCTACGAGATCCGCCTCACCCTGTGCGCTTTCTAATTTAAGTTTTTCTCCTCTTTTCAGGATTTTGAAAATGAGTTTCTCATTCTCACCACCCTGTTTACTGCAAAGATTCTCAATGTGTTCTACACATGGAGTTTCAATTGAAGAAAATCCAAATGTTCCGTATGTTTCACGGATCATGTTCATTACATAATTACGGATTTCCATCTCTTTTGGTAAAATATCTTTCATACCTGTGACAGGTTTTTTCTTTAATGCCATGGTTTCCTCCTTTGAGATATTTTCTATAATAATCTTTCATTTATGCGTTTACAACATTTTGAAATGCAAGAAAAATCTCCATATCAAAATTTTTAACTTCATCTATCATTAATTCCAATGCCGCATCCTGATCAAATGCTTTGCGATAAGGTCTGTCTGATCGCAATGCAGCATATACATCGCATACTCGTAATATTCTCGCCCCTAACGGAATCTCTTTTCCAAATAGATTATCCGGATATCCGGTACCGTCAAAGTTTTCATGATGATACAGGATACTTTCCAATACAAAATCCGAATAGTTGTTTTGTTCCTTAAGCACCTCATATCCAAGTTTTGAATGCATCCTGACGTATTTCAATTCTTCAATTACAAGCGAATCATTATCACGACTCTTGTTATTGTATTCATTTAATCTCAGCTTTCCGATATCATGCAGCATTCCTGCAAGTGCCATTTCATAACACTGATCCTCTGAAAGCCCCAGTTCTTTCGAAACTTTATAGGCCAAATTGCTGACCATAATTCCATGATTAATTTCAGACTCCAGATTGTAATCCAAAATTCGATCAGATGTGCTATCCGCTATTACAGCCATTTTTCGATTCCTTTTTTCTTGCGTTCAATCATTTCGTCAATTCTTTCAATATAATTCTTGACGTCTTTTACATTTTCAATTCTTTCAATCTGATTTTCCATTCCATTTCGCACCAGAATCTTTGATGCACCGCCTGAACCAAGCGCAATTATGGACTGTTTTTCTTCCATAATCAGTATATTGTAAATCCCGGCTTTGTCAACTGTTGCATAACCAACATTTTCAAAATTGCCTTTCATATTTTTCTGACGATAGAGATAATAAGGTCCCATTCCCATCTCATATGCAGCCTGCATTGTCAGATCAATAATTTCCTGGTTGTTTTCAAAGCTCATTTCCTGATACTTTTCTCTGAAAATATTGAGTCTTGCAGCTCGTTTTACAGCAAGTGAATGAACGGTCAGGCTATCCGGTTTTAATCGTTTCATCTCTTCCAGAGTATGTCGAACCATGTCGATATTTTCTCCTGGAAGTCCCACGATCAAATCCATATTGATGTTGTCAAAGCCAAGTTCTCTGGCAAGATTATAGATGGACTCAACTTCTTCCACCGTATGTTTTCTGCCGATCAGATCCAGTGTCTGCTGGTTCATAGTCTGCGGATTTACAGAAATTCTGGTTACCGGATAATGTGAAATCGCTTCCAGCTTTTCCTTTGTAATGCTGTCCGGTCTGCCGGCCTCAATCGTAAATTCCTCCAGCCGATGTACATCAAAACAGGAAGAAATTTCCGCTAACAATCGCTCCAGCTGATCTGCCTCCAAAGTTGTAGGCGTACCGCCGCCGATATAGATCGTATCTAACTTTTTGCCCTTCATCATCTGTGCCACTGCCCGTATCTCTTTGCATAATGCATCCAGATACGCATCGACTTTTGTCTTCCACTGTTTCAGCGGATAAGAACTGAACGAACAGTATAGACATATACTTGGACAAAATGGGATTCCAATATAGAGACTATAGCCGTTTTTGTAATCAAAGCGACTCAGAATATCTCTTTCGCGATTTGCGATCGTCACAGCTAATGCTGTTTTTTTGGCACTGACCAGATACTTTTCACGCATCGTCTGTGCAGCTTCTGTATTTTTCATTCCGGCTTCAATCATTCCCATAGCAAGCTTTACCGGACGAATTCCGGTCAAATTTCCCCAGGGCAGTGATCTGCCGGTCATTTTTTCCAATTCTTTGTAGAGTGCATATTTGATTCGATCCTTGTTGGCTTTTCGAATCGCATGCACTTCATTCATGCATGAAATAAGGGCATCGGACGTTAGTTCATCCTGCCCCTCTGTCACCGGAATCGAGATTTCTCCTTCTCCGTCTGTGCCTTTATATTCGATTATAAAACATGCAGTGTCCTCTGGGTGGGCCTGCTCTTTTCTGATCGTAAATAATATATCATACGCAGACAGATTCTGTGTCTCTTCTACCGCCGAATCATTCTCAGCAGCATCTGTCTGATGCTCCTGAAAATTCGACGTATAAAGTTCCGTGATCTCGCATCCGGCATAAAATGCACGGATCAGTTCATAAATATCATGCTCAAATTCTCTGTTTTCGAATATTAAAGCAATCTTATACAAAAGGATTATACCTCTTTTCGTAATCTATCGATGTAGAAGCATCATGTCCCGGAAACACTTCTGTTTCTTCCGGCAATCCGGACAACAGCCTGCGCAGACTTCTCTGCATTGCAGCCATACTTCCGCCCGGAAAATCCGTTCTTCCACATGAGCCTAAAAACATAGTATCGCCACTAAACAGCACTTTTTCATCCTGCATATAATAGCAGCAGCTTCCCGGTGTATGTCCCGGTGTATGAATCAACTGAAAATCCATGCCGCCGGCACGAAATACCTGCAGATCATCCAAAAGTACATCCGATTTGATCTCACAGGCTTTTCCACCCATATAAAGCGACATATTTGCCTGTGCATCAGCAAGGAGTCCAGCTTCCTGTCTGCATGCATATATCTGTATTCCATATTTTTCACGCAAACTTTCTGCTGCCAGAATATGATCAAAATGACCGTGTGTCAGCAAAATTGCCGCCGGTTTACCGGAAATCTCATTGATTTTTGCCTCAATGCGATCTGCCCGATCCGCAGGATCCACAATGACTACCTCATTTGTTTCCTTGTTTTTCGCAAGATAACAATTTGTGGAAACACTGCCCAATACTAATTGATGCAATTCCATAACTCCCATAAAGCACCTCATTCATCCTGTTATTTAGCCTGATGTACGTTCAACATCAATTACACTCTCGATCTGATGAAGTTTTGTGATCAGATACTGTAACTCTTCTTTGCTCTCAACCGCAAAGCCCAGCGCAATCGTCGCTTTTTCATGTTTGTTGGTTCTGCAGTTAATGCTCTTGATATCAATTTTTCGTTCTGTAAACAGTTTTGAAATATCAACGATCAATCCTGTTCGGTTATTTGCATAAACGTTGATTTCAACCATGTATCGTTCTGTGGATTTTTCATCCTTCTGCCATTCTGCTTCAATCAAACGTACACGATCCATCTCTGACATACTCAAAACATTGATGCAGTCTGTTCTGTGAACGGTGATCCCGCGGCCTCTCGTAACAAAGCCAACGATTTCATCTCCAGGAATCGGACTGCAGCATTTTGAAAAACGCACAGCAACGTCATGAATACCTTTAACGACAATACCACTTTTACTTTTGATCTGCGTATGTTTTTCTTCCGCAGCACCTGTAGCAGCTTCAATGATCTGCTCATCTGTGATATTCTTTTTATTTTCTGCCTCATAGGCTTCGTTCAGTTTATTAAATACCTGACCTTCTTTGAGACCGCCATGTCCGATTGCCGCAAGAACGGAATCCCAGTCGCGGAATCCGTATTTACGCATAACCGATTCCAGATAGGCAGGTTTTGTAAACTGTGAAATCTTGCTTCCTTTTGTTTTTGCATATTGCGCAAGCATTTCCTTGCCTTTGAGGATATTATCTTCTTTGAGTTCTTTTTTGAACCACTGATTGATTTTGTTTTTTGCCTGTGTGCTCTTTACAATTTTCAGCCAGTCACGACTTGGTCCCTGTGAATTCTGAGAGGTGATAATCTCAATTCGGTCACCATTCTGAACACGGTGTTCAATCGGAACCAGTTTTCCATTGACACGTGCACCAACCATCTTGTTTCCGACTGCACTGTGAACATTGTACGCAAAGTCGATTGTTGTCGAACCATTCGGCAAAGTTTTCACGTCACCCTGTGGGGTAAAGCAATAAACGCTGTCCGCAAAAAGGTCAAGATCATTTTTCAACAGGCT
Organism: Eubacteriales bacterium; assembly: GCA_030526665.1. Taxonomy (GTDB): domain Bacteria; phylum Bacillota; class Clostridia; order Lachnospirales; family Lachnospiraceae; genus Blautia_A. The sequence goes on from JAUNCI010000013.1 coordinate 24,099, forward strand.
TAGGAATTCCCGGTTATCTGACATATCTTTCTGCCACTCGAGAATCTGACGAAGCCAGTTCAATTTTTCCTCTTCGCTTTTTCCTACCGGCTTTTTGCCATCGGAAGTTTCTTTGTATTTCCAATGTGCTGCGATACCATATTCTGCCGTTTTATGCATTTCAAAAGTACGAATCTGTATTTCAAACGGCTGTCCTTCCGGTCCAATCAAAGTAGTATGCAAAGACTGATACATATTTTGTTTCGGCATTGCGATATAATCTTTGAAACGTCCCGGAATCGGTGTGTACATCTCATGGATTACACCAAGCGCTGCATAACAATCTTTGACGCTATCCACCAAAATACGCACAGCAAATAAATCGTAGATCTGATCGATCGTTTTGGACTGGTTGACCATTTTACGATAGATACTGAAGAAATGTTTTACACGACCATCCACTTTCGCTCTGATGTTCGCATTTTTCATATGCAGTTCTACTTCATCTACGATATTTCTGACAAAAGCTTCACGAACACTTTTACGCAAAGCAATCTTTTCTACCAGATCGTAATATACTTCCGGTTCAAGATACTTCAGTGATAAGTCATCCAGCTCGACCTTGATTTTGGAAATACCGAGACGCTGTGCGATCGGAGCATAAATGTCCATCGTTTCGCGTGCCTTTTCTTTCTGTTTCTCCGGTCTCATATACTGGAGTGTTCGCATGTTGTGAAGGCGGTCGGCAAGTTTAATCAGAATAACACGAATATCCTTTGCCATCGCCAAAAACATTTTTCGCAGGTTTTCCGCCTGCACTTCTAATTTATCTTTCGAATAAGATAACTGACCCAATTTGGTAACTCCATCTACGAGAAGAGCTACCTCTGAACCAAATTCCTTTTCGACTTCTTCGTATGTCATCCAGGTATCTTCTACCGCATCGTGCAAAAGTCCTGCGACAATTGTTTCTTTATCTAATTCCAGGTCTGCCAGAATGATTGCAACACATAACGGATGAATAATATACGGTTCTCCCGATTTACGTTTCTGATCCTTATGCGCATCCTTTGCAACATTATAAGCCTTTTCAATGAGAGAGATTTCTCCTGAAGGATGGTATTTTTTCACACTCTCGATCAATTCCCGGTATAAGTCTTCCGGTGTCATGAAATCACTCATCGATTTGACTGCACTATCCGCGCGACGCGCCGCTTCTATTTTGGCTGCGTCAAATTCATCTGACACTACCTGTCTGCTTCCTCTAATTATTTCTGCCATATTATACTTTCACCTGTATGTTTTCCGCATTAAACGTAACAGATTATTTACCTTCGTAACAGATTACAGAGGCTACATCATAGTCTTTGAGTTTTTCTCTTCCCTTTAATCCTGCAAGTTCCATAAGGAATACAGTTTTAACAACTTCACCGCCGAGCTCTTCGATCAGCTTGCAAGCAGCTTCAATTGTTCCGCCGGTAGCAATAAGGTCATCGACTACAACAACTTTCTGTCCCGGTTTAATAGCATCTTTGTGAATTTCAATTGTTGCGCTTCCGTATTCGAGATCGTAAGATCTGGAAATCGTTTCACATGGTAATTTTCCTTTTTTACGAATCAGAACGAATGGTTTATGAAGATTATATGCCAAAGCCGCACCAAAAATAAATCCTCTGGATTCTGCTCCTGCAATTACATCCACATCAACGCCTTCGATCAACTTCTGCATTTCATCAATAGCAAGATGCAATCCATCTGCATCCTGTAATACACTTGTGATATCACGGAAAATGATACCAGGTTCTGGAAAATCCGGAATATTTCTTACATAATCTTCAACTTTTTTCATGGTTAGACTCCTCTTTCCTGATCTTTTTGCTCAAGGTATCTATTCATAACTTTCATAGATACACTCAAAGACTTTTATTTTTATAAATATTTTCAAGTATAGCACTTTTCTGACTTTGAATCAATGAATTGAAAAAAAGAAACTGTTACATACTTCTTTCTCAAAATCCAGATTTCCTCAGCAATATTGCTGAATTATATATTGAATGCTTTCCACTCCTTTATAAGAATTTATGCTTGGGTAATATGTGATTGCGATCTTTCCCTTGTCTTCTATAAATTCATTGAATGCATCAACATCGCCAAAATAGATTCCGTCGAATCGATTCCCATAATCATCTGCGAGATTTATCTTGAGTACATTTCTGTTTTTTCCCATTATTCTCGCATATACGGGCGTTAGATTTTTCTGGGCAAATACAGGTTTTTCATTTCCATTTCCAAAAGGTTCCAGCACCTCAAATTCCCGTATCAGCTGCTTGGATACATAGGATAATGGCATAGGAACGTCAATCAGTACTTTTTTTGTCATATCTTCCTCTGTCAGCTCACAAAGTTCATTGATTCGTTTTCGGAATTCATCAATTTTTGATTCTTCCATCGAGACTCCGGCTGCCATCGGATGCCCGCCCCAATTGATAAACAAATCTTTGCACTTCGCAAGATTCAGATTCATGTTATAAGACTCGATTGAGCGTCCGCTGCCTTTCGCAAAGTTTGCACCTCTGGTCAGTACAATGCTCGGTTTATAATATTTTTCTTTTAATCTGCTCGCAATCAGTCCGGCAAGGCTCTCATGACATTCCGGAAGATATACAACCAGAACCCTGTCATTTTTCAGGTCTGTATTTTCTACCATTTCCATAGCCGTTTCCCGCCACTGATCCGTCAACGCCTTGCGCTCTTCGTTCAGATTTTTCAGGTCATTCGCAATTTGGGCAGCTTCCTGCTGCGTCTGTGCCTGCAGAAGCTGCAATGCTCTAAGTGCGGTATCCATTCTTCCGCTCGCATTGATACAAGGTCCCAAAACAAATCCGATATGATATGCTGAGATACGATCATACTCATCCAGATGATTGGCACGAATTAATTCTCTCAATCCCAGATTACTGGAATATTTCAGCTGTCTCAATGCTTCTTTTACTAAAATTCTGTTTTCACCTTTTAATTCCATCACATCGCCAACTGTGGCAAAGCCGGCATACTGATAATAATCCTCCAGCTCAGCTTTTGGGATCCGGAATTCTTCGTAAAGTGCACAAATCAGTTTAAATGCTACTACAGCTCCGCAAATCCCCTTAAAAGGATAGCTGCAATCCGCCTGCTGCTGATCAATGACCGCATCTGCTTCCGGAATTGAATAAATAATTTCTCCGTCTTTTTCTGCAGACTCTTCAAATTTTACCGGATGGTGATCTGTGATAATAACAGTCATACCCAGTTCTTTTGCTCTTTGCACCTGTGCTATTGCCGCAATTCCATTGTCACAGGTAACGATCGTATCGATTTCATCCTCGTGTGCGCGCTCAATCAGCTGATCATTCATTCCGTATCCATCCAATACACGATCCGGAATATAGGTATCTACATTTGCATTTAGACGCTGAAATCCTTTCAGCAAAATATAGGTTGACATGACACCATCAATATCATAATCTCCTATAATTCTTATTTTTTTGTGATCTTCAATTTTTTCTCTTAAAATTGAGACCGCTTTTTTCATATCTTTCAAAAGCCATGGTGATGGGATTTCATCCATAGTGCCGTGCAGATAACTTTGAATTGCATCCTCACCGATTACATCTCGATTTCGAATCAATCGTGCCGTAACCGGATCAATCTGAAATCGACTGGCGATGGCATTAAAATCTGCCCTTTTCGATGCTACCATCCATCGTTCCATTTTCTACCTCCATAAACAACAGGAGAAAGTCCAATCTGAACTTTCTCCTGACAAATTCTGTATTCTTTTATTCGTTCTATAATTCCGATCCTCAGAATTTCTTCTTTGGTTTTAATCCCTGTATTTTTCTTCGGAATTATTGTTCAGAACTATTCTCTGCCGCGTTTTTTTCAGCTTCAAGTCTAGCGAGACGTTCTGCATCTCTTTTTCTGTTTTTCTTCTTTGGCTGTGCAGGATCTGCTGTAGCCTGAGAAGCTGTTTTCACAGGTGCTTTTGTGCTCTGTTTAGAAGCTGCTGCTTTTGCTTCTGCAGCTTTTTTTGCAGAATTCTTTTTCATTACATACCAGAGTGCACCGGTAATGCATACAGATGAATAAGCACCGCACAGAATACCAACCATCAATGGAAGTGCGAATTCACGAATAGAAGAAACACCAAGTGCATACAGAACAGCTACCATTACAAATGTTGTAAAGGAAGTATAAATACTTCTTGTAAGAGTCTGTGTGATGGAAGTATTAACGATTTCTTCTACACCGTCAAGACGTGTGCTTCCGTGCAGATTTTCTCTGATACGGTCAAAGATAACGATGGTCGCATTGATAGAATAACCTACGATGGTAAGCATACAAGCGATGAATGTATTACCAACAGATACTCTAACGATTGCATAGAATGCAAGTACTACAAGTACGTCATGCAGAAGAGCGAGAACCGCACTGCCTGCGAAACGGATATCTTTGAAACGGAACCAGATGTAGATCAGCATAAAGAATGTTGCTACGATTACCGCGATAACCGCATCCTGACGCATTTCAGCACTTACTGTTGCAGAAATGTTTTCTGCGGAAATAAGTGATGCATCTACACCGAAATTATCAACCATTGCCTGGTTCAGTTTTTCACGATCTGCAAGTTCCAGAGAACGTGTTTTAATATTTACAGCATTTGTTCCAACTTCTTTTGTAGCCTGAACGTTTTTGTCTCCTGTTACTTCTTCAACGATCGGAATAACTTCTGCATCAATTTTTTTGATGTCCATATCTTCGTTGAATACTACGTTTGTAGAAGTACCGCCTGAGAATTCAAGGCTGTAATTCAAAGCTTTTCCGCTGGATGCACTATTGATGAACATTCCAACAGGAGCGCAAAGAATTAAAATGATGGAAATAATAAAGAATACTTTTTTCTTTCCAAGGAAGTCGATAACTTTACGGTCTTTTGCTTTTCCATAGTATTTTTCATCACTAAATCCAACACCATAAAGTGCATTCATGATCAGTCTGGAAACAACCAGTGCTGTGAACATGGACAAAATAATACCGATGGATAATGTGTAAGCAAATCCTTTAACAGAACCTGATCCCAGCCACATAAGTACGAATGCAGCGATCAAAGTTGTGATGTTACCATCAAAAATTGCGGAGAATGCTTTCTGGAAACCGGATTTGATAGAATTACGAACCGAAATTCCTGCAGCAATTTCTTCACGAATACGAGCATAGATGATTACGTTCGCATCCACTGCCATACCGATATCAAGGATAATACCCGCGATACCAGGAAGTGTCAGTGTAATGTCAAATGCATTGATCGTAATCAGCATTAATGCTGTATAGATAATCAATGAAATACCGGCTACCAGACCTGGCAGACGATATACAAAAAGCATAAATAAAATAACGATAATCAGACCAATAATAGCCGCTTTCACACTTGTAGAAATAGCTTCTTCACCAAGCTGAGCTGCAACTACACTGGAACGAACTTCTTCAAGTTCAAGGCTAAGAGAACCGATACGAATAAATGACGCAAGTTCTTTTGCTTCTTCCACATCTCTCTGACCATCAATCTGTGCTTTTCCACCTGCAATGGCTTCTTTTACATTTGGAGCACTAATTACTTCATTATCATAAACAATTGCGATTGGTTTACCAATATTTGCCGCTGTTGCTTCAGCAAATTTGTCTTTTCCTTCGCTTGTCATTTCAAGGCTGACGATATTCTGTGTAGAACCGGTCTGCTGATTGCTTACAGCACCGCCCTGTGCATCTGCGATATCGCTTCCTTCAAGTGCGATTCCACCGTTTTCTTTGATTTCTTCGATGGTTCTTGACAGTTCATAACCGCTTGTAGAATTTCCTGTATAAGAGAAGTTAGCAACACCGTCATCACCGTCCTGTGTAATGAAATACAGAGAACCCGGTTTACCAAGTTCTTCCAATACAGCATTGGCATCATTTACACCAGGAATTTCAACGTTGATACGTCTATCACCTTCCTGATATACCTGCGCTTCTGTACTATACTGTTCTACACGCTTCTGAAGTTTGTAGATGGTATCTGACATATCTTTTGAGCTAGGATTGCTCTCAACTGTCTGATACGTAATACTCACACCGCCACGAAGGTCCAAACCAAACTTAATGTTTTTTGCAGCTCCAGATCCTGTTGGTCCAATTCCAATGCTAGCTGTGTAGCACAGAAATGCTGTGATCAATACTGTCAGAATCAAAACTGCAACGCTTCTATTCTTTCTCATTGCATTTAATCCCTTCTTATTTAGTTTTAAATTATTCAGCCAACGCTGCTTTGATCATGATTGCACACTCAACACGTTTACGCTGAAGTTCGCAGCCGATTTCATAGTTTCCCTGGATATCATTCTGGAAATGATATGCATTTGCCGCACATCCGCCACTGCAGTAAAATCTGGCAAAGCAATCTTTGCATGCTTTTTTTGTATACACATTGCAATGACCAAATTCTTTCTGGATATCTGTTCGAACGATTCCATCGTCTACGTTTCCCATAAGGTATTCTTCTTCACCAACGAATTGATGGCAGGGATAAAAGTCGCCCCATGGGGTTACAGCCAGATACTCGGTACCTGAACCGCATCCGGATAATCTCTTGTATACGCAAGGCCCTCCGGTAAGGTCTATCATAAAGTGGAAGAAGTTGAAGCCATTTCCTTCTTTCTCACGTCTGATCATTTCTTTGGCAAGAGCATCATACTCTTCCATGATCTGAGGAATATCCTCTTCTTTGATTGCATATGCCTCTTCGTCAGAAGCAACAACAGGTTCTACAGAAATCTGTTTGAACCCTAAATCCGCCAGATGAAGTACATCTTTTGAAAAATCGAGATTGTGATGAGTGAAAGTTCCTCTCACATAGTATTTATCCTGATTTCTGGACTCCGCAAATTTCTCAAATTTTGGGATAACCAGATCATAGCTGCCTGCTCCCTTGCGGAATGGTCTCATATAATCATGAACTTCTTTTCTTCCGTCAACACTGAGAACGACATTTGCCATTTCTTTGTTGCAGAATTCCATTACTTCATCATTCAGGAGAACTCCATTGGTTGTCAGAGTGAAACGGAATTTTTTATTATATTTTTCTTCCTGTTCACGTCCATAGGCAACCAGCTGTTTTACAACATCCCAGTTCATCAACGGTTCGCCGCCGAAAAAGTCTACTTCGAGATTTTTTCTCGTTCCGGAATTCTGAATCAGGTAATCAAGTGCCTTTTTACCAACTTCAAAAGACATCAGCGCACGTCTTCCATGATATTCGCCTTCTTCTGCAAAGCAGTAACGACAGGCAAGATTACAATCATGGGCAATATGCAGACACATCGCCTTTACAACAGTCTGTCTCTGTTCTGTAAATTCTTCGATGATCGGCTCGTAAACGTCTTTAGTGAAAAGCATATTCTGTTCGCGAAGTTCTTCACATTCACGAACTGCAGTTTCAATATCCGCCTGAGCAAACGATCCCTGAAGTTTCTCAACAATCTCTTTTACGTCCATGCCTTCTTCAATGTAAGGCAGAACTTCATATGTAACTTCATCCACGAGATGAATACATCCGCTATTGATGTCTAAAACAATGTTATATCCATTGCTTTTATAACGGTGAATCAGACTCATGTGTACATCCTTTCTATGACTATCAAGTCAGTCAAATTTCTTTTAATAATCCCCTATCACAAGAATAAGCAGCGGAGATACCCCGCTGCTTAATTTTTATTCCATTCACAGCCCACAGCTAACTTTTATTTGTTTTCGCAGCTCTGGTTTCCTACAGTACAGGAAGTTTTGCATGCTGACTGGCAAGAAGTCTGGCATTCACCACATCCACCTTTTTTCACTGTATTCTGAAGATTTTTTGTATTTAATGTTTTGATATGTTCCATCTTCTATATCCTCCCTTTAGGTAATTATATCTTGTAGTAGTATATCATACTCAATTTCATTTTTAAAGTATTTTTTCATTCTTAAAAAAATCGTAATAAAGCCGTAGAAAAGGCTCTATTTTCGCAGCCTTTTCTTCTATTTTTCTTCCGTTTCCTTCTCAGGAAGCCAGATATGAACCAGTTCAATACGATTTTTATCCAATTCATCTACAACCAGACGGATGCCGTTTCCCAAAATCACAGCCTGTCCCGGCGTTGGGAAACAGTCCAGCTGTTCTATGATATAACCGCCTAAAGAGTCGTTATCTTCGGACTCAAGAGAAATATCAAACGCTTCATTAATGTCATTTAATTTTGCACTTCCGAGTGCAATATATTCTCGGCCGCTTTGCAGCTCTCTGATGTCTTCCTCCTCTTCCGTATCGTATTCGTCTCGAATTTCACCGACAATTTCTTCCAGCAAATCCTCCAGCGTAACAAGTCCGGCAACCGATCCATACTCATCGATAACAATAGCAAAACTAACCTGTGCCTTTCTCATATCTACCAGCAAATCTGCCGTTTCCTTGTATTCATAAGTAAAATATGGTTTTCTCAGAAGGTCTCGGATACTGAATTCATTTTCCTTTTTTTCCTGTTCATATAAAATCAGATCCTTCATATTGATGATACCAATAACATTATCCGTATTCTCTTCGAACACAGGAAAACGTGTATGCTTATCTTCTTTGAAAATATCCAGCAATTCATTATAAGTACTATTTACATCAACAAATGTCATGTCGATTCGTGGGATCATTACATCTTTCGCCTTGGAATCCCCAAAATCGAACACATTTTTTATCATCTGCTGCTCTTCTTCCTCAATAACACCTTCCTGCTGACTGACATCCAGAAGTGTTCGTAATTCATGCTCTGTCATTACCGGCGGATGCGCATTCGGATCCACCCCGATAATCAGAATGATTCCTTTTGCAAGAATGCTTACAATGGAAATCACAGGTGTCAGAATCACCATAAGGCAGTAAATCGGTACTGCATAAGAAAGTGCTATCTTCTCGGCATGAATGGTCGCCAATGTCTTTGGGGTAATCTCACCGAATAACAGCACCATCAAAGTCAATACACCGGTTCCTACACCAACATATATATTTCCAAACAGTTTGATCACAAGTGTTGTCATCAATGCAGATGCTGTCATATTTACAATATTATTTCCAATCAAAATCGTACTCAGCATCTTTCCCGGATCCTCGATTACTTTAGAAAGGATTTTGGCTTTTGGAATTTCCTCCTCTACCAAAGTCTGTACTTTAATCTTGCTGATTGTAGTCATCGCAGTCTCTGCCGAAGAGAAAAAGCCCGACAGCAATACCATAAGGATTAATATAATCAACTGAATAACTGTTGCTATGTTCAATTCTTTCAAACTCCTCTTTTGTTTTTATAGTATAAATACGTTTATCTTTTATCCAGCATTAATGAAAACTGCTTAAATAGTCTCTGGATTTCTCCGGTCACGCTATCAATCCCTTCTTCTGACTGATTCCAGTTTTCTTTTGTTATAGAATCTGTACAGGACGGACTTACGCGAATTTCAGTTTCCGGATACAACAATTCATAATACATCAAAGCTCTTCTGGCATGATACGATTTGCAGCACAAAATCGCCTTTTTGATTTCTATCCCTGTAGCATCGGTTACCTGTCTCGAATAGATTGCATTTTCATATGTAAACGTCGCATGCTCTTCACACAGAATCGCCTGCTCCGGAACACCGTTTTTTATAAGCACATCTTTCATGAATTCCCACTCTGTTTCGTAATCCCCATTGTACTTTTCTTTATTAACAAGGACACCGGAAAATTCCCCAGCGGTAATGCTGTATCTTCCACTCGGAAGAATATAAGGTGCATATCCAAGGTGATATAATTGTGCTGCACGCTCCGCATTTTGCGGATATCCATTTCCCGGAACAAAAATGATGTCTGACTTCTGCAATTCATCATCGACAAATATAAAATCTGCCGCACGCTTCATAAATTCCTGATATTCTCTCATCTGTAATTCACTCCATCATTTGTCTATACTGATACCTGTTCGAAACAAGTTTTTGAAGCATTTTATAAAAATAGTATATCTGTTTATAATAGCACATATTTATATAATAATGGGAATTTATCGCAAAATATTCTATTATATTAAAGAATTTTTAACTTTTTTTCATTTATATAAATCAATATTTTTTTTAATCGCCTATTGACTTTCGTGGTTTAAAGTGTTACTATGTGTGCTGTTGATATGTTTAGGGTACATATCAAATTCAAAGGGTTTTATGGAGGATTTTATAATGAACACAAAAAGACTTGCTATTTCTCTTGCTACAGTTCTTGCAGCCGGAACATGCTCAGTTACTGCATCTGCAGAAGAAGGTACATTCAAAGTAGGTATCTGTCAGCTCGTTCAGCACGTTGCTCTCGACGCTGCAACTGAAGGCTTCAAAGCAGCTCTTACTGAAGAACTCGGCGAAGACGCAGTTGAATTTGATGAGCAGAATGCGCAGGGCGACTCTAACACTTGTGCAACGATCATCAACGGTTTCACATCTGAAGAAGTTGATTTAATTCTTGCAAACGCTACTGCTCCACTTCAGGCAGCTGCTTCCGGAACAGCTGATATTCCGATTCTCGGAACATCTATTACTGACTATGCAACAGCTCTTGAAATTTCAGATTGGACAGGAACTGTAGGTGGAAATATCTCAGGAACATCTGACCTTGCTCCACTCGATCAGCAGGCAGAAATGATTAACGAACTTTTCCCGGATTCCAAAACAATTGCTCTTTTGTATTGTTCTGCAGAACCTAACTCACAGTACCAGGTAGATACAGTAAAAGGTTATCTGGAAGAACTCGGAAAAACATGTGAATACTATGCTTTCTCTGATTCCAACGATATCTCAGCTGTTTGTACATCCGCAGCTGAAAACAGTGATGTAATCTATATCCCAACAGATAACACTGCTGCTTCCAATACAGAAATCATTGATAACATTTGCGAACCTGCAGGCGTTCCTGTTGTTACAGGTGAAGAAGGAATCTGTGCAGGCTGTGGTGTTGCTACACTTTCCATCAGCTACTATGACCTTGGATATACAACCGGTAAAATGGCAGCAAAAATTCTCAAAGACGGTGAAGACATTTCTGAAATGCCTGTAGAATTTGCTCCACAGGTAACAAAAAAATACAATCCACAGAACTGTGAAGCACTTGGTCTTGAAATTCCGGAAGGATATGAAGCAATCGAAACAGAATAAAAATTTGATTTTCTTTTTCGATTCATATCTAAAGATTTAATCTATACAAAAATACAATACAGGCAGCGGGAGAGTTTTCTTTCTCGCTGTTTCTGTGCGTTAAGGAGAAAACAAAAAATGACAATCTCAAGCCTACTCAATGCCTTTCCAGGCGCTATTGCCCAGGGTTTAATCTGGGGAATTATGGCGATTGGTGTGTATATCACATTCCGAATACTCGATATCGCCGATTTGACTGTTGATGGAACCATGTGTACCGGTGGTGCTGTATGCATCATGATGATGACATCCGGATATGGCATCATTCCATCTTTACTCGTTGCTATTCTCGCAGGTATGATTGCCGGATTTGTCACCGGTGTATTTCATACACTTATGGGAATTCCAGCCATACTTGCCGGAATTCTGACACAATTATCCTTATATTCTGTCAATCTGAAAATTATGGGAAAAGCCAATCAGGCAATCAATGTAAACAAATATAAACTTCTGGTTTCTCTTCGCTATTGCAAAGATGTACCATTCTATCAGAATTCTATCTTTGTTGTTGCAGTTATCTGTCTTGTACTGATTGCTATTTTATATTGGTTTTTCGGAACAGAACTTGGCTGCTCCCTTCGTGCAACAGGCTGCAATCCAAACATGTCTCGTGCACAGGGAATCAACACAAATCGTAACAAAGTATTAGGACTCATGCTTTCAAACGGTCTCGTAGCTCTCTCAAGTGCCTTGCTGGCTCAGTATCAGGGTTTTGCTGATATCAATATGGGACGTGGTGCTATCGTAATCGGACTTGCTGCTGTAATCATCGGTGAAGCAATCTTCAGCAAGATTTTCAGAAATTTTGCACTGAAACTTCTCGCCGTAGTATTTGGTTCTATTCTCTACTACCTTGTTCTTCAGACCGTAATCTGGCTTGGAATCGATACAGACCTGCTGAAGCTTCTGTCCGCTCTTGTTGTAGCACTCTTCCTTGCTGCACCATATTGGAAAGCTAAGCATTTCTCAAAACCGGTGAAAAGAGGAGGTAACAACTAATGCTGGAAGTAAAGAACATTTATAAAACATTTAATCCAGGTACCATCAATGAAAAAACTGCTTTAGATGGTGTCTCCCTTACATTGGAGGATGGAGATTTTGTAACTGTAATCGGTGGAAACGGAGCCGGAAAATCCACTCTGTTAAATGCCGTTGCCGGAACCTGGCTTGTAGACGAAGGAAGCATTCATATCGATGGAATTGATGTTACTCGTCTGCCGGAACATAAACGTGCCATTTATCTGGGCCGTGTTTTCCAGGATCCAATGACAGGTACTGCTGCTACAATGGGTATTGAAGAAAATCTCGCACTTGCAAAACGTCGTGGCAAATTCCGATCATTAAGATCCGGCATCACTTCCGCTGAACGTGAAGAATACTTTGAACTTCTCAAAATTCTGGATTTGGGACTGGAAAATCGTCTCACTTCTAAAGTAGGTCTTCTTTCCGGAGGTCAGCGTCAGGCTTTGACACTGCTAATGGCAACCTTAAAAAAACCGAAGCTTTTACTGCTCGATGAACATACTGCCGCACTTGATCCGAAAACAGCTGCAAAGGTTCTGGAAACAACGGACCGCATCGTAAATCGCGATCAGCTCACCACACTCATGATTACGCATAACATGAAAGATGCTATCGCACATGGTAATCGTCTGATCATGATGATGAATGGAAAAATCATTCTCGACATCAAAGGCGAAGAAAAGAAAAAACTGACCGTCCGCGATCTTCTTGATCAGTTTGAAATTGCAAGCGGTGAACAGTTTACAAATGACTCAGCAATACTTGGTTAATACTTTAAGAAGGTGCTTTTTGCACCTTCTTATTTTTTACCAAAACAGACACATAATGGTAAATGCATATTACGCTATACACTCACACAGGTAAATAAATCCTGTCCTCTATCATACCGGTAGATCTGATACGTCAGGAAATCCTCCTCCGGTGTCGCTTCATCAACCGTGTCCTTCAGTACTCTCTTTAATTCCGATGGTTCTGCATAAGTAACCGGATGAATCATTACTTCATGAACGCTGGTGAATACCAGGTAATAATCATCCCCCATCAGTTCCCCCAGTCTCTGTGCTATGCCCGGAAGAAAAATCATAGCCGCTCCATTGATACGATCTGCAGTGCTTAAACATACACCCATTGCACTTTGCGCGAAGTCCATTTGAAAATCCTTTTCCAGAAATGCTTCTCCCGGATAGTACAAATCTTCCAGAAGCTTATCCCATAGAAATATTCTGGGTTCTGTCATTTTCAGCATATTGTGTAAACCATATTCGAACACATCATCCTCATTCATTTTCCATAAACGTGCATGATTCTTCTTTATTTTTACACTCGTAATACGCCCGTTACTCTCACCAAGCTGCATATACAATACCAGCGCCATATCTCCCACCACTCGATAAATCGCATCTCTGAGTTCCTCATAGTGTTCATCCAGATTCAACATACGAATCACCATCTGATCTTTCGCTTTATTGTATGATTCCAACTTTTTTGTATTTTCAAAATATCCTGCGTTTCTGACGCTTTCAATCTCACGAGCCACTTCAACGGCCAATTCATTCACATCACAGCGGTCATGAAAACAACGAAATAGTTCCTGCGTAAAAATACCGCAAATTTCTTTGGTTCCTTCAGATACTGCACACTCTATAAACAATCGATCCCCATTCGGAGTATGTCTGCCGCTCCCTTTTGCCTCGAAATAAATACGCTCCTGCGGTATACCCGTTTCACGAATAATTGCAGTTCTAAGTTCATCCACAAATACCGAATAATTTTTTGTCATAATATGATTCCTCTCTGTAAAAATTTTCGTAATCTCTGACAAGATTCACAATTAATAACTGATCTAAAAAAACCAGCAAGGTTCCTCTTTATGAAAATATACAGAAATGAAATCGCTCTCAAAGAAATATTATATGTATATTTTAATTTGCAGAATTACCCAAGTAAAGAAAAAGCGTTCGTAAAAATCCGTCATGATTAGACGCATTTTTACAAACGCTGCTATCTGTTTTAACTCTTCTGCTTTTATAAAAGAAATTTATTTAGCAATTAT